>NZ_JBBNAD010000006.1:0-300000 GCF_037996765.1 Bdellovibrio sp. GT3 | reverse complement strand
GAAGCTACCGCTTCATCCTTGTCGTCAACACCAAGGATGAGGGATTCAAAAGACTCAGCCTTGTGCTCGTCGGATAGTTGGCTTAATAGTCCAAGTCCTCTTAAGCCAATCGCTTTCAATTCACAAACCGTTGAAGTGTAGGCGGATTTTATTTTGTCATAGCCAAAGTTATAATCTGAGTCGGAAAAGCCCAGGTAGGTTGCAAGTAAATACGAATAAAATCTCTTGTCATTATTCTCGAAAATGACGTTTTCAAGATTCAAGCCCCAGTCCTTGTTTGTAGCTGTGCGCTTTCTAATCGGCTCAAAGAGTTGTCCACTCATTAAGTCATTCTTCGTCTTCTCTTCGTATATCTTTAAAAACTGTAAAAGAGATACTGGATCAACTTGATTGAGGTTAGGGAAAATCTGAACCAATGTATGCGCGATACGGAACACATCTTGCCCAGAACCTATGGCTTCAGCAGTTATTCGAAGCAAATTTAGGCTTTGGCTGTTCAAAAAATCAGATACTGAAGCAATAAAAATTTTATCAAGGTACGGAAGCATATCTTCAATCGCCAAAAGCTCCGTAACAAAACTTACGCTTCCATTTTGAATTGCAGTTTGAAGACGCTGATGAATTTGCTCGCTACTAATGGCGTTAATATCCTCAGAGATTTTATCGTCAACCATTTACTACCCCTAATTACACATTCACTCCGATTAGCCGAACTTTCAAAAAACTAATCCCGCACGACGGTACTGTTGCCGGGCACTCACTCTCATTTGTGGTAAGTAATTATTGATGACAACTCGCAATTAAACAAGATGAATGCGAGTCGGCATGCTTAAATGCGGGGCAAAATAATTGATTTATTTCTTGGAATTTGAAGTTGTCAATTGGGGACGAGCCTTTTTAGCCCAAAATGGGGTTAGTTCTTTTTTAGTATTTTTAGTTCTGCTACTTGGGTTTTTAAATCTTCAACGGTTTGCGAAAGTTGATAATTCGCAGATTGAATTTCAGAAATTTTTTGATCAACTTTATCAAGCGCACCAGAAATTTGATTTGCGGCTTCGATAAAAACATCGATCTTTCGTCTACCGTCGATCGGGCTATGTGAATTTATCAATAAATCTGCTAGTTGTTTTATTATCTTCAATGAGTTTTCTAGTTCCTTATTTTTCAAAAATACCTCCCGTAAACAAAACAGTACATTGAATATTGTTTAAGCGCAAATCGCCGTATCAAAACAACACACTATTTCTCAGTCCGACTCTGCAAGTGCCGCCGCGCCCGTCAGCAGCGGCAAGCTGGAGAGCGGGCCTTACCTTTTTTGCGCTCGCGCAAAAAAGGTAAGCAACAACACAAAGGAGACCCTTCATGAAAAAGAATAGGATGCGGAGAATAAGATTAAACAAGTCCATTATCATCCAACGCTTGCCGGGATCTTTAGAAAATAGGTTTATAATAAATGCGACTATGTAAAATGCTACGACACATTTTAAAATCAACATAAACACTCCTCGCTCGTATTTAAACGAGTTAACACTGAAAATATTTGTTCTTTGTTACTGATTTCATACAAGCCCCAAGAGAGGTTATAAAGCTCTCTTTTTGGTTGAATTTCCTGCCTGAGGTCCACGACCATAATCATTGTCTGCCTTAGTACGGGACACGCGCGACTCAACATCTTTTATTATTGTTCAGTCAGTTTTCTCCAATCCCATGATTTCCAAAACCTTTTCGTTCAAGATCGCGTAGTTATTTTTTGCCAGCACAATAATAAGATTTCCAAAATCGTCATGGAAAACTTCTTTGGCACCTAGAAACTGAAGATTGTTCGTTTGAGTTTTCATTTTAATTCTCCTTTTGATTTTATGTTGACTCTTCAGCTACGACTGAGGGTCGCTAAATTCAAAATCGCTCGCCAAGGCTACAAAAAAACAAAAACAATCTTGAGCGATAAGCTCCCAGTGACATTCCAAATGGCACGGAGGTGAACAGCCTCAAATCGCTCGCAGCTGGCGCACACCTTTAAAATGATAAATATTCAGTGATATCAATTGGATGGGCAATCTGGAAGGTTGATATTCAAAAATATACTTCGGCTCTGTCGAAGTATATTTTTGAATAAAAAACCCGATCCAAAAGATCGGGTTTTTTATTTTTCGGTCGATTAAAAAACGATATTGCATCGTTCATAGCTGTTCATTCCTTTGCGATTGATCAGCGCACACTCCCACAGCTTCACCATTTTAAAGTATTTGCTGATCCAATCTTTATTCAGCTTGATTGCGCATACCATCCACAAATCATAAATGCCTGAAAGAACCGGACGGGAAGCGGGAATCCGCTATCTCGTAATATGTCTTCAGTTTGTTTTGGGGGAAGCACAGAAAGCATACTTCGCAGCACTTCGGGCAGCTTGGCCAGGCTTTCGTGAGTGCCACCCATCAATGATTGAATGGTTTTCCAGTTTTCCAGCATTGATGGAAATTCGGTTGAGTTTAAGTCATAACTTATTTCTGTATTCACCAGATAGCCTTTCGGCAACAGTCGGTCTTGGATAGTTTTAAAATAAGTCAGGCGTTCATCAGAGTGAATGAAATGCGCGACCAAAATACTAAGCACGGCATCGTACTTAACTTCCGGGGGCGTGTCGTGAATATACCCGTGAATAAATTCACAGCGATCAGCCAGTCCTGCATCGGTCAGACGTTTACGGCAAACATCAAGCATCCCGGCAGAGGGATCCAGTGCCACAAATTTCCATTCCGGATAAAAATGCGCTAACGCCAGAATTTCATTTCCAGTACCTGCGCCAACACAAAGTATTTTTGATTGGGCGGGAAGTTCCTTTAAAAGCAGGCGAATCAGAAAAAGCATGTTTTCGGAGATGGGTGCGAGTTTTTTGTTTTTTTCATCATAAACCAGAGCGGCCTCTGGCGGAAAATAGTTGTTGTTCACATCGAATCCCATTCCGCTTTGCGTGCGTTAAGAAAAAATTCGTTTCTGGATTTAAAGATCTCCCGGTAGGACGCTTCGCCGCCAAAGCTTGCCTGGTGAAATGCGGCAGCTCTTTGTACAACGATTTCATCGACCTCAGGATTGTTCTTCAAAATACTCATCACTTCATCAATAAATTCATGCAAGGGCATTGCGTTGGGATCGTAAGCCTGGCGTTCGCCCATCAGGTGCGTTTGTACGTAAGGTGGCACGATCTCTTTGACCTCGATAGCCGTGTCCTTCATTTGAAAGCGCAAGCTTTCAGTATAAGAGTGAATACCGGCTTTGGTTGCGCAATAAGTGGGAGTCATGGAAAGAGGAACGTAGGCCAGACCCGAAGTCACCGTCATGATTGTTGCGGACTTTTGCTTCAAGAAGTGTGGCAGTAAAAAGCTGGTCAATAAAATTGGGCCCAGCATATTTGTGAGGACGGTGTCGGTGGCGATTTCGGCATTGTCGCCTTTCGAAAGCTTTTCATTCTTCATGATGCCAGCGTTGTGAATGACACAGTTGAGAGCGGGAAACTTTTGAATGGCCTCCTTGGCCAGGCCTTCGATACTTTCCTGACTGGTCATATCCACAGTGAGAGTTGCAAATCCCTTGGCGCGCGCCATTTCCAGTTTGGATTGAGAGCGACCAGCAATGATCACTTGATTGCCCAGTTTTTCAAAGGCTTCCGCAAGTCCTAAGCCAATGCCGGAACCTCCACCAGTGATAAGAATGGTTTGATCTGTTAAGTTCATTCAGCCTCCTTGTCTTTAAGCTGCAAGTGTACCAATTCTCTCGGAGAGTTTAAACAAGCAATCTTACAGCGTCCGTGTTTGTTAAAATAGCGAACGTAAAAACTTTGCTGTTAATTGCGTGATTAACTAAGTACACTTCTCACCATGGGAAAACTTGTATTTTTGGTTTTGTTTAGTTTTATGGCCTCTGTCTCTTTAGCTGTGCAAGCAGGGGAGACACTGTCGGCCTTCAGAATCCTGAATCAATTTGAGGAGCCAGCAGAGCTATCCACAACCACGCAGTGGATTCTTTTTTCCAGCGATATGGATGCTGCTAAAATTCTGACAGAGTATTTGAATGCGAATCCCAGCAAAGTGAATCCAGCAAAAACCTTGGTGGTTTCTGACATTTCCAAAATGCCAGGTTTGGTTTCTAAAATGTTCGCCATTCCCAAAATGAGAAAATATAGCTACAAGTTAGCATTGGATAGGACAGGCGAAGCCACAAAAGATTGGCCACGTGAAAAAGGGCAAATCATCGTGATGAAGGTTGCCGAACTAAAAGTGGAATCCATTGAGCGCCTCAACTCAAAAGAATCTGTCGAATCATTTTTTACTCAGCACCACGCAGTAAAATAAGAGACTATTTGTATTTAAAGTGAAATCCTCTCGAGAAATGCAAAATCAAACTCCGGTGGAGATCATTTTGTCCGTCGTTTTTGATATATATTGCTAACTCTTAATTCAGGTCCTGCCGATATCAAAGTCATTGAGATTGGTAGGTCCTATGAAACGTCCAACACCTGTAAATGCTGAAAGTCCCTTTGGATTTGACGAGTTCTTTTTCTCCACGACAGATAAACGTGGCGTTATTCGTTATGGCAATGATGTCTTTGTTCGAGTCAGTGAATATCCCAAAGAGAGTATGGTCGGGGCGCCTCATAGTTTAATTCGTCATCCTGATATGCCACGGGCTGTTTTCAAAGAGTTCTGGGAATTCCTAAAAGCTGATAAACCAGTAGGAGCCTACGTTAAGAATTTGGCGGGCGATGGGCATTACTATTGGGTGTATGCTTTTGCCTTTCCAATTCAGGATGGCTACTTGTCAGTTCGCTTTAAACCTTCTTCGGAAATTTTCGGAGTTGTTCAGAATCTTTATAACGATGTTTTGCATTATGAAAGTCAGGATCACAGCCTGGAGGAATCTCATGCGTATTTGCTGGAGAAGATCGCTGAGTTGGGATTCGCTGACTATGAAAGCTTTATGGTCAAAGCGGTGCTTGAGGAATTGAAGTCCCGCGCAACTCATTTGCAAATTTCGGAAATGAAGTTTGAGGTCAAGGAAGCGGAGCAAATCGCTGAAGTGACAAAGGCGACAACTCACAAGTTGGAAGAGGTTTTCGAGAAACTAAGGGGCTTTCAGGGCAACAGTCAGAATTTGGAAGAAGCCATTAAAAGCCTTGACGAGGGATTTCAGCAGCTGAAATTTATTTCTCTTAATATGAAAATTGCCGCAGCTAAATTCGGTGATTTGGCAGCCAGTTTGGGCGTTGTCTCTCACGAGTTCTCCGTTTTGTCCGGCACCATTGAAAAGCATCTGGGTGGACTAGCGGGATTCGTCGATGAACTGGCCGGCGTGGTTAAGAAGTGTGTGCTGCGGGTCGCAGCCTTAAATGTGCAGATGCTGATGGTGGATTTTTTCGTTCGCGAATCCATTGCCAAGCTGGGCTCGTCTGACAATGCTTTTGAAGAGATGTTGCAGAATCAAAAAGCGTTCTCGGATTTGTTTGGTCAATATTCGAAGAATCTGCAAAGTGAGTTTTCTGAACTTCAAGCCGGTATCGCGGTAATTGAATCGGCAATGCAGGAAATTGCCAAATTCGTGACAGGGCTGGAAGTGGTTCGTCAAATCGGTGCGATCGAATCCTCCAGAACAGCGGAAATCAAATCTATTTTTGCGAACTATCTGTCTTCAATGGACAACTTTATTTTACTGCTGCGCAAATGCACTGGAGAGATCAAGCGGGGAGTTGAGTCATTAAGTTCAAACTCGGACTTTATCGTGACTTCAATTCGCGGTATTTCCGGCAATGTCGATAAGATTTTTGACCAAGCGGCTTCCATGGAAAGCCGCGAAGCGAGTTAATATTTTACGCGATATTAGCGTCTTTGATTTTTCTTTACCAGACTTTCACGGCCGGTAACTTCAAAATCAGTTTCAAGGTCATCGCGGGAAAGATCTTCCCGTCCCGAAATATCATCGTCCATTGATTTTCGTGAAGGACTTTTCTTGCTTTGGGGCCGGGTGGGTTTCTTGTTCTTTTGTGCCATGATTCCTCCTGGCTTGATGCTAAA
This sequence comes from Bdellovibrio sp. GT3, assembly GCF_037996765.1. Classification (NCBI taxonomy): domain Bacteria; kingdom Pseudomonadati; phylum Bdellovibrionota; class Bdellovibrionia; order Bdellovibrionales; family Pseudobdellovibrionaceae; genus Bdellovibrio; species Bdellovibrio sp. GT3. The sequence continues at coordinate 293,935 of NZ_JBBNAD010000006.1, read as the reverse complement.
CCGGTTGCCGGGGAGTTTCCAGAAAACAAGATTGATTGTGACAGAGGACAAGAGTTCAGACCTTTTGGAAGGCCCAAGGTCTTAAGGCCCTGGATTAAAGCTCCAAAGCGCGCAGTCGTTCTTTGATCAAGTCAGAGGTGCATTTGATAAACGCCTCCAGTCGGGGCTGGCTGAATCTTTGCGGAGGATAAACAAAACTGACCGGGCGTTGATCAGAGCGCCATGCCGGAAGAATACGCACCAACTTCTTTTGGCTGGTTTCGTTTCCGCACAGGAATGTCGGAAGAAGAGCAATACCCTCTCCGGCAAGAGACAGATCTTTAATAAGATTAAGGTCGTCGATGATCAAATTTCCCATCAGTTTAACGGTGACCTTGGTACGATTGTCATTAATAAGCTCCCAGTGATCTTTGCCGAGCGGTGTGAACTGCAGGCACTGATGAGCGCGCAAGTCTTTGGGGTGTTGAGGTGTTCCATTTTTCTTGAGGTAAGCGGGGCTGGCGAATGGAGCAAAATAGCTGATCCCCAGTTTTTTTGCGATAAGAGTTGAATCTTTAAGGTCTCCCGCACGAATTGCCAGATCAACGCCTTCCGAAATCAAATCCACCCGGCGATCCGTCAATACCAATTCCAGCTGAATTTTTGGATGGCGATTGCGAAATTCAGCGATGGCTTCTTTTAAAACACTGGAGCCGATGATGGCCGGAGCGGTGACTTTCAATAGTCCCTGAGCTTCGCCCTGTCCCTGACTGACTTCATCCTCCGCGGCTTTGAGTTCGCTGATTCCCAACTGGCAGCGATCGAAGAACAATTGACCGGCTGGAGTGATTTGCAATTTTCTGGTGGTGCGATGGATAAGTGTCACTCCCAGACGCTGTTCCAAGGAGGAGATTTTCAGGCTGACAGTGGAGTTCGGCATCTCCAATTGTTTGGCGGCAGCAGAAAAGCTGCCGGTTTGCACGACTTTTACAAAAATTGCGATTTCATTCAGGTCCATGAAGAAATTGTGCCTGAGGGTGTTTGAAAAAACAAACCCGAAGGGATTTCTCCCTTCAGGTTATGGAATTTAGCGGGAACCTTCAATATTTCCAATTTTGCCCATTTTGCCATCTTGGAAATCCATAAAGGCCTGTCGGATTTCAGCTTCCGAGTTCATGACAAACGGGCCGTACCCGACAACTCGTTCTTTGATCGGTTCGCCACCTAAGAATAGAATTTTCGCATCAGTGCCAGCCGTCAGTGTAAAGTCGGAGCCTTCACGATCCAACACAGCGAGTTCTGCCTCCTGCAGTCGTTCGCCAGAACCCAGAGTGACATCACCACTAAGTACGAAGACAGCGGTCGTGTGGCCCACGGGTGGATTCAATGCCACCTTGTGACCAGCTTGCAGGCGAATGTCCCACAGGTTGATTGGCGTAAAGGTTTTCGCTGGACCCCGGGCACCTTGATAGTCACCTGCGATCACGCGAAGCTTGCCTGCACCATCGGGCAGCGTGACTTGTGGAATTTCCGCATTCATCAAGCCCTGATATCTTGGTTGAGACATTTTGTCTTTGGCAGGAAGATTCACCCACAGTTGCACCATTTCAAAGGTACCGCCTTTTTTTGCAAAATCGACCCCGTGAAATTCTTCATGCACCAACCCCGAGGCAGCAGTCATCCACTGCACATTGCCAGGCTTGATAATGCCGCCGCCGCCTGCGGAATCACGGTGTTCAACTTCGCCTTCGTACACGATAGTGACAGTTTCAAAGCCACGGTGGGGATGCTCTCCCACACCACGACGATGTTCAGAAGGAGGAAAAACAGCGGGACCAGCGTAGTCCATCAAAAGAAATGGCGTCATTTCCCGGGCAATATCATTGTAGGAGAATATCGAGCGGACTGGAAAACCATCGCCGACCCAATGACGTGAATTACTTTGTTGAGAGAATAAGAGTTTTTTCATAACAGTCCCTTTCATTTCCTTTAACTATACTGCGAAAGGGACTATTTGATTAGATGGATAAAATGAATTAATTATTCAATCCACTGAATAATCAATTGAAAAGTGAATGGAACCTAGTTGTTGAACAGGGGTTTCACCCATAAAGTCTGCTCCCGACCTGGACCCACAGAGATCACGTCGATCGGAGTGCCCAGTTGCGAACCTACATAATCAATGAAGTTCGTCGTTGGACGAGGCAGGTCGGAAAGTGTTTTTACTTTCGTCAGATCCTCTTTCCAGCCGGTCATCCACTCGATCACCGGTTCCACTTTTTCAAGTTCGTACGGTGAAGTTGGAAGTTCGGTTACGGTTTCACCGTTGATTTTATAAGCTGTGCAAACACCGATGCGATCATGGCCCGACAAGACGTCGATTTTCATCATCGCAAGATTGGTGATGCCATTCACGCGAATCGCATACTTCAATGCCACCAGATCCAACCAGCCACAGCGGCGGGCGCGACCCGTTGTTGCGCCGAACTCGTGACCATCAGCCTGAATTTTTTGACCGACTTCATCGTGCAATTCAGTTGGGAACGGACCTGAGCCCACGCGAGTTGTATAGGCTTTAAAGACACCGATGACTTTTTGAATATTTGTAGGTCCGATGCCGGCACTCACACAAGCATTCGCAGACAATGTCGAGGAGCTGGTAACGAAGGGATAAGTTCCATGAAGGATATCCAACATGGTGCCTTGTGCACCTTCAAACATAACACGCTTGCTGGCCTTCAATGCCTTCGAGATGAAAAGCGAAGTATCTTTGGCGCGGTAAGGAGCCAGATCATCAGCCACAGATTTAAGATCCGCCAGTATTGTTTCCAGTTTGAAAGTTTGTCCTTTGTAGTAGTTTTCAAGCAGGAAATTTTTCTCGCGCAATGCAAGCTCCAGCTTTTCCTTCAAAGATTCAGGATTGAACAGATCGCCGAAAAGGATGGCGCGACGGGAAGCGCGATCCTCGTATGCTGGGCCGATGCCTTTGCCAGTTGTACCGATTTTTCCACCAGCAAGGGCCGCTTCACGGGCTGCATCGATGGCTTTGTGGTAAGGCAGAATAATGGTCGCTGTATCGGAGATCAAAAGTTGTTTTGGATTTGCAAGAAGACCGCCATCGATCAGGTATTTGATTTCTTCACGGATAGCGAAGACGTCAATAACCACGCCAGAGGTGATCACACATGTTGTTTCAGGTCTAAGAACTCCACTGGGTACCAAGTGCAAAACAGTCTTTTTGCCGTTAACCACCAAGGTGTGACCTGCATTGGCTCCGCCTTGATAGCGCACAACCATGTCTGCTTTTTCTGCAAACACGTCGACAAGTTTGCCTTTACCTTCGTCACCCCATTGAGCGCCAACAACCACAATCCCTGACATACTTGATCCCTTCAAAAGCGCTCTCAGCAGCACTCAGGCAAGAACGATAGAAACAGGGTGGGTAAATGTCAAATTCTCTATTTGTCAAAAGGTGTGGCCCCATACCAAGGCGCCCTTGGGGGGAGTGTGTCTGACGTGCTGCCGTCCACAAAAAACGCCATGAGCTTATTGGCGGCGATTTGGCTCGCTTTGAAGAAGGCGTCTTCCGTGTTTGCACCAATGTGAGGAGTCAGAATCACATTTTGATATTGCAGGAGGTTGGAGGTGCGCGGCAGAGGCTCCTTTTCAAAGACATCCAAACCGACAGAACGCAGCCAGCCGTTTCCTAAAGCCTCGCAGAGGTCATTTTCATTGATGACTGATCCCCGCGAGGTATTTACCAGGATGATTCCACGGTGAATGTATTCAAAATGTGAACGATCCAGCATGTGCTCAGTTTCGAGTGTTTTTGGCACGTGAAAGCTTAGAACATCTGCTGACTTCAAAACTTCCTCATAGCTCAAACGGGGGATGTTGAGACGCTCAAAGTTATGGTCATCCGCATAAGGGTCGTAGGCAACGACATTCATGCCGAAAGTTTGAGCAAATTCGGCAACGCGGGAGCCAATGCGACCCAGTCCGATGATTCCATAGGTTCTGCCAGAAAGCTCAATGCCTGTGATTTGATCACGCTTCCATTCGCCGGATTTAACCATTTTGTGAGCCGGCATGATGTTATTCACGCAAGCCAGCACTAGCCCCCAGGTTAGTTGCGCTGCCGATTGAATATTCGCAGTCGGAGTATGCATCACCGTGATACCCCATTTTTCAGTCGCCGCAAGATCAATGTGATCAAAGCCACTGGTGCAGGTGATGATCAGCTGCAGTTGGCGGGCCTTTTGTAAAAGCTCTTCGTTGATAGCAGTCCGGCTGCGGATGATTAGAGCATGCGCACTGACCAGGTGTTCCAGCGGCAGATGGATATGGCTGTCGCTGCGAACCACTTCAAAGTTTTCGTTTTGCTGTAAGTATAAAAAACTGTCCTGGGCAAAGCGGTCGGTGATCAGGATTTTCTTTTTCATGGATTGTTCTCCAGCCACTTTCTGCCTTCTTCAACAACCATTGAGATCTGTTCCAGGCTGATAGAGCCCGGATCAAATTTTCTAAGAACCTGACCAAGATTGTCGACCAATTTCAGGAGCTCAATGTCTTGAATATAACCCATATGACCAACGCGGATGATTTTGCCTTTGGCCTGATCTTGTCCGCCCATGATGGTGATGTTGTGTTTTTCCTCGAGCTCCAGGCGGATTTTTTGTCCATCCATGGTCTGCGGCACGATCAGGGCCGTGACGGAATCACTCGGGGCTTTCGAATAAAGCGTGAAACCTAATTGCTGCGCAAATATCCGGGTGAATTCCGCGCGGCGGTGAATGTCGTGAAAAAGACTTTCCAGGCCTTGCTTGTTGATCAGATTCAAAACCACATCCAAGGCCCGCAAAATCGTGACGTTGGAGGAAAAGAAAGTCTCGCCGGAGGCATTCGCTTTTTTCTCTTTGCGCACATCAAAATAAAATCGGGGAGATTTCGCAGAGTCAAAACATGCCTGTGCTTTTTTGGAGAAGGAAATGAAGGCCATTCCCGTCGGCAGCATAAATGCTTTTTGTGATCCGGCAACCAGGCCGTCAATCTTCCATTCATCCATCGGCAGGGGATAGGCTCCCAGAGCGGTGATGGCATCCACCAGGAAAAGAGTTTCAGGGTGGTGGGAGATGATATCAGCGAGTTCTTTAATTGGATGAGCCACAGCCGTGCTGGTTTCACAGGCCTGGCATAAAACCGCGCGAGTATCAGGCATGCGTTTTAAATGTTCTGCAACGTCAGCAGGATGAACCGCTTCGCCCCAGGGAACATTGATGACGGAAACATCGGCGCCAAAAGTTTTAGCCATCTCGGCCCAGCGTTCACCGAATTTTCCAGAGACGATCGCCAATACCTTGTCGCCCGGAGAGATCACATTCACCAGCAGGGCTTCCATGCCGCCGGAACCCGTGCAGCTTAATAAGTAAACATCTTCTTTGGTTTGAAAAATCTGGCGAATACCGGCAAGGACCCGTTTCAAAATTACGTCAAATTCAGGTGTGCGATGATGAATCATCGGCAAAGCCAAGGCTTTACGCACCTCAGGATGAAGATTTACGGGGCCAGGAGCGAGCAAGCTGTATTCGTCATTGAATGAAGTCATTTTTCTTCCTTGATCTCTATCTAAATTTATACTCAACTGGGTCCGTGGACGCAATACTTAAAGGCTCTCGTGGCATTCTGATTCTCTCTCTTATGTGCATGCAGTTTGTGACAGGCTGTGCTTACCAATTGGGCGTTGCCAGCCGTACAATTCCCGGCGGTTACAAACAGATTTCCGTGCCGGTTTTTAAAAATAAAACGCAAGAGCCGGGCATTGAAGTGGCTTTTACCAATGGTTTGATCCACGAATTTCAGCGCTCTCGTGTGGCCCGTGTCGTTGACAACTCCCTTTCCGAAGTCGCTGTGATCGGACAGATTGATGATGTTCAATATTTGCCGGGGGCAAAACGTGTTTCTGGAGAGACATCATCTTATTTGCCCGATGGCTCCGTCATCGCGTCAGAGTATCGTATTCTTCTGACAGTAACTGTCAAAGTCGTAAGACAAGCTGATGGAACTGAATTGTGGGCGGGAAGCTTTGCCGGGGAGCGTACATATGCAGCACCTCAGGTAACGCTTGCTGGCGTAAACACGGTGGATCCTCTTTACAATCTCTCCGCTAGACGGCAAAACATTGACCTCATGGCGAACGATTTAATGCTTGAGGCACACGATCGTATTACTGAAAATTTTTAAGATTGAACGATGGCATTAATTGATTCACAGAAATTTTATAAGGATTTGGAAAAGGGCAACCTTTCTCCGATGTACTTCCTTTTCGGGGAAGAGCCTTATTTGTTGAATCAAAGTGTGGAGCGTTTCAAATACGCAGTCCTGACCGAAGGCGCGATTGATTTCAATTACAGTTTGTTCTACGCCAGCGACGCTGACATCGTTCAAGTGCGCGATGCGGTTGAAACCTTGCCGATGATGGCACCTCGTCGATTGGTGATCCTTAAAGAAGCTCAGGAATTGTCTGATAAGGAATGGGCTCAGTTGGAACCCTTGATTGAGGAGCCGGTGGACAGCACTTGTTTCGTGATCCTGGCTTCGCGCGTGGATAAGCGTAAAAAACAAATCCGTCAGTTGCTGGATAAAGCCGATTGCGTGGAGTTCAAAAAACCTTACGAAAATCAGGTTCCTTCCTGGATCAATTACATCGCTGAATCCCTTGGTTTGAAAATTTCCAACGATGCGATTCACTTGTTGCATAAACTTGTGGGGCATCATCTGACCGAGATCGAAGCCGAGCTAAAAAAACTCGGGGAGTTCGTTGAGGGGGCCCGTCGTATTGAAGTTTCTGATGTGGCTCAGGTCGTTTCCCGCTCCAAGGAAGAAAGTGTTTTTGATTTCACCAAAGCCGTCGGTTTGAATGACCGTGTGAAAGCTTTGGAATATCTGGTTCATCTTTTGGATCAGGGGCAAAACGAAATCGGGATCATCTCTTTGGTGGCTCGCCATATCCGTATTTTGCTGGCGGTAAAAAAAGGGATGGAAGAGGGGCTTCACGGAGCCAAGCTTGCGCATTATGCCCAGGTGCCTCCGTATTTCCTTGAAAACTACGTCGAACAAGCGCGTCTGTGGACGGCTAAAAAACTAGAGCAAACCATGGTCGTCCTTTCTGAGACCGACAAGGCACTGAAATCATCGCCTCTATCGAGCCATATCTGGCTTGAAAACATGGTTCTTAAAACCTGCACAGCCTAGCAGCTAGGTTCCTGTGTCTCGAATTGAGACGCTCCTTCTAGACTGCATAAACACCGTCAAAAATCCGATAAGTTCTCTATGAGCAGTGATTTTCAGAAGATGAACATTCCAGCCGTGGATGACAAGGGACAGCCCTTCCGTCGTCAGTATCCGCGCCGTGCGATGAAGCGCAAGGTGGGTGTCCTGTGTGATGGCACTTACTTTGTGGTGGATTCTGGTGAGGTCGGTGAGGGTGGTATGTCGATCATTTCAGACTATCTGCTGAGTGACGGCGACGAGGTCGTTGTCAGCTTCCAGATCCCGCAAGGGGACTTCGTGTTCCTGCGTGGCGTGGTTCGCTCCACTCAAAAAAAACAGGGTGACTCTAGGGTCACCCATGGTCTTAGCTTCAGTAATATCAACTTCGCCACCAAAAGGCAGATTCGTGCCTTTGTCTCGGCAAGAAATCAAACATCGGCAGCGTAAGCACAAACAAAAATAGGGCGACCGGTGGTCACCCTATTTTTCGTTAGCATTTAACTACGCGAATTACTTTGCAGAAGCGCGAGTAGCAAGACGGCTGATTTTACGAGAAGCCGTTTCTTTTTTGATAACGCCAGTTTTAGCAGCTTTCATTACTTGAGCTGTGAAGTTCTTCAACAACTCAGGAAGAGCTTTAACGTCTTTAGCTTCGATAGCTTTAACAAGTTTTTTTTCAGCTGTTTTTACAGTGCTTTTACGAGCATTGTTTACTGCTGTTTTACGGATAGATTGACGAGCTCTTTTTGCTGCTGACTTATGATTTGCCAAGGTATAGCCTCCACTTAATCTTATAAACGAACCAAAGGGATTAACATAGGGTGTCTGTGGAGGCAAGCGGATTAAAAGAAGAACGCAAAAAGGTCTTCAAAAGAGCCTTTTTCATGGCTGGCGGGACCCTAACGAGCCGCGTTTTAGGCCTATTCCGCGATATGGCCCTGGCGGCGCTCTTTGATCGAGCGGTCACCGATGCTTGGTCGGCGGCTTTCCGTTTACCCAATCTTTTCCGGCGTCTTTTTGGTGAAGGCGCCCTTTCTGTGAGTTTCATTCCGGTTTTTATCGATGCTCAGGCTCAGGATTTAAGCGGGGTGCGGGGCCGGAATCTTTTAAATGCCATTTATACGTTGTTATTGATCGTTCTCGGAGTGTTTACACTGTGGGGGCTTGGCAGCATGGAGCCCCTTCTGAAGCTCCTTCTGGACGACAGCTATCTTTTGAATATTGAAAAATGGAACATGACCGTTCGTATGGCGCAGATCATGTTTGGATTTGTGTTCTTCGTTTGTTCCTATGCCTATTTTATGGCGGTTTTAAACGCCCTCGGAAGTTTCGGTTTGCCTGCGGTGGCTCCGGCCTTGCTGAATATCTCGATGCTGGTATTTACCTTCATGCCGTCCGCTTGGTTTCCCCAGGTTGGGGATGGTCTTGCCTGGGGTGTTTTGGTTGGGGGAGTCCTGCAGGCGGCATTGCTGTGGTGGGTGTTACGGGAAAAAGACTTTTTACCGCGCTTCACTTTGCATTTATGGAGTGCCGATGTTCGCAGAGTACTCAAGAACATGGTGCCAGGACTTTTGGGCGCCGGTCTTTTACAGTTGGCAACTCTTGTGAACTTGCACTTCGCCAGCGGATTGGGTGAAGGGGCGTTGTCCTACGTGTATTGGGCGGATCGTCTGCTGGAGCTGCCTTTGTCGCTGGTCGCAGTCAGTATCGGGGCGGCTTTGCTGCCAACACTAAGCGAACTGGCTCAAAAAAAAGAAACGTCTCAATTTCAAAGCGTGCTGCAAGATCATTTCTTAATGAATTTGTTTTTAGCGTGGCCGGCCGCCGTGGGTTTGTTCTTTCTGGCGGAACCTATTGTCGAGGTTCTATTTTATCGCGGGCATTTCACCGTGACCGATGTGCTGGCAACATCCGGGGTCTTAAAAGTTTATGCAGGAAGTTTGCTGATGGTGTCTTCCGTGCGCGTTTTGATTCCGGCATACTATGCGACTAAAAATACCTGGGTGCCGGCAATGACGTCTATACTGGGACTGACCTTGCATATCGGTATGGCGCCTTTGTGGATTGAAGTTTTGGGACTGCAAGGGTTGGTGATGTCGGGCCTGGTAGCTTCGTTGCTACAGTTGAGTTTGGTGATTGCCTTGATGGGGACTTACGCGATTCCACCGCGCTGGTCGGTCATGATGCGGGAGCTTGCTAAGATTTTGCTGTCAGGTGTGTTGATGGCGCTGCCAGCGATTTACTTTGCGGGGTGGGTGACCGGGGTCACTTCCAGTTGGGCGAAGGTGTTTTTGTTGGCTCTTGCTATCTTTACTTGTCTTGTGGTTTACGGCTTTTCGGCTTTGAAACTAAAAATCGAGCAGGGAAGATTCCTGCTCGATTATATGAAACTAAAAAAATTGAAATAGTTTTTTAAGCGACCGAGGCGTCGATGCCTAAAACCAGTTTGTTCAGTTCTACAGTCAGGCCTTGAGTCGTTTGTGCCAGTCCGTTGATTTCGCCCCCTGTGGCTGCGATCTCTTCTGACGATGCGGCATTTGATTGTGACGACTGATCCAGTTGATTCATCGCTTTACTGATCTGCTGAATGCCGGTTGTTTGTTCGGAACTTGCAGCAGCGATTTCATTATTTAAATCAGATACTTTTTTGATGGAACTTACGATGTTTGATAACACCGTGCCGCTTTGATCGGCAATTTCGCTACCGCGTTCGATTTGCGAAACCGAATCTTTGATCAAAGAGGAAATATCCTTAGCCGAAGTAGCACTTCTTTGTGCCAAGGCGCGAACCGCCTCCGCGACAACGGCAAAGCCTTTACCTTGTTCGCCAGCACGTGCGGCTTCCACAGCAGCATTAAGAGCCAACAAGTTCGTTTGAAATGCAATGTCGTCGATAACCGAAATGATTTCTTCGATTTTTCTGGAAGACCGGGAAATTTCAGTCATCGCCGTGATTAAAAGCTTAATGTCATTTTCACCGGTTTCAGCCGCTTGACGGGAAGACGCTGATAAGCCGGCTGCTTGTTTCGCATTATCAGAATTCATTTGTACCATGGAAGTCAATTCTTCCAGGGCTGCAACTGTTTCTTCCAAGGACGCCGCGGCTTCTGTTGAAGACTGGGACAAACTGTTGCTGGCCTCGCTGAGCTGCTCGACGGAAGAAGCTACATTCGAGCTGGAAGTGGACAGACGGGCCGCGATCGATGACACAGCACCGGACATACGGGCCGCGATAAAGCACAACATACCAAAAATAAGTACAATGGCGATTGATGCAGTCGTAATCAAAATGATTCGGGAGTCTTTTTGCAATAGTTCAGAGCCGGCTTCCATTCTTTCTGATTCTTTGATGTAAAGATCAGACACTTCACGGTTGAATTTTGTGATCGGAGCGCCAAGTTCGTTGAATTTGCCACTTAATAAAGTGCGTGCCTCTTGAAGGTCTTCTGGGGTGCCTGACTTCGTCTTTTCCAGGATTGTGTGCATGACTTTCAGAAACTCAGGAACTTTTTCCTTTGCCTGGTTATGAATGGCGTCTTCACCTGGCAAAAAAGGTGCTGCAGCATATTCATTATAGTGGTCTTCAAACTCTTTAGCGCCTTCAGCTGCATAGTTGATGCTTTTTTTGCGCAATTCAGGGTCCTGACTGTCCAGGGCCAATAGAATTCGGTAGCCAAACTTATTCCGCGATTGGCGCATCTCTCCGATGAAATCCATATTTGGAACCAATGTGTCAGAGTAAATTTGCAACATGTCGTTGTAGCGAGCCATGGTGCTGTAGGCGACCCCAAACAAAATGGAGAAGCCAATGACGGGAATAAGTGCTGCGAAAAGTAGACGTCCTTTAATGCCCCGGAACCAACCTGAAAATCCTTGAGATTTCATATCAATCCTTTTTATTAAAATCCGTTTGTAGTTCCAACCTTACGGTCGCCATCGTCGTCAAAAGGAATAAGGTCTTCCGATGTTTCGGCTTTGGCAGCTTTGGCAGGAGTTGCTTTTATTGGAGCTTTTTTGAATTGCAGTACCTTTGGGGCTGCAGCATTATGTGCAGCCTTTTTTGGTTTTTCTGTTTCTACTGTTTGCATTGGAACCACATCGTTGCTGCCGTAGATCACTTGAGTCAATTCAACAGTCAATGTCTGAGTCGTAGTAGCCAGGTTGTTGATCTCACCACTTGTGGCTGCAATTTCCTCAGCAGAAGCTGCATTGGACTGGGAGGATTGATCCAGTTGATTCATCGCTTTGCTGATCTGCTGGATACCTGTTGTTTGCTCAGAGCTTGCGGCCGCGATCTCGTTATTCAGATCAGAAACTTTCTTGATCGAGTTCACGATATTGGCAAGGACTGTTCCGCTTTGATCAGCAATTTTGCTGCCATGATCAATTTGTGAAACGGAATCTTTGATCAGGGAAGAGATGTCCTTGGCAGAAGAGGCACTTCTTTGCGCCAGGGCACGAACCGCTTCCGCAACCACTGCGAAGCCTTTACCTTGTTCACCAGCACGAGCGGCCTCAACGGCAGCATTCAATGCCAGCAAGTTTGTCTGGAAAGCGATATCGTCGATCACAGAGATGATTTCCTCGATCTTTTTGGAGGATTGAGAGATATCATTCATGGCTGTGATCAGGTTTTTGATGTCAGCTTCACCTGCCTCAGCAGAGGAGCGGGAGGATGCAGACAGGCTGGCTGCTTGTTTTGCATTGTCCGAGTTCATTTGTACCATGGAAGTCAGCTCTTCAAGGGCCGCCACAGTTTCTTCCAATGATGCCGCGGCTTCAGTGGAGGATTGTGACAAGCTATTACCAGCTTCATTAAGTTGTTCAACCGCAGAGGCAACTTGTGTACTGGAGTCAGACAGGCGACTTGCAACACTGCCCACGGATTTGGAAAGGCGGATTGCGATAAACAGCAGGATCGAGAAAATCGCAAGACTTGATGCTGCGGTCGTCAGCATGATGACGGTTTCAGACTGGGCTATTGTGGCGTCAGCTGAAGAAGTATTTTCTTTGGCGATCTCTTCGTATTGTTTGATGGCTGCGCCGGTCATGGAGCCCATGATGCTGCCCAGTTCCCAAAGACGACCATCCAACAGGTCCTGTGCTTTTTTGTTGTTTTCAGGGGTGCCGGATTCTGCAAGTTTTGCAGTCTCTTCCAGCAAATTCATATATTCATCCAGGACGTCATAAGCTTTTTTATCAGTAGTTGCCAATTCAGGATCAGAAGGAGCAGATTTGTACGCCTCCATGCCTTTTTTGAATTCGGCAATCGCTTCACGGGAGATCTTAATGCGTTCTTGTCTTTTTTCTGCAGTATCCATGCTCATGGCTGCAAAGACCTGGTAACCGAACTTGTTTCGCGCCTGGCGCATTTCGCCCACGGCAGCAAGATTCGGAATGATATTTAGATTTGCACTATCCAAGAAGACGTTGAGCTTGGTCATGCTCGTGCTGGAAATAAAATAGATGATCGAAAATCCCACCAGCGGCAGGCAAGCGGCGAAAAGTAGTTTTCCCTTGATCCCACGGAACCAAGACGAAAGAGAGCTCTGATTCATTTCAGCAGTCCTTTTATTAAATTATATTGATTTGTCTGTGAAGGAAGGTGCCTGACTGAAAAGCTTTTCGGTGGGCTCAGGATTTTTTGAAGTCCAGTTCTAATACGGGGGTGGAAAAACAAAGAGATCAGGCCGGGGGACCTGATCTCTTATTAGGACTAAATGACTGTTTTACTACTACTTAACTTCAGCCAAAGAGTTGTAGGAGTCGCTGATTTTTTGTTGGCGATCCACTTCTTTTTGCCAGCGATTGACTTCGCCTTTGTAACCCTGCTGTTTGCCTTTCCATTCTTTTTCTTCGGATGCAAGCTCGCGGATTTTTTTGTTCACCTGGTCGTATTGATCCTTTAAAGTGTCGCGACGGGAGTTCCAGATTTTTTTCTCTTCTGTCAATTGTGACATCTGATGCTGGTAGTCCTGAACGTTGGACTCACGCTTCTTCTGGTTTTCCTTGATTTTCGCGATCATCGCCTCCAGCTCAGCAATCTTTTGATTCTCTGCCGCTGTTTTGCCTTTCTCGTCGTTGATCAAACCTTGAAGCTCAGTTTCCTGTTTGCCAATTTTCTGAATGGACTTGGTGTTTTCCTCTGCTTGAGCCGACACTTCTTTTTGTTGGCCTTCAACAGCGGATTTGGCTTTGGCAACCTCGTTCAAGTTACCTTCAACCGTTTTCAGGTTTTTTTGGTACTCAGTCAGGTTCGTTTTGGAATTGTTCAAATTTGTTTTGATGCGCTCCAAGCCCTCTTTCGCTGTGTTTTGTGCGAATGCAGCAGTGGAGAAAGTCAGAAGCACAGTCATTGTTGTCAGTTTGATATAATTTTTCATATACAAATCCTTTTCCTTAATATTTTCTCTTAGTGCTCATTCATGCCGGCAACGCTATTATCCTGCGCGCAGACATTTTTCAAAGATGAACGGTAGTGACCCACTTCGTCTTCCCAGATCTCGCCTTTGAATTTCCAGTTCAAGCTTTTCTCTTTAGCCACTTTTAACTCTGGACGTTCTTTATCAGTTACTTCACCGCCAGCCATTTGGTAGCGGATGTGTTCACCAGCGCCCGAGTACAATTCGTACTGAAGCACGTCGTTTTGATCCAGAACACGGTTTAAGTTGGTAACCATGTTTTTAAAGTTCCCTTGCAAAGACTTGCCGGCGTCAGAGCGCAGACCGTCCTTTTCCTTGTCAATACGGGCGATACCCTGAGTGCGCAGATTCTTGATCGATGTGCGCGCTTTGTTCGCGATATGGTATTGAATCTGGTAACTCAAAAGTTTTTTCTCAGCACTTGATGTGTCACGACCTTTTGATTTAGCAGTGGCCACGTCTTTGCTGGCTTCTGCTTTTTTCGTCAGGAACTCTTTTTCCATTTTGATCAATGTGAAAGAGATCTTGTTGAACTTCGTGATTTCGTCCTCGTAGTTATTGATTTGCTTTTGGATGCTCATGAAACCAGGGTGGCGCGCAAGTTCCACGATGAAAGCACGTGGCAAGCCATCGACTTCTTTCAGGTCAGAGTTCTTTGCCCAGTTTTTCACAGTTTCATAGTAGTCCGTGGACTTCTTATGGGCTTTGTTATAAGCCTCAAGTTTGCCTTTCCAAGGACCGTATTTGCCACGCATCTCTTCCAGAACCTGAACACCGTCACCGTATTGGCACAGGTTCAGATAGCCCACCGTACGAACCACGAAGGATTCCGGGTTGAAAGCGTTCTTAAAGAAGTCCGTGTGCAAGGAGAACATATTGCCGGCAGCACCTTCATAGTCCTCAGAAAGAATCTGAGTCCAGGCACTCTCGGTCATCGCTTGCAACCAAAGAGGGGAGGAGCGGTCCACTTTTAAGTAAGACTGAAACGCCTCTTTGTACATGCTTTTTTGGAACTGAATGCGGGCCATAGTGATCGCGCCCACGTTTCTGATTTGGGATTTCTTGTCGCCATCAGTGGCCTTAAGCAATGCTTCAAGGTTCACAGTGGCTTCATCCACTTTATTTTGACGATAGTTGAACAGGCCGGAAAGCAACAATGCTTCCGGATATTTTGGGGACTTTTCATCGATGTGCATCAATGCGTCTTCCATCATGCCCAGGTTACCGATGGAAGAATAGTACTTCGCACGAGTGATCTGGTAGTCTGAATTCTTCGTCACATCCATTTCGTATTTCGTTACCAATGGATCAATCAAAGAGATGTCAGATTGTTCAAGGGAAGTGATGCCCTCAACCAGAGCTTTCGTTGCTCTTTCCTGCCATTCTTTGTTTTTGGTCTCCTGGGATACCTTGATCATGTAAGTTCTGAATTCTGTATTCAGACCCAAACCTTTTGCCGTCATCGCATAGTTGTAAAGAGCTTCCAAACGGTGCTCTTTATCTTCCATCAACTCCGAGAAAAGACCCATGGCCATTTCGTATTTTTGCTGGATTTCCAGGAAGATCAAAGCCTGAAGCAATTTGTAATCGTTCGGCTTCATATCATCCATCTTCATAAGATTCGTTTGTGGTTCTTCCACGGACGGATCCTTAATGGAGCCCAGCATTTTCACGTCAGGAATTTTAGTGAAAGCTTCCGGTGACGTTACAACTTTGGGTGCACCTACCACAGCAGTGTAGGGAGGAATCTTAACAGTCATTGGATTGATCATCGGCGCTTTCTTAACTGGTTTTACAACCAATTGTTGAGAAGCGGGCAGACGCAGCGGGCTCAGTGGAGTTGCCTCAACCGTGCGCTCGGAACCAATATTCAGCTCCGGAATCGCTTTGACTTTAAAGACTTCAGTTTTGCCTTTAACCGTTTTCTTTTGATAGATTTCAAAAGTCGGAACCATCGAGGATTTCACCCGCAGATTTGCAGCTGCAGGAGCCCCCTGGGTTTTTACATTCAGTGCTTTCGGCAATTCCTGGGCAAAGGCTGTGCTGCACAGTAAAGGCAGCACTAACATTGCTTTCATTGGCTTATTCATAAAAGACCCCCCGGCCTTGGAGACAATAACGTAAAATTAATGCCAATAAGTGATACCTAGCATCAGTGAGGTATCGTTCACCATTTTATCGCCCATATTACGTGGGCTGTAACTTGGAGTGGAATCATAAGTCATCTGTGTTTCGTTGGCCCACGTGTTGATCAAGTCAGCGCGCAAGGCAAAGTGCTCAGAAAAGAAGATCTGTTGGAACACGCCCAGTTTATAACCGATAGCGGATTTCAATTCATTACCTTCTTCTTTGATAATGTTATAGTTCACATTACCCAAACCCACAGAGAAACCCATGTCGAAGTAAATGATAGCTTTATCCAAAGCTGACATTTTCGCGTAGAACGGAACCCAGATCACGGATGCAAAGTAAGATGAATCAAGCACGTTGTGATCAGGAACAGTTGCGTAACGAGAGATAAACTGTTGAGTTGAATCATTGTCCTTCAAATCAGCTTTATTGTAGGAAAGCTCCACACCCCAGCGTTCATTGAAGAAGTAACCGAAGTCAGCTCCTAATACTGTTCCATCACTGAAGGCATCATTGAATGGAATACCACCGCGAGCTGTCAGATAAAAGCGCTCTGCTTTTACGTAACGACGGTTCTGAACCACGCCAAAGTCTTCATCCTTAGCGGCCCAGTACTTGTTTTCCAGTTTTTTAATATCAAGTTTATCACTGCCACGCGAATCCACTGGCGTTTTAGCTGCAGGTGTTGCCGTCGGAGTTGTCGCCGTTTGTGCAAAAGCCTGAGCTGTCATCACGAAGAATATTAGTAGTGTTTTCTTAAACATTTCGATCTCCCGTCCTAGTTGGTACTTTTAAACAAAAATGGATATGTAACTAGCACGCGCGTTCCGCCTTGTGGGGCAGGGAACTTCCATGCGGCTACACGATTCAAAATACAGCCTTCAACTGTTGAATTCTTCAGAGTTGTGTCGCCAATAAGCTGCTGTTCAACCTGACCAGTACCACCGATCGTGAATTTCACAGCGACTTTACCGAACAAATCCGGATTCGCACTCAGTTGACGTTCGTAACAGTAAAGGATCTGACCCAATTTGGATTTGATATACTGGGCGATAACCTCACGGTCCAAACCACCAGTAATTTCAGATTCCTCTTCGATCAAACCAACACCGGCATTACCAGTGCCACCTTGAGCAAGACCACCCATGCCGGAAGCGCTTTTACCGCCGCCTTTGCCATTAGTGGAAATCATCACTCCTGCACCGTTACCTGCAGCACCCCAGTCACGACCGGAGCGTTCGATATTGCCCACAGCTGCCAAACCACGACCGGAAGGACCGGAACCGGCTTTAACACCTTGAGCGAACATCACGTTGGCACTTTTCGCACCTTGCGCGGAAACTTTACCAATCAATTTTGAAATACGACCGTCAGAGATCGATTTCATCATATTGGCAAGCTTGCCACCACCACCGGAAGCTGCGGCCTGTTGTTTAGGCGCGGCTGCTGGTGCGGCTGCCATCTGCTGCTGTTTAGGAGCTTCGGC
Source organism: Bdellovibrio sp. GT3 (assembly GCF_037996765.1). Lineage (NCBI taxonomy): Bacteria > Pseudomonadati > Bdellovibrionota > Bdellovibrionia > Bdellovibrionales > Pseudobdellovibrionaceae > Bdellovibrio > Bdellovibrio sp. GT3. Next base: position 276,649 of record NZ_JBBNAD010000006.1, on the reverse strand, counting down.
TCTTTTACGCTTTGGTTTAAGTTCAGTTTTTACTATGATTTTTTGCGCGATTTTCGGTGGCTCGACCTGGGCCATGGTTTCACCGCCCTTTGGTCCAAATAGTGCGGCTGTTACAAACAGGGCCGCAGCACCGAGCATCAGAACCACGCCTTTTTTGGAGTCCTCATCCACCAGGTTCGCTGTATTAAAGCGTCCCATAGCAGCAGCATCTTCCATGGAAAGAGTTCTTTGGGAAACCTCGACATCACCCACGTTTTGACGGTGCCATTCCGGTGAAGGAACGCAAGCCACTTTAGTGTTGGTAAAGTCTGGTTTGAAAGCCTTGTTCAAAGGCTGGATTTTAGTCTGTACGACGCGGCCGTTTTGTTTAACCAGGAAAAGTTGAAACTTCTTACCTGTGGATTCGTCGCTGCCGGATTTTTCCAGGCGGGAATACAGATTGGTTTCTTTTTTTACTGGCTCAAAGCTCAATGTGCAATCGCTCAAGTTCACAGTGGATTCTTTGTTCAAGGCGATGGCTGGGGATTGTTTCAATCCGCTGGAGGTAGCCATATCCATGTCAACATAGAACCATTGACCATCACGATATTCAAACAGGCCTTGAATACCTTTTGTGTTTGGTGAAATTGAAATCACATCCGCAAGGCGGGAAGAGCCAAACGTTTGCGTTTCGCTTGTTGGTCTCAATTTCCAAGTTTTTGCAGTCCCATTCTTAAGAGACTGACGTACAATCAACGTGACCATATAAACCCCTCAAATAAAAACTAAACTTAGTTGTTCAAGTACAATGCTGATTCCCTGATGCGGCCATCCATATCTTTTTGTACATCGTACAGAGGCATGAACTTGATGCCTCGCTTTTGCACAAGATAAGCGCCGTCAGGGTTACGAATTGTACCCTTGAGGTTCATATCACCGAAATTGACTTCTTGGACTTTACGGACTGTCTTTTGCTTGGCAAAGGCAGTCGCTGACCCCAAGAGAAGAAAAACAGTCATCAATTGGATGAAAGCTTTCACTTGTACCCTCCATACTACAAGTCTCCCGAGATTACGTGCTGACCGACTTTGTTTTGATTTTTAATAAACTGAATTTTTTTGCTTAACCATTCACGCAAATCTGCTTGCGCGCTGCTGGCTTTGAATGCCTTTTCGTAGGAATCCAACGCTAGCGTGGGGCTTCCTTTGAAAGTCTCAAGGATATGAGCTTGTTCCAGAAGATAGTCGACCGAGTCTTTTTTGCTGGCAGTGATCAAATCTTTGATCATTGCCAAGGCTTTATCGACCTGACCCTTTTGAGCATATGATTCACTCAAAAGCGTTCCCACATTTAAAGTATACAACTGATCTTTATTCAGTGCAGAGAATTTATCCACTGCGCGACTGAAATCTCCCTCTGAGAATGCTTTCACTCCAGCGAAAGTTTCGATTTCTGTCGAAGGAATTTGCATATTCATCGCCTTATCGAAGTAGGGCATGGCGGCCTTAATTCCATAGTCGTGATAAGTGAGGCGACCTTTTTGATACACGTAAGGAGATGACTCAGGTTGAAGCTTCAATGATGCATCAATTAGCCACATTGCCTTATCGCCATAACCTTTTGCTTCAGAGCCAACACTCGCAAGGAACAAGCCCACTGCGCGTGTCTCTTTGCCTTTGGCAAGCTCAAGGCCCAGCTTCTCGACGATATCGTATTGTTTCGCTCCGTAGCAGTTTGCTGCAGTTTCAAAAGCGTTCAGCTTTTCAATCTGACCGGCCATAACAGCGGCCTTGTTGCAGGTTTTGCCTGGGCGAATCTCATAACGAGACACTTTACCAATTGTCATATCAGCTGATTGCGGAATGAATACACCCCATTTGTCGGCAGCAGGGAACTGGGCAATCGGTGTGATTGTTCTATCCACACCAATGCTTGAATAAGCTCTTACCGCCGTCGCCGTTTGACCAACAGTGGATGCCAAAACTTTCAATTTGGCATCATTGTCGTTCTTCTTTTCCTGAATTGGGTTTGTCAGTTTAGCCAATTCACCACGAAGTTGTTTTTGATCATCAGGGCTCAAAGAAGCGGGCAGTGGCATCGACGTCAATGAATCGATGTAGTTGCCATACACACGGTCAATACCGCGCAAGGCTTCCAATTGTTGATATGGATCCTTGGACATTTTCAAAGCACCCACATAGGCGGTTTGGGCTTTGTCCAGCTTTTCTGTCTTGATCGCAAGGACAGTTGCGAATTTTTCCTCGCGGGCTTTTACGCTTTGAGAAATAAATTCTTTTTCAAGAACTGCCGCTTGAATCAGGCGGGCAGCAGCGCGTGTCTCTGCAGGCACCGAGCGGCCATTGGCTTTCATGGAAAGGTCAAAGGCTGCAGTCAACTTTCCGGAATCCAGAAGTTTTTGAGCGCGTTCAATCATGGCCTCTGTCGTATAAGGTTCGATACCTTTCGCAGAGATTTGATTTTGCAGTTTCTCATACTCAGCAGAGCCTTTGTCATTCTTATAGGAATCCAAAAGTTTGCCATAGATGCGTTCTGTTGTTTTGCTGTCGGCTGCAGATAAAATACCCATGTAAGCAGAACGTGCATCTTTCACACGTTTTTCCATGACATAGATGTCAGCCGCTGTTTCCAAGTATTGGTTACGGGCTTTTTTGTCCATGTCAGCGACCTTAACCAGGGTTTCTGCAGCTTTCGCTGTCTGGCCGACGTCAGTGTAAGATTTTGCTGCATCTTTCAAGGCATCCAGATTCTTTTTGTCATCAGGATGTTTTTGCGCGTATTTCACAGACATCTCTGCGGCGTCAAAAACCTTTCCTTCAGTATACAGAATCCCGATCGCCTGCCATGAAGCATCCTGAGCAAGTTTGGAACCGTCATGCTCCTTGGCGTAAGCCATCAGCTTTTGTGCAGCTTGATCCTTGTCTCCAGTTTTTGCAAACTCCTGAATTTCAGTGAAGTGAGCTTCTTCCTGGATCTTGTTCATGCTTTTCTTGCGTGTGGCATCGGTCGTTGAAGCCATGATAAGCTTCGAGAACTCTTTGATACCCACATAGTCTTTCTTAATGTTCAGCATATCCAAAACCAGATCTTCTGATTTGCGACGGATATCTGCATTTTCATTTCCTTTGACCGTGGTCAAAGGTTTCAGCCATTTTTCCGCTTCAGGATAGTTGTTTTCCTGATAGGCGATATGACCCATTTTGAATTTAACTGCTGTGGCATATTTCCCAGTAGGGTGTTTTGCCAGATAGTTGGCAGCCAACTCCTTACGTTGCGCCTCTTTTTCAGAGTCTGATTTTTTCTCGATGGATTTCTCAATCGAGAAAAGGGCCGCATAGTTGGCGTCATGTTTCATTGTTGCATCAGTGGTTTTGTCACCCACCATTTTATATTGTGCTGATGCCTGATCGTAATTGCCAATTTGGAACAGAAGTTCCGCATAGGCAAAGCGTGTTTTCAAATCCGGTTTTGCAGGATCTTCGTTATCCAGCATCAATTTGAAAAGTTGTTGAGTCAGGTTGGAGAACTCAGTGTTTTGTTTGTTTTTAAGCCAGATATCCCACCATTTTTTGGTCATATCCAGGCTGGTACGACGGAAAGACTCTTCGCACGAAGTGATGATGGTGTCTTTCTTTTGAGAAGACTTCCAGTCGGAACCATTGCGACAGTGGTCAGAGGCGATTTGCATGTGCTTAAGAACCAGGTCACGTTTTTTCAACGTTTCGTTGGCTTCAACCAGTAGCAAATGGGATTTAACTACGTCCGGACCGTTTGGATGTTGCTCAATGTACTCATCCAGGAAGATGTTCATTTCCTTTTGACGGCTGTGAGAGTCGTAAAGCTTGGCAAGATTCATCATTGATTCGCCAAGTTCATCCTGGTTTGTGATGCCTTCAAAGAAAGAATAAAGTTTATTTGCAGGGTAGGAGTCACCAATGAAAATAGTCAAATCACGCAAAGCCTCTTTGCGAAGATTGTGACGGTTGGTTGGGACTTCACCATCTTTAAGCGCAGGATTGTTTTTTACAACCTGTACCAGTTTTTTGATACCGCACTCACTGTCGCGCATATTGTAGCAGGACCATGCGGCCTTATACATACCGTAGGAATAAACACGGCTGTTTGGGAATTTTTCAAGTTTTTCGAACTGCTCCAAAGCCGCAGCAAATTTGCCCTGGTCGTAAAGCAATTCACCCAAAGCCAAAGTACCATCCGGTACCAATGGTGATTTTGGGAATTTCGTCAATAGACGCTGATAGAGTTCATTGGAGCCCTTCATTTGACCCACCTGTTGGTGAGCGAAGGCGTTATTGAAAAGTACTGCATCCATATCGCGGAACTTCGGGAAGTCCACTTCGATTTTGGAATAGATCTTCATCGCGCGTTTAACGGATTCAGTGCCTTTTTCATTGGGAATCGGGAAAGGGGAGAGCTTCATCATCGGGTTGTCGCGATTCAGGTCGAAGAAACGACCTGATTTTGAACGACGCATGTAAAGCTCAGCAAGGCGGTTCCAAAGTTCCGCCTCGTTGGAAGATCCTTTATTTCTTTTGATCACACCCTGAAGGGACTCGATGGCTTTGTTTTCAGAGCGAGTGATCATCAGCTCGGATCGCAAAGCTTTCTTTTCGTTTTCTCCCTCATCGTTCGTCAGGCGAACTTCAGGGATAAGTCCTTTTTCATTCTTTTCTGCAAAGCACAACAACGAGAATAGATGGATACCAATTATGAGAGTTAATGTGCGCAGCTTCATAGTGTTATTCTCCGACCATGGTCACCAATTTCAACTGAGGAAAGCCGGCCATTGAAGCAGTGTACATAACTTTGCGAAGAGTCGCATAAGGTAGGTCACGATCTGCCTGCAAAAGAATTTTGCCTTCTTTCACCCACTTCTCCTTTTCGGTTGAATTTTTCGCAAGATGGTCCAGTTTTGCGAACAATGGCTTAATAAAGTTCGAATCTGTGGCCTCAAGGTCCTGCGGAAGGAATTCTGTGTCCTTCACATCAGCGATCTTGTCCTTGTCGATTTTCAACGAATCCTTGGAGAGAGAGATTTTCACCGCTTCCACGGGATTTGCCGTTGTTGCCGAAGTCGGCAGGCGCAACCCGTTTTCCGGAGTGATCTCTACAGTTGAAGTCGAATAACTTTGTAATAGGAACACCAAGAGGATGGTAAACATATCCGTCATCGAGGTGATGTTCAGTGTAAACGTTGAACTTTGTTTTTTAAGCTCAAATCCACGACGGCGTGCCATGATCTAGCCCTCCATCATGTTCGCAAAGACAACCTCTGGGAACATGTATTTGGTGTCCACATTTTTGCCCTGTTTGGTATCAAACACGGGGAATGTGATCTTTGAATCTCTGGACTGACGGGCTTCATCCATCACCTTGACGATGACGTTGTAAGCAACCTTGGAGTCCGGACTCAATTCGATTTTGAAAACTTCAGGATTGGCTTGTTTAACTTCAACCAGTTTTTGGTGCAAAGCAGGCAGGTCCAGGTTGCCGTCTTTCAACGGAACTGAAACAGTGCTTTCTTTGCCAGCCTTATTCACAATGATTGTGAAACCGACTTTGGAGTCAACTTCCAATTCGACGATTGTTGGTTTGTCTTTTTCATCATTACGTTGAATCGCCTCGGAAACGACTTGCGGCAATTCAGTTTCGATCACCATCATCTGCACGAATGCAGATGAGAGCAACAGAACCGGTACCAGTTTTACCATCACGGCAAGCAGTGGCGCCAAGTCCAGATCGAACTCTGTATTATGATTGATTTTGATTTTTCTTGCGCGTCTCATATACCCACCCAATAAAAATTAATTCACACCTTAGGAACGCCCGAAGGCTTCAATTAAGAAGCCTTGCCGGGAGCAGACGGTGGAGTCACTGCTGGAGCAGCAACCTGGTCTGGGAAAACGTTTTGACGGGAAAGATTTGGAATGTGTGCGCTCGTCAACAACTCTGTCAACTTACCGCATTTTTCCATCATATCTTCCATCAATTCGTTTTGACGGGAAGTCAGGATAGAGAAGAATACCATCGCTGGAATCGCAACTGCCAGACCCAAAGCCGTCGTATACATGGATACGGAGATACCTTGAGCAAGAAGTTGTTGTTTCAACGCCGGGTCAGCTGCCGCAACCGCTTGGAACGACAGGATCAGACCGTGGATTGTACCCAAAAGACCCATCAATGTTGCAACGTTGGCAAGCATGGAAAGGTAGTGCAGGCGTTTTGTATACAAAGGAACGTTTTCAGACAAAGCGATGTCGTGAGCCTGGAAAATAGTGTCGTCATCACGATCAGCTTTTTCAAGGATCGTTTTGAAAGCAGCAGCCAGAGGTTTTTTCTCAAGTTGTGCGCAAAGCAGAAGTGCTTCGTCATGTTTTTTAGCCAATACCAGAGTTTGGACCTTGCCCATAAACTCATCGACATTCATACCGTACTCTTTGTAGAGCATTTTCGCGCGCTCAGCGATCAATACCAGAGCACCGATACCGGTTAGAAGAATCAGCCAGCCTACGACGCCAGACTCATTCATGAACTTTAAGAATGCCATTTGTTTCCTCCTTGGAACCGCCACCGCGAGACCATTTAGTTAATTGTGTCGAACCAGTCTCTGGCACCTGGAGGAAACGAACAGCATAGTGCAGACCGGATTTTACGTTTAAACGTTGTTTCGAATAGTTCTTTCGGACAATTTCGCAAAGAACATTAAATGCTACAGGATTGTTTTCAGAAACCCTGAAATGCATCATGATTTTTTGACCAAGGTACAGGAGCGGGTCATTCAAAAGGACCAGTGCTCCGTTCTCACTGACGCTCAATGTGTTCCCATCAAAGAACGATTGATCGTTGTGAGCGTAAATTGGAGTTTTCAAATCTTTACGCGGAAATTTTCTTTCAATGAAAGCCCCTGACAAATGATCCTTGGTTTGGATCAAACGAGCCAGACGGTCTTTCGAAAACTCTGGAAGCTCGCCAACGAGTGTCCAGTTTTCAAGGTGCGGAGCCCAGGCATAGTTATAATCCTGAAGCTCTGCATTTTGGATCATCGAGATCATCGAGCGATATTCGTAGGGACCGTATTTCATGTCCCCACGAAGGATATACCATTGCTCAAGATTCGCTGCTGTAGATTGTTCCCCACCCATTATACAATCCTTTTCTTAGATCTTGATCGATTTTGGATCGAAGTTGATTTTCACATCTGCACTAGCTGCCGGAATTGCGGAACCGTGGAAAGTGATAGTCATAGTTGTTGCATCATAAGTCCAGCCGTTTACAGAATCACGAGCCACGATGCTGCCATTCACTGTAACCACGATGGATTCAGGGATTGGCTCACGAGTCAGCTTAAACGAAGATGAAAGTTGGGCGATAGAGTCAGAGATGATTTCCAGTGTTTGACCGAAGTCCGCACACAGGTCACCGTTAATACCGGCAGTTTTCTGTGTGATCTCGTGGTAGCGTTTTGGGAACTTGTCAGAACCTAGAGATTTGCGGCAAGTCTCATCTTGAATTGCAATATTTGAAATCGAGTAGTTTCTGCCGCTGGCGATGCCACCAGTGTATGCGTCCATCCAATCGATAAAGCTTTGTACGGTATACAGATTTGGATTCGTATAGCTTTCATTGATAGTTGAGATTGAACCTGAGTGAGAGAAGTCCTCTTCGTCAGATACAATGATGACTGCCAAGAATGCATCAGGGCGACGGAATGTAGAGTTCGCTGGCAAAGCCAATACGTCCTTCATACTTTGGAATGCGCGCTCGTCACCAGAACCATTGATACCTTGTTTAATAGTATTTACGAAAACAGTTTCAAGGTTCGGAGTATTTTTATCCATCACATAGTAACCGGCATTGTTTCTAAGGCGCGCCAAGGTTGAGCTTTTATACGCGTCTGTTGTTCCAACTGCCATACGGAAGTCATTGTTGTTGCTTTGGAAGCGTTGAATGAACGACTTGAAGTTGTCAGCCAGGTTTTTTTGTGAGGATTGCATGGAGCCGGAATTATCAATGATCCAAAGGATGTCGATCTTTTTCGGAACGTAGGCAGCTTCCTGCTTATAAGAATCAGCGTCAGCGAGGGTCGAGTAAGAACCTCCGCTTTTACCGCAACCAGCAAGCATTGAAATTGCTGAAGCAACTACTACTGATTTGCGAGCGATTTGATTGATCATACGGTTTGCCCTCCTGAGCCCCACCATGTTCGTGATGGATTCAGTTTCGTTTAATTACAGCGAAAACTGAAATTGGCCCCAACCTAGCGATTTTGTTTTTTTATTCAAAATCGGTTTCAGAATGAGGCGCACTAACCCATTGAAATCATACGAGGTGGAGTGTTGAAGCACAGAAAAAATAATTTTCAGTCGTCAACATTATGGACGTTTTGCTGGAAATACCTGTAAGAAATTGGCGCTAAGTCTGTGTTTTTTTAAGAACTTCTCAGAAATTGGAGAACTTTTAGACGAAATATTTGAGCTATTTTTCGGCAAGCTTCTGCGCAGATGTGCGAAGTGTGCGCAAGAATTTGCGTGGAAATGGCTATGAACCCCGCACTGGCCTTGTGAATCCCGGCGGTGTCACTATTTGAAAAAGAAAAACAGTTCGACAGAAATTTCGTTTCAACTATTTTGTCTAACAGAATCATTAAATTTCTGTGGGGTGCTTTTCAATGACGGAAGTTTGTGGCAACGAGTGTCCTGCTTTTTATTTCTTCAGCAGTGCTTTCGCTTTCAACCAATAGCTTTCTTTTTGCTCGGTCGTCAGTAAACCCCAGTCGACACCTTCGGCAGTGGCTAATTCCACCATCTTGTTGAAGCGTTCCTCGAAGCGGGCATTGCCTTTGCGCAAAACTTGTTCCGGTTCCATTTTCAAATGACGGCCCAACTGAGCCAGGGAAAACAAAACGTCTCCCAGTTCGTGTTCGATTTCCGATTCCACGTCGTTATCCAGAGCCTCGCGCAGTTCGTCGAATTCCTCTTCGACCTTCATCATCACGCCTTCAACGTTCTCCCAGTCGAATTTAAACTTTTCGGTGCGTTTGCCTATTTTGTAAGCGCGCTGCAAGGCGGGAAGTGCGGGGACATTCAAGGAATAGGCGGGGCCTGATCCCTTTTCCTGCTTTTTGATTTCTTCCCAGTTTTTTACCACGTCAGCGGAATTTGAAACCTTCACGTCGCCAAACACGTGAGGGTGGCGGCGCACCAATTTTTCTGCCACATTTTCAATCACATCATTCAGAGTAAATGCTCCACGTTCTGAGGCGAGCTGTGAATGTAAAAGCACTTGAAAAAGCACGTCACCCAGCTCGTCTTTCATCTTCTGGTCGCGCTCCAGACCTTTGGTTTCAATGGCTTCCACCAATTCAAAGGTTTCCTCCACTGCGTATTGTGTGAGCGATTCATGAGTCTGGTCTTTGTCCCATGGACATCCATCAGGGCCACGCAGGCTTGCGACGATCTCGACCAAGGACTCAATATTACGTAAATCAGCTGGAGTTTTTGCCATACAGCGCCTCGACTTTCTGATGGAATCGGCTCTATCTTAGCGCAAACACAGAGTGATTTCGACAATTAAGTTAATTCGCGTTACGCTAATTTGGACGTTATCAGGATAAGGACAAGAGTCTTAATACTATGCCTCAGCGTGGAAAAGGTTCCAAGAAAAGCGAGAGTCCTGCGACTCGGGTGAATTACGAAGATCACAGTCTAAAATTTTTGGACTGGGTGGATTCAATTGGCCTGGAGAAAACTTTCTTTGGTCGTGCATTGCACATGCTCGAAGAGCGTTTGTTTGTTCGTCGCGCGGCGATGATTTTCCTGTACTGTGTCCTTCTGTCTTACACCATCTTCTATCAATTCGAAGTTCCGTATAATTTCAGTGTGGGTGATATTGCCAAGTTTGATGTGGCTTCTCCTATAGCCTTTGAGATGACGGATGAGGTCACCACCGAGGAAAAACGTTTTAAAACAGAGAACGCGGTTCCGGTGGTGTATGACTATGACACCAGTGTCTTTGAACGGGTGTCGTTGGGGTTGATTCACTCCTTCCGTTCCATGCGGAATTACTATCGGGAGACGACGTGGCCCAAGCAGCCTTCGGCTTACCGTGGCGCGGTGAAAGATTTCTTCAAATACAAAAAGGAATTTGAATCAGAGCTGGGAAGCCCGGTTTCTGATTTCATGTTTGAGTGGCTGATCGACAACAAGTTCAGCGCGCGCATTGAAGCCGTCATGATTCGTAACCTTGAAAATTGGTACGAACAAAAGATCGCGGAGGCGCCGGATCGGTTTATTCCAGCCGCGCAAACGACAATCGTGGCGCGCGTGGTGCACAGAAACAATCTGGGACGTGAATTCAGCATTGGTCGCAACGAAGTGACGGATATTCAGGACCCGGATCGTTTTGATTTGGATGACCGTAAGGATTTGGAGCGGTTCACTGAAGGGGATCGTGCGAATATACTTTATTTCGCCAGATCATTGCTGGTGCCGAATCTGACTTTGAACAAGCAGGAGACGGCCAGTCGTAAACAGGCGGCTCGTGATGCAGTCATTCCTGTGAATATCACCATCAAAAAGAATCAGGTGATTGTGGCCCAAGGATCGGTGATTCAGCCTTTCCACATGGCCGTTATCAAACAAATTGAAACCATTCAGTCTGACAAACGCAAAGACCTTGCCGCCTTGGCGATGGCATTGGTTCTGTCCATGGCGATCATCGTCTTTTTCTCTTATTTAAAGCGATTTACACTGAATCAGGTTCGGGTCGAGTTCAAAGACTTGGTTGTGATGATGCTGATTGCCTATGGCACCGTCCTTTTCACGAAAGTGTATCTGTTTATCGTTGATGCGGCTTTCGTATCAAAATTGGGACATTTGTTGCCAGCAACATTCTTCCTTTATGCAGCCCCGATTGCGACAGGCCCGATGCTGGTGGGGTTGTTGATTACTTCCGGCGAGATCGTTTGGCTGTTTACCGCTTTCGTGTCGCTGTGCTTGGGAATCATGGTTGATTACAACTACGCTCTGATGCTTTTTAGTATGATCGGCGGTATTGCAGCGGCTCGTGGGGTCTTTAATTGTAAAACCCGTAACGATATTTATTTTGCTGGCGTCAGAACGGGTGTGGTGAACGCCCTGGTCATCGCCTTCGTACTGACGATGACCCGATTTGATCAAGAGGGTGCTGCACGCGAAATTCTTTTCGCCATTCCTGCGGGCTTTATTGGCGGTATCCTGAGTTCTCTGTGTGCGATGATGTTTATCCCGATGTTGGAGTCGGCATTTAACTACACCACTGACGTTAAGCTTTTGGAACTTTCCAATCTGAATCATCCGCTTTTGAAAGACATGATCGTAAAAGCGCCTGGGACTTATCATCACTCCATGATGGTGGGATCCATGGTGGAGGCGGCAGCCGAAGAGATCGAGGCGAATTCGCTCTTGGGTAAAGTTATGTGCTACTACCATGACATTGGTAAAATGGAGCACGCCAATTACTTTATTGAGAACCAAAAGCCGGGGAATAACCCCCACGATCATATTTCTCCGTTCATGAGTAAAACGCTTCTGATTGCCCATGTAAAAGACGGCGTGGAGATGGGTGTTACTTATAAACTGGGTAAACCGATCATTGATGGTATTATTCAGCATCACGGTACGACCCTGATCTCTTACTTCTACAACAAAGCCCTTGATTTGAAAAAAGAGGAGGATCCGGAGATCAGCGATCAGGATTTCCGTTATCCAGGTCCGAAGCCACAGTTTCGTGAGGCCGCCTTGTGTATGCTGGCCGATTCCATTGAGGCGGCGGCGCGCTCGTTGGATGAACCGACTCCGGCACGTTTGCAGAACATTGTTCGCAATATCGTGCAAAGAAAGTTCTCTGACGGGCAGTTGGATGAGTGTAATTTGACCTTGAAAGATATTTCCAAAGTTGAAGCCGCTTTCATTCGTATTCTTTTGGGTATATACCATCAGCGTATCGATTATCCTCGTGCGGCCGGCGGTCAGCTTGGGGAGTCGACTCCCGTGAATAAATAAGGATAATATGCAGGTACTCATCATTAACGAATCAAAGCACTCCGTGCCCCGCAAATTCATTCAGGAATGGATGGACTCGGTCGTGGTGGAGCTTAAGAAACGTAAAGTGATCAATGCCGATAAATCACGTCGTGAATTGACTCTGGTATTTCTGGATAAAAAACCTGCACAAAAGATCAATATGGAGTTTCGTGGAAAGGACTATGCCACGGATGTTTTGTCATTTGACTCCATGGATCCAGGCAGTTTTGGTGAGCTTGTGATGTGCCCTGAAGTGCTGAAAAAACAAGCGAAGGAGCACAAACTCAGTTTCCAAAAGGAGCTGGGATACATGTTGCTGCACGGAACGCTGCATCTCCTGGGATACGATCACGAAACCAATGATAAAGACGCCAAAGAGATGTTCGATCTGCAAGATGCGATCTTTGAGCGATTGCTGCGTAGCCCCACTTGACACCCTGACATTTAGTTATAACTATAGCTGGGTCCGCTGTTAATGCTGCGGACTAGCAGTGGGAATTTAAATGTCGATCATAACCGAATCTTCAGACGTTAAAAAACGTATCAGTTCTCTCGAAAGCTTCGCCAAGGAGCTTCGGGGGTATCTTTGACTTAGACAAAAAGAAAAAACGCCTCGATGAGCTGGCAATTCAAGCGGAAAACCCTGCGTTGTGGGGAAAGCCCGATGAAATGCAAAAGCTTAACAAGGAAAAAAGCCTGCTGGATAAAGCCGTGGGCGAGTTTGATTCTTTTACGAGTCGTTTGAGTGATGCTTCTGTGTTGCTGGAGATGGCGACCGAGGCCACAGATGAAGACAGCTTTGTCGAGGTGAAGGCCGAAGTTTCCTCTCTGGAAAAGTTAGCTGAGGAACTGGAGCTGAAGCGAGTCTTAAATGGCGAGCTTGATGGTAACAGCACCTACTTGTCGATCAATTCCGGCGCTGGTGGGACTGAGTCCTGTGACTGGGCTGAGATGCTTCTGCGCATGTACACGCGCTACGCCGATAAACACGGTTATAAAGTTCAAGTTATCGAGATGACCGAGGGCGAAGGAGCGGGAATCAAGTCCTGCACGCTTCTGATTGAAGGCCCTTATGCTTATGGTTATTTGAAAGCCGAATCCGGGGTGCACCGACTGGTGCGTATTTCGCCTTTTGACTCGAATGCCCGTAGGCATACTTCGTTTTCATCTGTTTTCGCCTGGGCAGAGGTGGATGATGACATCAATATTGAAATTCGGCCCGAAGATTTGAAAGTGGATACCTACCGCTCCAGTGGGGCCGGTGGTCAGCACGTCAATAAAACCGATTCCGCAGTTCGTATGACTCACATCCCGACGGGTGTTATCGTGTCCTGCCAAATCGAACGTTCACAGATTCAAAATCGGGAAAAAGCCTTGAAGATGTTGAAGGCAAAACTTTACGAAATTGAAGTTGAAAAGCGCAACGCTGAAAAAGACTCGATGAATTCCCAAAAGAAAGCAAACGAGTGGGGTTCGCAAATTCGCTCTTACGTGATGCACCCTTATCAGATGGTCAAAGATCACCGTACCGACTTCGAAACCAATCAGGTGGATGATGTGATGGATGGTGATTTGGATGGCTTTATCATGGCTTACCTGAAAGAACAGGTGAATCAGGAAGTGAAACCATCGTGAATAGATCGTCATTAGCCTGGATTTCATGGAAGCTTTTAAATTCAAAAAAAACCATGTTCGGGGGCTCGGCTCCATTGGCATTGTTTGGTTTGATTTTAGGGGTGGCTTCACTGGTTGTCTCTATGGCGGTGATGAGTGGCTTTGAAACCACTTTGCAGACGGCAATGACGGATGTTTCTGGTTCAGTTCAGGTGGTAAAGCGTTCGCGTTTTCCGGATGACTGGAAGGAATTGGAAGAGCGCATTCGCAAAGCGGAGCCGTCCCTGGTCAGTTCCACACGTTTTGTTTTTGTTGAAGGCATCATGGCTCATAACGGTCAGATTTCCGGTGTTTTGCTGGAAGGAATTGATAAAGACCGCGTGAATCAGACTTTGAATTTGGAAAGTCGGGTGAAAGAGGGTTCTGCGGATCTGAATGCGCCGTCGGATGTGCCATTGGCGCTGATTGGTTCTGGTTTGGCCAAAAAAATGGGTCTAAAAATTGGCGATGAATTCCGCGTGGTTTTGCCGATTGCGGATCTGACGGATCCATCCAATTTTAAACGAAAAGTCGGGACCTTCAAATTGCAAGGTGTAGTGGAGCTGGGCAAATTTGAGTGGAACGAACGCTTTATCATGATTGATCTTAATGTCGCCCAGGAAGTGGCGGCCATCGGTGATCGTTACACCGGCTTGATGTTGAAATTTGATGATGCCGAGTATGCGCGAAAAGCCAGCTACAATCTGTCGCAGGTCCTGGGGGCTCCGTATTGGGTTCGTGACTGGCGTGATTCCAATGAAAACCTTTTCGATGCAGTGGCTATTCAGCGTCCCGCCATCTTCTTTGTGGTTTCAGTGATTATCTTTGTGGCGGCATTTAACATCTCCTCCACTTTGTTTGTGAATGTGGTGCAGAGATTCAAAGATATCGCGATTTTAAAAACTGTGGGTTTAAGTCGCAAAGATGTCATTAAGATCTTCACCTTCCAAGGCCTGATCTTGGGTGCTATCGGTCTTGCCGGTGGATTTATCCTGGGACTTATTTTGTGTGTCTTGTTTGTATGGGCTCAGGGGCGACTGGGGCTGATTTCCGGGGCGGTTTATCGTCTGGAAAACATCGAAATCAGTATTCGTTTTATGGATACGATCGCTATTTGCGTGGCAACAATGTTGATTTGTTTTATCGCCACTTTAGCGCCGGCTCGTCGTGGTGCGAATTTGAATCCTATGGAAGGGTTGCGAAATGAATAATCCCGTTAGTAATTTTCTTTCCGTCAGAAACATCCACAAATCTTATCCCAGTGGCAATGGAGAGTTGGAAATTCTTCGTGGCGTGAGCTTGGATATCAACGGCGGTGAGGCTTTGGCGATTCTTGGCTCCTCCGGCGCCGGCAAAAGTACGTTATTGCAAATCATGGGTACTCTGGATCGTCCCAGCTGTGGTGAGGTTACCTTTGAAGGTCGTGATTTGTTGGCAATGAACGATGACGAAATTTCCAAATTTCGTAATGCCGAAATGGGTTTCGTTTTTCAGTTCCATCATTTGTTGAGTGAATTTAATGCAGTCGAAAACGTCATGATTCCTTGTCGAGTGGCAGGGGAGTCTCCAAAAGCAGCAAAAGAAAAAGCGCTGCACTTACTTGAGTTCATGGGACTTGCTGACCGCGCCAATCACTTTCCGAATCAATTATCCGGTGGTGAGTTGCAGCGCATCGCAATTGCACGTGCCTTAGTTCGTCATCCAAAAATTCTTTTCGCCGACGAGCCCACTGGAAATTTGGACTCGAACACGAGTGCAAAGATTCAAGAGTTGTTTTTCCGTCTGAAAGAAGAGATGCAGTTGGCCTTGGTCATCGTGACGCATGATCTTACTTTCGCGACCAGATTCCCAAAAGTTTACAGAATGAAAGACGGCCTCTGGGTCTAAGAATAGTTGCAGAAAAACCACCATTGCCGCTCAGCGCGTCAGGGTGGTCGTTTTTGGTGTACTAGACTTAGGTAGTGGGCTACGATTTCACAGTTTAAAAGGTAACTATCGAGAAATCTTTGAGATTTTTGAAAAAGATTTTTAAAAACGAACTCTTTGTGGGTTCCCTCTCGGTTGGAGAATTCGAACTTTGATTAAGCTTCTGTTTACTTTGTTATTAGTGACTGCAACGTCAACGGCGATTGCGGCTCCCAAGAAAAAAGCAGCGCCCAAGAAAAATGGGACAGCGGTTGCGCAACCTAAGAGTGCGACTTCAGGTCTTACTATCAAGTCCATTGAAGTTGTGGGAAATCGCAAAATTGAAAAAGATGCGATTCTTAGCAAAATCAGCTCCAAAGTGGGAGTTGAGTACAACGCCACTGCAATCAGAGCCGATGTTCAAGCTCTGTTCAATTTGGGTTATTTCAACAATATCGAAGTGGATCGTCAGGTTTCCGGCAAGGAAACGGTTTTGACTTTCAAAGTTTTGGAAAAACCTTCCATCGCTGAGATCACTTACGAGGGCAACAACGAAATTAAAGCCGAAGATATCGCTGAGGCGACGGGTATCAAGGCTTACCAGCTTTTGAATATGTCCAAAGTGAAAGAAGCTGTTGAGAAAGTTCAAAAGCTTTACGAAGACAAGGGTTTCTTCCTGGCGCGCGTGGATGCTGAAGTTCAGGACATCACAAAAGATGAGACTGTTCGTCTGGTTTTCAAAGTGCGTGAAAACGACAAGGTTAAAGTTCGTAAGATCACTTTCCTTGGAGCTAAGAATATTTCAGAAACTGAATTGAAAAGTAAAATGATCACGCAAGAGGGTGGTTATTTCTCTGCGATGTCTGGTTCCGGCCAGTATAAGCAAGAGGCTTTTGATCGTGATGCGCAAATCGTGCGTTTTATCTATTTCAATCAAGGTTACGTGCAGGCAAAAATTGACCGCCCGCAGGTGACAGTGACTCCGGATAAGAAAAACATCTACATCACTTTCCACGTGGAGGAGGGTGAGCAGTACTCTGTTGGGGATGTGGATTTCGCCGGTGACATTCTGTTCCCGAAATCAGAATTGTACGATGCCATTAAACTTGATGAAAACGGCGTTTTCTCCTATGAGGTTCTGCAAAAGGACATCAGTGAGTTGACGGCGAAATATGGTGACCTGGGTTATGCCTTTGCCAACGTTATCCCGCGCACGCGGGCCAACGACAAAGAACGCAAAATGGACCTGGTGTTTGAGTTCGACAAGGGCCAGAAGGTTTACTTCGGTAAAATCAATGTTGTCGGCAATACCAAAACCCGTGACAAGGTTGTTCGTCGTGAGTTGAAGGTGCGTGAGGGTGAGTTGTACAACGAAACCCGCCGTCGTCAATCCATGGAGGGCATCCAGCGTCTGGGCTTCTTTGAGGACGTGAACTTTAAAACATCCGTGGATCCTGAAAAAACGGATGTTATGAATGTTGATATCATCGTTAAGGAACGTAATACGGGGCAAATCCAATTGGGTGCCGGTTACGGAACATCACAAGGTTTCACTTTGCAGGGTTCAGTTCAGCAAACGAACTTCCTGGGTAAAGGTCAGAACTTGGGTGCGAGCTTGAATCTAAGTGGTACCGGCAGTTTCTATAACTTGTCCTTCACCGAGCCGTACTTTAACGACACCGAGTGGTTGTTGGGTGGCGATATCTACAGCAGTACCAATACAGGCCGTCTGGATTACGACGAGAAGCACACTGGTGCCTCTGTCAGAATGGGCCGTCCTTTGGCAGAATTCACTCGTGGATTCTTGCGCGCAAAGTACGATAAGTCTGATCTAACGACGCGAAATAATGCCGATGGAACACCTATTACGGATACGGACTTGTTCCCATTGGAGACAGCTTCTGGTGAAACGATCTCGTTAACTGGAACGGTGGAGTACGATACGAGAAATGACCGTTTCTCTCCGACCAAAGGTATCTTTGCTTCGGCTTCTTATGAGTACGCAGGCTTTGGTCAGTTGAAATACAACCGTGCCAGCACGCGCTTTAACTTCTTTAAAAATGTTTTCTGGGATGTGACTTGGAGAAATAATCTTCAGTACGCGCGCATTGATGGGCTTGACGGCCAGGATGTGCCATTCAATGAGTTGTACTTACTGGGTGGTCCCTACTCGTTGCGCGGTTTCAGATCATACCGTGTCGGTAAAATGAAGTTCTCGCAGAAGATATATAATGAAAGTATTGCTGAAGGTATGACTCCGGATCAGGCCAATATTGAAGCCATGCGTTTTTACGGTGGTACTCAACAGGCCATGTATCAGACAGAGTTGCAATTCCCATTGGTGAAAGATGCGGGTATCTTTGGTGCCGCGTTCTTTGATATTGGTGCGGCAGACGATGTTTTGAGCGGCGACACCTTCTTTTCAGACATGGGTTTCGGTATCCGTTGGTATTCACCAATCGGGGTCTTAAGATTTGAGTGGGGCTTCCCATTGAATCGTGACCCGAACTACCACGATGCTTCGGTGTTTGAGTTCTCAATTGGTCCAAGTTTTTAATTTAGTGGTTTAAGTTAAGTTATTTTTAAGAGAAGAAAATTTTAGGGAGGAATTTTTATGAGAAAAATGATTATCGCAGCGACTGTATTTATGATGGCGGCAGCTGCTCACGCGGCAGACAGCAAAGTTGGATTCGTGGATATGCAAAAAGCTATTCAAGCAACTTCTGCTGGTAAAAAAGCAAAAGCTGAACTTGAAACAGAGTTCAACAAAAAGAAAAAAGATCTTGAGAAAAAAGAAGCTGATCTGAAAAAGATGGGCGAAGATCTTGAAAAGAAAAAATCAGTTCTTTCTGAAGAAGCACTTGGTAAAAAACAAGCTGAATTCCAGGAAGAAATGCTTAAATACCGTGATATCGTAGGTAAAAGCCAAATGGAAATCCAAAAGAAAGAGCGTGAATTGACAGCTCCTATTTTGAACAAAATGAAAACTGTGATCGGCAAATTGGCAAAAGACAAAGGTTACACTTTGGTTCTTGAAAACAACCAAGGGGTTTTGTACTCCACGCCAGACTCTGATCTAACAGAAGATGTTATTAAGGCTTACGAGAAAGAAAAATAGTTTCAAAACTCAAAGGGGCCTCAAAAAGGTCCCTTTTAATTAGGATATACGTTCCATGGCAAATTATAAAATTCATCCTTCCAGTGTTGTTTCCCCTGATGTTGAGATCGCCGATGATGTTGAAATCGGTCCTTATTGCCTTATTCAAGGCAAGGTGAAGATCGGCAAAGGCACGATCGTGGAAGGTCACGTTACTCTGGGTTCGCGCTACGGTATTTTGGATATCGGCGCCAACAATCACTTCTGCCCGGGTGCGGTTATCGGTGGAGCTCCTCAGGATATTTCCTATAAGAACGAGCCTACTTCTTTGATTATTGGTAACAACAATATGTTCCGTGAGTTCACGACTGTGAATTTGGCGACCTCCAAAGGCGACAAAAAGACAGAAATTGGTGATAACGGTTACTTCATGGCTTACACACACGTGGGGCATGACTGCAAACTTGGCAACAATGTCATTCTTGCAAATAACACCCATTTGGGTGGTCACTGCGAAATCGCTGACGGCGTGTTCGTCGGTGGTATGAGTGCTTTGAATCAATTCACCAAAGTCGGAAAAATGGCGTTTATCGCAGGCAGCAGTATCGTGAATAAGGATATTATTCCATTCTGCCGCGCTCAAGGTACCTACGCGACTATTCGTGCTACCAATAAAATCGGTCTGGCACGTAAAGGTTACCCACGTGAAGAAGTGACGAATGTGCATAAAGCGATTCGTATCATCATCATGGGTTCCCATACTGTTGAGGAAGGCATCAAGCGTGTTCAGGAAGAATGCACAATGAGCCCGAACATCGAGTATTTCATTAACTTTATCCGTTCATCGAAGCGCGGAATCGCGGTCGACAGAAGCCCTAAAGGTTGGCAAGAAGATGAGCAATAGACTACGTGCCGCCGTTGTCGGCGTCGGTTACCTGGGTAACTTCCATGCTCAAAAGTATAAAAATAATCCGAACGTGGAACTGATCGGGGTTTGTGATCACTTTCCGGCTCAGGCAGATAAAATTGCCGCTGAGTTGGGAGTTAAAAGCTTTCATCGTCCACAGGATTTGATCGGTCAGGTTGATTTGGTGACAATTGCGGCTAGTACGCAAAGTCACTATGAAGTGGCCAAACTTTTCCTGGAAAACGGTGTTCACGTTAACGTGGAAAAACCAATCACAGCAACGGTGCCTCAGGCTGAGGAGTTGCTAAGTCTGGCTGAAAAACACAAAGTGAAATTGGCAGTGGGTCATATTGAAAGATTCAATCCTTCTGTGAATGAACTTAAAAAGCACATGAAAAATGTGTCAACGATCGAGCTGATCAGAACGGCGCCTTACAAGGCTCGTGGGGCTGACGTCAGCGTTCTTCACGATCTGGCAATTCACGATATGGATTTGTTGTTCTGGCTAACAGGCAGCGAGATTGAATCCATGATCTGCTCTGGCACAAAGTTGATTTCTCCGGAATTGGATACTGCATCCATTTCCTTTAAAATGAAAAATGGCATCCATGGCATCATCACGGTCAGTCGTGTTTCTCCGGTGGGTCAGCGATCCATTCGTGTGGTTCAGGATGATTGCACTATTTACGCAAACACCGGGATCCATGAACTTGAAAAAGTCGAGAAGGGTGCTGGCGGCGATGAATTGACAAAAATCACCAAGTGGACGGTGGATAAAGCCGATGCTTTGCAAAAAGAGACGGATGCATTCGTCGATGCAGTTTTGAATAACAAAACGCCGGTGGTTACAGGTCTGGATGGATTGAAAGCTTTGCGCGCCATCGAAGACATTCAAAAAATGATTGGTAAATAAATGGATCAAGTATTGTTCGTGGCCGCCGAGGCCTCCAGTGTGACTTATGCTCAAAGAATTCTTGAGACCTGGAAAAAGCAGGGACGTAAGATCCATGCTTTTGGTGTCGGCAGTCAGGACATGGAAAACCTGGGATTTGAACGTCTGGGGAAATCCGAAGAAATGGCCGTTGTGGGGGCTGCGGAGATTATCAACTCCTACGGTCTTCTGAAGGGTGTGTTTGACAGTCTTGTTCGCGAGGCTGAAAAACGTCGTCCTAAAGTGGCGATTGTGATGGATTATCCGGAGTTCAATCTGATGCTTGCAAAAAAACTGCATGCCTTGGGAATTCCCGTGGTTTACTACATCTCTCCGCAGGTGTGGGCTTGGCGCAAAGGCCGGGTTAAGACCATCAAAAAATATTGCAAAAAAGTATTCGTACTATTCCCATTCGAAGTGCCTTTCTATGAAGAGCACGGCGTTCCTGTGGAATTTGTGGGTCATCCTTTGTTGGATGAATTGGATGAGCGTCTGATTGATGATGCCACTTATCTTAAAACTCACCGCAATCAAGTCGGCATTCGCGATGACGAAATTGTTCTTGGATTGATGCCGGGCAGTCGTCGTCTGGAGCTTAAGCAGCACTTCCAGATTCAATTGGATGCCGCGCGAATTTTATCAAAAAAGTATCACAATCTAAAAATCGTCATTTTGACAGCTCCTACATTCACCAAAGAAAAAATGCAGGAGTATCTGGAGGACTTCCGTCTGCCATATATTCTGCTAAAGGATGAGCCATTTAGAATGATTCATCTGGTGGATATGATGCTGGTTGCTTCAGGTACAGCCACTTTGCAAGTGGGTCTTCTGCAAAAGCCGATGGTCATCATGTATAAAATGAAGTGGTTGACCGGTATCTTTGCCCGTATTTTCGTGCGTGGGACCAAGTTCTATGGATTGGTGAATCTGATTCTGAATAAAGAAGCAGTTCCTGAACGTTTCCAGAATGATGTGACCGCAGAAAATATGGCGGCACTTTTGGATCGCTATATTTCGGATGCGGCCTATACCGCGGAAGTTAAAAAAGATCTGGCATCTTTGCGTTCTTACTTGGGCGACAAAGGGGCCACTTCACGCGTGGTGAAATCATTGGATGAGTATTTGACGGTATGAAACCATTACTGAAGCCATTGTCATTTATTTATGATCACATCGTGGGTTTCAAAAACTCACTTTATGACCGTGGAATTCTAGGGGCCTATAAGCCGCCTATGAAAGTTATCAGTATCGGAAATTTGACAATGGGTGGAACGGGGAAGACTCCCATCACGGATTTTTGCCTGAAGTCCCTGGTCGGCGAACATAAAAAAGTCGCAGTCGTCAGCCGGTCGTATCGGGCAGATGCTTCCGCTTCCGTACGCGTTGATGTCACACATCCGCATGCGGCTCGATACTATGGTGATGAGCCCGTACTGTTGGCTCAGGCCAATCCGGATGTCACAGTCTTTGTTGGCGACAGCAAATGGCAGACGGCGGAATACTCAACGAAGAATTATGGACCGTTCGATGTGATCGTCGTCGACGATGGATTTCAGCATCGAAAACTGCACCGTGATCTGAATATTGTTATTCTGGATGCGACCGAGCCGTGGAGCAACTATCAGGTTGTGCCAGAAGGCCGTGCCCGCGAATCCTGGGAAGGGCTTGAACGAGCCGATGTGATTCTATTCACAAAGTGCAACCTTGCGGATGAAAACAGTCTTAAGGTCGTTCAGGATCATCTGCCACCAGGTAAAGAGATTCTTTATTTCGGCTATGACATCGTTGAATTGAATAATGGCAAAGAGACTGCACCCACCGAGATATTAAAAGGTCAGTGCATGTTCCTGGTGTCGGCTATTGCGCGACCGGATGTTTTTGAAAAGATGATGCGGTCCTATGGAGAGATTTCCAAACGAAGCCTTCATTACCGCGATCATCATCAGTACACAGAGTCTGATGCGCAAAAAATCTGGAATGACTTTAAGAAGTCGGGTGCCGACTATCTAGTGACTACATCCAAGGATGCGGTGAAGTTGCGTCGTCTGTTGCCAGAGCCTGAAAAGCTCTGGAGTACCAATTTGCAGGTGACGGAATTTGGGACCAAAGGACGTCTGCATGAAATTATTGGCCAACTTTTTAGCTAAAATCGGAATCTTTCTGTCCAGCATATTGCCACGGAAGATCCAGCGACTTTCGGGTTCCTGGATTGGATTTTTATGGTGGGATGTCTTTGGCTTCCGAAAAAAAATCGTTCTTGGTAATCTTGAAATAGCCTTTCCGGAGTGGACAGACGCTCAAAGAAAAAAAGTGGGGCGCGAGTCCGTTTACCAATTGGGCTATAATTTTGGTGAATTCTTTTTTATTCCGAATATGTCACGCCAATGGGTGGATGAAAATGTGGTCTTTGAGGGGTTGGAAAACCACGAGCAGGCTCTTGCCAACGGCAAAGGATTTTTTTATCTGACACTGCATTTGGGCAACGGGGATTTGGCTGCCAACGCCCTTAGTGTGATCGGTCAAAAGATTCATATCATTTCAAAAAGCTTCAAGACCCAGTGGTTTAACAATCTGTGGTTCTCGGTTCGGGGCGCTCAAGGTGTCAGGTATATCGAAGCTCATGGGCCTAATAATGCTTTTGAAATCCTGAAAGCTCTTAAGCGCAATGAAGGTCTTGTCTTCGTTCTGGATCAGTACATGGGAAAACCTTTTGGTGTAGCGACAACCTTCTTTGGGAAACGCACCGGCACAGCCTATGGTCTGGCTTTATTCGCACAAAAAACCAAAGCACCGGTATTGCCCATTTATACCTATGAAGGACAGGATGGGAAAGTTCACGTGGTGATTGAGCCAGCTATGGACTTGAGCCCTTCTATCGTTGAAGATAAGGACCAGAGTATCGCCAATATCACGCAGGCGTTTACAGATAAGCTTGAGCAAATAGTCAGAAAGCATCCAGAGCAATGGATGTGGGTTCACAGGCGTTGGAAGGATTTTTAGTGGATAAGTTTTCGATTGCAGCAGGTCTATTCGCAGTTTCAATGTTGTCGGCATGTTCGACTTCATTTTTGAAGTATGAAAAAGCCGATCAGCTTGGAACTATGGATGAATTTGAAAAGGCTGTGAAGATTGAAGAGCCTTCAGCCCCAGCCACGGAAACAGTTGCTGCCGGTAATACCAAGGATGTCGAAGCAAAGACCGCTGCCAAGGATGAGAAAACAACGGCAGCCGCAAAGCCTACAAAAGAATCCAAAAGCTCCAAAGCGGTGACTGCGCCCGCAAAAACTGCTCCGGCGGCCAAGGCTAAGGAATCTTCCAAGTCTAAGAATGGTAAAGATAAAAAATCTGAAGCCGCAGTCTCAACCCGCCGACAACCAGTGATTGAAGATGATGCAGGATTCAATGGACGACGTCCCATCGTGGACCCCTTCCGTGTGGGTGAAGAAGTCGTACACGATGTGTCTTACTTCAAAATGTCAGCCGGAGAGTTGCGTTTTAAAACCTTGCCTATGGCAACAGTGAATGGTCGTAAATCCTACAAGCATAACATCGCGATTAAGACGATCTCCTTGTTTGCCTCAGTTTATACTGTTGAAGATAACATCGATATTTTCATGGACTACGAGGAACTGACGCCGACCGTATTCGAGTTGCATGTAAAAGAATCCGGACAGTTGCGTGAAGCCAAAATGCTATTTGATAACAATAAAAAAACAGCAACTTTCTGGGAAAAGAAAGTGACCAAGCAGGACGGCGAAGAGGAAAAGCGCGAACAATGGGAACTCGAGGAGTATGCGCAAAATGTCTATAGTGCGATCTACTATATGCGCATGTTTCAGTGGGATGTCGGCAAGGAATATGCTTTCCGTGTATCCAATGACAAAGAGAATCTGGTTTTTTCGGGCAAAGCAATTCGCAAGGAAGTTTTGGATACAGAACTGGGTCCGATGAAAGCAATCGTAATTCAGCCAAATATCACTCTGAAGGGCAAGTTCAAACCGATCGGTGAAAATCTGATCTGGTTGTCTGATGACGAGCACAAGTACATTCTTAGAATCGAAGCCAAGATCAAAATTGGAACCTTGGTGTCAGAGGTTGTCTCGATCAAACCGGGAAAACTTCCCTAAAATAAAAAACCCGGTGATGAGCCGGGTTTTTTTTATTAATCGCAGTATTGAACTATGCGGCCAGTCGCTTTGTTGACGTTGACGGTTTTGGCAGTCACCCATTGTTCGACGTCTTTTTCCAGAATTTCATCCCAGACTATTTTTTTAACCTGCAAAGCCACCATATAAGAGGCGCCATCTGGCAGGCAGTTGCCCTTGGGATAGGCGTCCTCGATGACGATCGTTTGTACGTCGTTGGCAATCAGTTGAGCAGAAACTTTATTGAATTGGTCGTTGATATCCTGAGACCGAGCTCCAGCAGGGAGTGCCGCAAGCATAATCAGTGGAAGCAAGTACTTCATTTTTCCGTCCTTCTGGTGAATTACTGGCAGGTATATCACAGCGAAGGGAGGAAGTTGTTTTTTACGATTTCAAGGTAAGGGGCCTTATAGAATTTGACCGTAACGTCTAAGAGTTTTTCATGTCGCGGGCAAGGCGGGAAGCTGCCAGGGTTTCAATAACCTTGGCCAAAATAAGATTCTGAGCCAGCATTTTATAGAATGCATTCTGTTCGATTTCCAATAAAACCGTATCTCTTTGAGTGGTTACTGTCGCCGTTCTGACGCCTCCGGAAACCAGCAGTGAGATTTCACCAAAACAGGTTCCTTGGTTTAGAACATTAATGGCAGTGCCCTTTTGACTAATAACCACAGAACCTTGAATCACGATGTAGCACGTATTGCCGGCTTGGCCTTCATGAAATAAAGCCTGGTTTGCGGGAGCCTGTACCAGGCGTCCGGTGAATATCAAGGCATCCAGACTGTCCGTGGGGATGTCCTTGAAAAACGGTGATGACAGCAGGGCCTGCATCACCCAAAACCGATGCTGAAGGGCCTGGGCTTTATCAGACTTGATAAGGTTGTCGTACTCAGGCAGGTGATGGACTCTTAGAACTTCAGAGGCTGTACTGGTGATAACATCGGCATTGCGCGGTTGGCTTAGCAGAAATCCTCTTTCACCAAAAAGAGCCCCTGAGCCCAGTGTTGCCACAAGCTGTCTGCGGGTCTCCGAGATGACTTTGTAAATGGAGGCTTGTCCTTTTAATAAAATAAACAGATCACGACTGCTTTGCCCGGAATGAGTGATGCGAATATTGGGCGGCACAGTAAAAACCTCTGCTTTTTGCAGCAGATAGTTGGCCAGATGGGGTTCCAGGGAGCGAAAGAACGGCAGGGTTGCAGGATCGGGTTTGATCTGTTTGCCATTCATAACGTCGATGGAGCTAAATACCAACGGCGAGTCGTCAGAGTTCACTTTTTTAAAATAGTCGATGATGTTTTGATTTGCGATCAGTCTTTCGCGCACCAGAAATTGAATCAGACTGTAGAGTTCACGGAAGCTGACCAACCATCCTTGCCCCAGAAAGAACTGCACAAGTCCTTCGATGGAAACTCCATTTTTCAGAACTTCGAGGTAGGAAAATTGCAAAGCATTCAGCTCAAAGCTGCCCAGACCTGACGGTAAAGTCACGGTGCCACCCTGCGCGTGTTTCAGGGTTTTGATGGGTTTAAGTTGAATCACTTCACGTTCTATTTTCATCCCTGAGCTTATCGGAAAAATGCGGGTGTTTTTTGCCGCGGCCTTGGTCCTGAAAATCGATGACCAGACCCCTTGAAAGTCAATATGGATGGGGTTGATGTTCTACAATAATGCTATGGCGCAAACCAATTGTCGGTATTTTTCAGGATACAAACCCTGTTCTAAAAGTCAGAGCTGTGACTCGGACTGTGTCTCGTATGATGCACCAAAAATTTCTATTTTAATCGTACATTTGGGGGCGCTGGGGGCAGTGGTTCGCAGTACGAGTTTGTTAAAAGCGATCAAACGCAAGTATCCTTCATCCATGCTGACATGGGTGACCGATGCACCCGCGCATTTGCTGTTGCAGAATCATCCCGTGATTGATCGGGTGCTGACAACTCGCGAGGCTGATCTATTGCAGTTGCGGTCTCTGGAATTTGATGTCGCATTTGTTATTGATAAATCTCTTAAAGCTGTCGGTGTACTTCGTCACACGCAAGTGCTACAGGTATTTGGCTTTACCGCAAATCCAGTGAACGGAGCGATTCTTCCGGCAACTCCCGCCGCAGAAGAGTTGTGGGAGCTGGGTCTGAATAATCAAAAAAAGTTCTTCGAAAACCAAAAGCCCGAGACGCAGCTCATGATTGAAGCCTTGGAACTGGGTCCGTATAAAAGAGATTCCTACTGGTTGCCGCTGACGGAGTCAGAGCAGACGCAGTTGCAGGAGCGTCGCTCGGGGTTTTTGACCAACGGCAAGAAGTGGGTGTTGGGTTTTAACACCGGATGCAGCAATGTTATTGCAGCGAAAAAGCTTACAGTGGAGTTTCATCGATTGATGATAGCTTCTTTGCAAAGCAGATATCCTGAGGCGCAAATTGTGCTATTGGGTGGTCCCGAAGACACTGAGCGAAATGTGCAGATCGCCCGCGGTTTGCCAGTTATTTCCACTGCCACTGAAAGCGGCTTGCGCGATGGTCTGATCAGCGTTGCAGCGTGTGATGTGGTGATCACCGGTGACAGCCTGGGCATGCATATGGCGATTTCTCAGGGGCGACAAGTGGTGGCCTGGTTCGGCCCAACCTGTGCTCATGAAATTGATTTGTATGGCCGCGGAGTATCTATTCTAACCAAGAGCTCATGCAGTCCTTGCTGGAAGAGAGCTTGTGAAAAAAGCATAATGTGCTACGATCAGGTCTCTTTGCAGGAGATCGTTCATGCCGTTGAATCTTGTCGTACAAACAGCCTTTCTGGGGGACTTGCTCTTGGCAATTCCACTCCTGAAACGTTGTCGTCAGATTTGGCCTGATCACGAGCTGGGGCTGGTGTGTCGCAAAGGTTTTGGCGACTTCTTTATCAAAACAAAATTGGTAGATCATATTTTTGAAATCAAAAAAGGTGATGCAGATTCTTATGTGCAGGCACTGCAGGTGATTGCAAAGCACCAGGTCAATTACCTTTTGTCCCCCCACGAATCCATGCGCACGATTTTCTTTTGTCGCAAAATCAAGGCTCAGCATAAAATCGGTTTTAAAAAACCATTCAGCTTTCTGGCTTTTTCCCAGACGGTGAAAAAGCCCATGATGCTTCCGGATCCAATGCGCCAAATGAGTCTGTTGCAACCAGTGGATGGCAAGTTGCCAGAGTTATTGCTTAGTTATCAAAACAGCGTCAAACCTTATGAACTCGATTCGAAGGGTAAGCTGCCTTCCCCTCCGGAATGGTCATCGATGAGTGTTCGCGAAAAAATCATGCAATGCACGGATGTGTATGCGGGCTTGCAATCTCGCTACAACCTGAATGCGTTGAGTGAAGGTCGTGGTGTACTGATGTTCCCGGGATCCGTTTGGGCAACTAAGCGTTGGACCAAAGAGGGATTCGTCGCAACCGGTAAATCACTTCAGGAACAAGGCTTTCAGATTTATGTAATGGGCGGGCCGGGCGAGGAAGCTCTGGCGCAGGAAGTGACCGACTTGATTCCGGGTTCGATTTGTATTGCCGGAAAGACCTCTATTTTAGAGTCGACGCAGATTATTGCCCGTGCGCGATTGTTGATCGGGAATGACAGTGCGGCCTCTCATATGGCGGCTTCTTGTGAAACTCCCTTGATCGCCGTATTTGGTCCCACTGTTTTAAGATTTGGATTCAGACCGTGGTCAGCAGATTCATATATTGCTCAGAAGGAAAACTTGCCGTGCCGTCCCTGTGGCAAGCACGGGCATAAAGTGTGTCCTATCAAAACTCACGTCTGCATGACCCACCTGCCAGCAGAGCAGGTGGTCGATAAAGCCGAAACTATTCTTCGCTCGTAAAGTCTTTGACGTTGATTCCGTACTTGCGGATTTTTCTTAGCAAGGTGTTTTTCGGAATATTTGCCTGAGCCACAGTTTGATTGATTCGACCCTGATTTGCTTTCAAAGCACTCACGATGAATTCCTTTTCCATGCCTTCTTTGAACACGTCAAAGTCCAACGGGCCGGAGTAACCGACATTGGCCGTTTTCTCGGGAGCTTCCTTGGGAGCAAGCTTCAAGGATTCCGGTAAGGATTCCAGTGTGATATTTTGGGAGTTCTCCACGATGAAGGCGCGTTCGATCACGTTTTCAAGTTCGCGGATGTTTCCTGGCCAGCGATAGGCTTTAAGCATCTCCAAGGCCTCGTTGTCGATTCCATTAATGGTGCGACCATGCTGACGGGCAAACTTTTTGATAAAGTGCTGTGCCAGCGCCTGGATGTCGTCAGAGCGATCACGCAATGGCGGCAAAAAGATGGGCATGACATTCAAACGATAGAAAAGATCTTCGCGGAAGGTGCCATCGGCCATCATTTTTTCAAGGTTGCGGTTTGTCGCCGCGATAATACGTGTGTTGGTTTTTACTTCGCGGTTGCTGCCCACAGGAGTGAACTTCTTTTCCTGAAGCACGCGCAAAAGTTTGACCTGCATGTCAGGGCGAAGCTCGCCAATTTCATCCAGGAACAAAGTTCCGTTGTTGGCCATCTGGAATTTGCCGATTTTGCGCTCGATGGCGCCGGTGAAGGCACCTTTTTCGTGACCGAAGAGTTCGCTCTCCATCAGGCTTTCCGGGATCGCGCCGCAGTTGATTGCCACGAAGCTTCCGGATTTGCGAGGGGAGTTGAAATGAATCGCGCGTGCCACCAGTTCTTTACCAGTTCCATTTTCACCGCGGATCAACACTGTCGTATCCACTTTGCACAGGCGATAGATCAGGTTGAAGACCTCTTTCATTTTTTGCGAAGAACCCACGAACTCTGATTCGATATCATCGTCAAAGATCGGATTCGACAAGGCCAGGCTGGAAACCAGATCACGGGCTTCCTGGCTTTTGCGAACGATCTCTGTCAACGTTTGTGGATTGACCGGTTTTTCAACGTAGTCGTAAGCGCCTTCTTTGATTGCAAGGACAGCATCGTGAAGATTGGAGTGTGCGGTCATCAACACCACGAAGGTGCGAGGATCATGCTCCTTGATGGCGGTCAACGCTTCCAGGCCATTCATTTCCGGCATCTTCACGTCCATCAAAACCAGATCCCAGGATTGTTGTTTTACTTTATCCAAAGCCTCTTTACCTGTGGAGGCCTCGTCAATTGTAAATTCAATTTCCGGCATGGTGGATTTTAGAATGGAAATGACCGAACGGCGCAGTTCCGCCTCGTCGTCCACAATCAGAGTGCTTAGTTGATTGATCATAACATCTCCTCGATAACATCTTCAGATTCCAGTGGAAGGGTGAAGGACACAGTCGTGCCTTGCCCCCATTTGCTATCCATCGCAACTTTGCCACCATGAAGTTCAATAAAATATTTAACTAAGTAAAGACCCAAACCGGTCCCTTTGGTTTTTAAATCCTGATCACTGCCGCGGGTGAATTTGCCCCAGACTTTGTCCAGATCCTCGGGTTTGATACCGTCACCGGTGTCTTTGACTTCGACTTTGATATCTTCGTTCGTTTCAGAGGAAGTCACCTCAATCAACCCTTGGGCGGGCGTGTACTTGATCGCGTTCTCAACCAGGTTGATAACAACCTCTTTGATCAGGGTCGTATCAAACTCAACAGAGAACATGGGCTCAAGATGAGTCTGAATACGGATGCCTTTTTCTGCAGCCAGGGGGCGCAGAGTGGAAAGAGCATCTTCGATCACCTCGTTGATGTCCGCGGCGTCTTTGTTGATTTTAAATTCGCGGGACTCAATGCGCAGGACTTTGAGGATGGACTGAATATAGCGATTCAGTTCGTCACCGAATGTGCGCAGGGATTTTAAATCCGTTTGCAGTTCTTGATCCTGATTTTGCGTCAACAAGCGGTCCACGATCGCCTGAATTTTTGCGATCGGTGTTTTCAGGTCGTGGGAAATGAGGCTCACGAAATTGTTTTTAAGCTGTTCCAGCTCTGCCAGGTACTGCTGTTCCTGCTGGAGGGCGAAGTTCTTGCGTTCAATTTTTGTTGCCTGGTATCCAATGAAGATCGTCCAGGTCGCAGCCAATAGAACGAACGGCGCAAAAGCCGGGGACCAGAAATAGAAGCTGTCGAAAACCCAGGCTGACAAGGCCGCCAATAAAGTCGCAATCCACAACACAAAAAACAACGCCACCGATTGCGGGTAGGTTGTGATGATGAAAATGGCAAAGCCCATCAAAAACAAAAAGCCCAGGGCGTACCACCAGAAATCCAGACGTTGAATCCATTTGTTGCCAAGCAGGGTGTCGGTGATGTGGGCCATAATCTCCGTGCGAGTGAGTGTTCCCACCGGAGTCAGGTAAACCGGAGAGGCCGAGGTTTCAGCCCCGATCAGGATGATTTTTCCGGCAAAGGCGTTGGCTGGAAGTTCATCGTAGAGAATTTCGCTCAGACCATATTGGGTGAAATTATAAATGGAGCCGCGATAGTTGATGGGAAGTCCCGCAAGACTTGTGGGGAAGGTCTTGCCTGTGATTTTTTCAACCAAATGGGGCATGTCCGCGCGCTGCGGGAATACCCGGCGCACCAAGCCGTCTTCGTCACGGCGAACTTCGTTGGCGCCAAGATTGGTGTGATCACGATTGCTGAAGGCCGGAGTCAAAACGCGCTCAAGACTGTTCGTCGTTGTGGACCAAACGACACGGGGGTCGAGGAAGGTCTTTTGTTCGGCAGGAGTCAGTTGAACGCCGCCGATGTTATCGCCAAAATAAAGAGTCACACCCACGGCCTGGGGGTTTTGCTTCAGAACTTTCGCCAGCAACTGGCTCCAGATGCGTTTGTTCCAAAAGTAGCTGTCAGTGACGTCGGTTGCCGAGTCCAGATCCAGCAAAGAGGAATGTTTGGTGTAGATACCGGTGAAGTCAGATTGGCGAATCGTGATTAGAACGATTTGTGAGGAGACTTTTTGGTCACCGCGAAGCTTGAAACGCTGGTCATAGGACGTGACTTCATCAGTGGAAAGAGCCAGGCATCCGATCGCCCAACACAACAAGCAACGAAGAAAGAAACCGCGTTGGCGTAAGAAGTACCTCAGCAGGACCTCGCTGCGGTGTAAAACGCGATTTAAATACTGTTGAAAGGTCCCTTGTTGCACGCGTTGCAACATAGCAAATTTATTAAAAATATCAACTATTAAAAGCCCTTACCGCCGGGCGCGGAAACAGGTATATTGAAAAATATGCATATCTATCAAGGCGTAGGGCAGATGGGGTCTGTTATAGAGTCCTCTGTCGTCACAATTGGCAATTTTGACGGTGTTCATCTGGGGCATCAGCAACTGATTGAAACTGTTACTCGCGAAGCCCAGCACTATGGTGTTCCTGGGGTTGTGTATACTTTCCATCCTCACCCTGTAAAAGTGCTTTTTCCAGAGCGCCAAACCCAGAGAATGTTCGATCTTCGCGACCAGCAGGAGCGCTTTGCCGCTGGTGGTATCGAGTGTGTGATCATCGAAAATTTCACTCGTGAGTTTGCGCAGGTTTCCGCTCAGGATTTCCTGCAAAACTATGTAATGAAAAATCTGAATCCCAAGACTCTGGTCGTCGGGCACGATTTTAATTTCGGCGCCAATCGCACCGGAAACATCTCTTTCCTTGAGGGATTTTGTGCGCAACAGGGGATACGTTTGATTGTGATTCCCCCCTTTCAGTTGAATGGCCAGGTGGTTTCATCGACGCGCATTCGTGAGGCTTTGCAGGCGGGTGAGGTGGACAAAGCGGCGCAACTTTTGGGGCGTCGTTATTACCTGCGTGGCAACGTGGAAAAAGGCTTTCAGCGCGGTCGCACCATCGGGGTGCCCACTGCCAATATTCATCCGGATGTGGAGTTTGTGCCTCGCAAAGGTGTGTATTTCACTTACACCAGAATCAACGGGCACAATCATCCTTCCATCACAAATATCGGTGTGAATCCCACTTTCCAGGAAGACGGCAAAGCGGGTCCGGTAAAAATTGAAAGTCATATTTTCGATATGGATGCGCAGCTTTACGGCGTGGAAGTCGAAGTGGAGTTGTTGTATTTTTTAAGGGATGAAATGAAGTTTTCCGGGATTGATTCTTTGAAGCAGCAGATTTTTTCCGATATGGCAGCCGCCCGAAAGTATTTTGATGAACAAAAAAATTCTTGAGTTCCGTGAGGGCGAATCCAGTACATTGTTTCGATTTTTGCAGTTTATTGCGAAAAAAAATCCGGATTTTCCTGTTCCAGAGCAGCACCCCACGTTTTCCGAGGAGCTTTTGGCGGGCGCGGATGCCGCATTTTTTTCTTTCGAGCAATCTCGCGCTCTTTATCCTTCGCTGCAGGTTTTGCCAACGCAGGTTCGTTTGCTGGAATGCTTTGATATGTATCTGCCGGAAGGTGCGAAGTGGTATCCTCGGCTTCTAAGTTATGAGGCACTTCATAAAGTTTTGGTGGAGCAGGCCCGTGATGTGGATATTCGCATGCCAGCTTTTGTCGTTGGTGAGGGTGAGTGTCTGCGAATCGCCGCGGCGGTTTGCACAGAATTGGGATTCGCTGAAATCTATTTGATGGGGGAGAACATCACCCAGCTGTATCGCGAAGCCCGCATTCTGTCCCGGGGAAATCTGGGGATCAAGTTCAAGGTTCTGCCGATGGAGGAATTGACCATTCAGCCGATCAACGCTTCATTGATCATCAACACAGTTCAACTGGACTCGGAGAGTGAGCTCCTGACCGATTTGTCATATTTCAATTTCATGACAACTGGCGGGTATGCGTTTGATTTGCACCTTGGCAATCTGCAAAGTGAGTTGATGGACGAGGCAAAGCAGGCGGAGTTGAAGGCTCTGTTCCCCAAAGATATGTTGCAGGCTTTGGTCGAGACAGTTTTCGAGAAACTCAAGCAATCTCATCTGCTGAAGCCCTCTGACCTTGCGAATTGGATCGAAGAGTTCAAGAACGAAAACTCTTCTTCCGTCTAGTTACAAAAAACGGCACCCTGGTATAAAGTTATATCTGGGGAGCCACAATGTCTTCTTTCAAGATTGGTGAAATATTAGTTAAGCAGGGTCTGCTCAAACCGGATCAGCTTGCGCACGCTGTTGAAGAACAAAAGAAATCCGGGACAGCTAGACTGACGGGAGTTATCACACAGCTTGGTTTTCTTAAGGAAAATCAAATCCTTCGCGCGATGGAAAAGCACTTTGCAGTGCCCGGCGTGGAAGTTTCCTCTTTTGAAATTGATGCGACAGTTTTACAGCTGATTCCCCGAGATGTTTGTGATCGTAATCAATTGATTCCATTGCAAAAAGCCGGATCCACGCTGGTCGTGGCTTTTGCAGATCCCAGCAATATCATGGTTAAGGAAGACTTGCGCTTTATCACGCGCTGTAAAATCCAGGCCGTGGTTGCGACTGAAACGGCGA
Organism: Bdellovibrio sp. GT3; assembly: GCF_037996765.1. Lineage (NCBI taxonomy): Bacteria > Pseudomonadati > Bdellovibrionota > Bdellovibrionia > Bdellovibrionales > Pseudobdellovibrionaceae > Bdellovibrio > Bdellovibrio sp. GT3. Next base: position 242,535 of record NZ_JBBNAD010000006.1, on the reverse strand, counting down.
TTGCTGCCAGTATCGAAAGATACTACGGCGGTAACATCAACGTTAAGAATCTTAATACCATCGCAGAAAGTATGGAGGAGGAGTATGCAGCCTCTACCACCGCTGAAATCATCGATTCCGACTCTGGCGGCGAGGAAGCTCCCATTGTAAAATTCGTGAATCAGATTTTGGGCGATGCGATCATCAAGAAGGTTTCGGATATTCATTTTGAACCTTATGAAAAAAGATTCCGTGTACGTTTTCGTATTGACGGTAATCTGGTTGAAGCCACGCAACCCCCACAAGGAACGGGTGCCGCCATTGCCTCGCGTATCAAGATCATGTCCAAGCTTGATATCGCTGAAAAGCGCCGTCCGCAGGATGGTCGTCTGAAAGTTCGTACCAAAAAAGGCCGCGAGATGGACTTCCGTGTCAGCATTCTGCCAACGATTTGGGGCGAAAAAGTCGTTATGCGTTTGCTTGATAAATCCAATCTTCAATTGGACATGACCAAGCTTGGTTTCGAAGAAGACGATTTGAAACTTTTCAAATCCATGATCAATCTTCCGCAGGGGATGGTGTTGATCACGGGGCCTACGGGTTCTGGTAAAACCACGACAATTTATTCTGCCTTGGCGGAATTGAACAAACCGGACGTGAATATCTCCACGGCAGAAGATCCGGTCGAGTTCAATCTTGAAGGTATCAATCAGGTTCAGATGAATCCTGATATCGACTTGAATTTCTCCAGCGCGCTTAAATCCTTCCTTCGTCAGGACCCGGATATCGTCATGGTGGGGGAGATTCGTGACCTTGAAACTGCAGAGATTGCCTTTAAAGCGGCCTCCACGGGTCACTTGGTTGTAAGTACTCTGCATACCAATGATGCTCCTGGTACTGTTGTTCGTCTGACCGAAATGGGTGTGGCGAACTATATCATCACTTCCTGTGTGAATCTGGTGGTGGCTCAGCGTCTGGTTGGTAAAAACTGTGAATCATGTAAAGCGCCGATTGAAGTTCCGGCTCAAACCCTGATTAATCTGGGTGTGCCGCAGGCGGAAGTCGGTGATTATAAGCTGATGCGCGGAAAAGGTTGTTCAAACTGTAACAACTCCGGCATCAAAGGTCGTTTGGCAGTGTACGAGTTGCTGTCCATGACGGAAAAAATGAAAGAGGCCATTCTTAAAGGGGCCTCGACGGGGCAGTTGCGTTTCCTGGCGCGTGAGCAAGGAATGAAAACGCTTCGCCGTTCTGCATTGTTGAAACTTAAACGAGGCCAAACAACAATTGAAGAAGTCTTGAATGCATCTGTGAAGGACACATAATGAGTTTGACTGAATTGTTAATGCAAGCAAAAGCAAAGAAATCCCAGGAATTCCTGTTTGTCGTTGGTAGCGAGCCTCGTGCACGCAGCACCACGGGTTGGGAAAGTTTAAGAAAGTCTCCGGGATTGATGACGGAGTGGAAGCTTCTTCAGCAGAGCTTTTTGGATGACAATCAAAAAACGGTTCTGGAAACAACAGGTGCTGTGGTTGGTGAAACCGCGCTTGAGAATATGCGCATTGGGTTTTCGTTCTTTCAGCATGAAAGTACCATGAAGGCGATCATCGATCTGGATCTGGACGGTTCAAGATTCGATATGCCGCTACCGGGAAGCTATCTGGAAACCTGCCTGCGCATGAAGGGACTGGTGATTGTCTCTGGTGCCGGTGAATCCGGGCAGACGGGGACGCTGTATAAAACCATGCAAAAAATGGGTGAGGAAAAATCATTCATGGGTGTGGTTTTCTCCACCAGACCATTCCCGCAAATGCGCGAGGAAAAATCCTGTTTTCTATATCATAACGGCATTTTTGCCAGCAAAGACGAGCGTGACAGTCTGTTGAACGGAGTGGATGTCGTGGTTTACGACGGAGCTTCTGATGATGGCAGCTTCCTTGAGGCGATGGCCTTGGCGGAACGTGGCGTTTTTGTGATCTATTCCATGCGTGCACCGTCTTTGATGAATGCGCTTCGTCGCTGTTTGTCGGTGATGACGGATCGTTTCGGTCAGCATGGATCATCTCGTTTTGCAGAGGTGTTTTCCATGGGGTTGGGGCAGTATGCGATGCCAGGACTTGGCAATGATCGCGTATTTGCTCACGAGCTGCTATTGGTAAAACCACAGATTCGTGACTTTATCGAGCGTCAGGAAATGACAGCGCTACAGTCTGTTTTGACAACAGCACCAGAGCACTCAGGAATTTTGACTTTGAATCAATCCCTGTTGCAGCATTTGATTCGCCGTCGTGTGGATTTGAAAACAGCCTTTGAAACATCCCGCGATCCGGATCATTTGGATCAGTTGCTCAAAAAGGTGGGCATCTAGATGGCTAAGTTCCAGTATCAGGCCAAAGCGGCCACAGGTGGAATCGTCTCGGGAGAGATCGAGGCGGCAACTCAGCAGGAGGCGATCATTCGTCTGCGTGCGCAGCAGTTGATGCCAACAAAACTTGTGGTGGTGGCAAGAGCTGGTGGAAAAAAGCCGGGTGCTTCGCAACCCATGTTCGGTGGACGCGTCAAGGGGAAGGATCTGCAGATCTTCACTCGTCAGTTTGCAACATTGATCAACGCCGGTATTCCGGTGGTGGATTGTCTGAAAATTCTTTCTGAAGGTTTACGTCCGGGGCCTCTAAGAAGTGCTGCAGGTCAGGTTAAGACTTCGATCGAAAGCGGTCGTCGTTTGGCCGATTCCATGGCGCAAGTGCCGCTGGTTTTCGATAAACTTTATGTGAACATGATCCAGGCCGGTGAAGAAGCCGGTATCCTGGATGGTATCTTGAATCGTCTGGCTCTCTATATGGAGAAATCAGAAAAATTGAAAAGTCAGGTGAAGGGCGCTTTGGTTTATCCAGCCGTCATTCTGGTGGTGGCATTTGCAGTTATCACCGGTATCCTGGTTTTCATCCTTCCTAAATTTATGGAGTTTTTTAACTCTGCTGGTAAAGAACCACCTGCACTGACTCAGGCCGTGATTGCACTTTCCAATTCCATGATCAATCAGTGGTATCTGTATTTGGCGGGTGTGGTGGGTATTCCGTTTGCGATTCTTCAATATTATCGCACCGACGAGGGGCGCGATACCATGGATCGACTTTTCTTTAATGTCCCGGTTTTCGGTGAAGTGATTCAGAAGTCGGCAATTGCCCGTTTGACTCGTACTCTTTCGACCTTGTTGTCATCGGGTGTGGGTTTGATTGAAGCGATCGACATTTCCGCAAAAACTGCCGGCAACATCGTCATCGAGCAAGCTTTGCTTCGTTGTAAAGCCTCAGTCACAGAGGGGCGTACTTTCGCCGCTCCATTGGGTAAAGAAAAAGTTTTCCCTGAGATGGTGGTGCAGATGATCTCCATCGGTGAGCAATCCGGTACAATGGATATCATGCTGGGTAAGATTGCCGATTTCTATGAGGACGAAGTTGAAACTGCCGTGAAAGCCATGACTTCATTGCTGGAACCTTTGATGATGGTTTTCCTGGGTGGTATCATCGCGATCCTGGTTATTGCCATGTACTTGCCAATCTTCAGTATGGCAGACGTTGTCGGCGGGGGATAATTGCGCTTAAGTTACGCCCTTCAGAGTAATAAGAAACAAGGACTGACGGTCGAGTTTGCTCGCGTCAGTCTTTTTGCCATTGTCTTGTTGATCAGTGTGGTTTCAACGATGGCTCAGGGAAGTTTCGTAAACTGGTCCGTGCAGGCGCCTTTTTACCTGGTGCTGACATTGGCGTTGGGTCTGCACATTATCTGGATTTCTGAGTGGGATCAGTTGCTGCAGAATCCGCGCGCCCTGTTTTTGGGTTTTGTTCTGGATTCAGTCTTCATATCGCTTTTGATTTATTACTTCGGTTTGAATCAGTCCTTATTGATGTTCCTGCATCTGGTGAACATTCTGCTGGCGGGAATTGCATGTCGGGGAGTGGGTGCCTTAACTCTGGCTCTATTCACCAGTATCACCTTCACAACGGCGGCTTTGTTTTCGCCGGAAATGAAGGCGTTGAATTTCTTTTTTCTGTTGGCGCTTAATAATATCGCATTTTTCTCGGTGGCGGGACTTGCGGGTTTCCTGAGTGAGCAATTGCAGTCAGTCGGTAAAGAATTAAAACAAACCGGCTTAAGTCTGCGTTCTGCACAGGAATTAAATCAGTTCATCATGGAGAACATTCCATCGGGAATGCTTTCTTTTACATCAGACGGACAGGTGCTGACTGCGAATAATTCCGCTTTGGATATCCTGGGTAAAACTGAAATCACCGGTCTTAACTGGTACCGTCTGTTTCCTGAAACGGAAAAAGCCTCTGACGGTTTCAGAGGTGATTTGAAGTATGTTGAAAGCTCCGATCAAACGGCAAAGATTCTGGGTGTGACTTTATCCAAAGTGTACAGTCCGGACCTGCAAGCACCTCTTTCGATTGCTTTGGTTGATGATTTGACCAAGATTCGTCAGTTTGAATTTGCTGCTCGTCAGAATGAAAAACTGGCGGCAGTGGGTGGTTTGGCTGCTGGGATTGCACATGAAATACGCAACCCGTTGGCGGGAATCAGTGGCAGCATTGAAATGCTGACTCAGACCGTGACCAACGATGATGATCGCAAGTTGATGAAAATCGTCCTGCGCGAGATCGATCGTCTGAATAACCTAATCACTGAGTTTTTGGATTATGCCCGTCCGGAAAAGCCGCCTACGGATGCGGTGGATATGGCGTTTCTGTTGAATGAAGTCCTGGATGCGATCAAAACGGACGGGAAGGTCAGAGCCGACATCGAGCAGATCCGTGAAATCAGTCAGGACTTAAAAATCCTGGGTCATCGTGATAAGCTTAAGCAGGTTTTTCTGAACATCGTTTTGAATTCTTATCAGGCGATGCAGGATTCGAGCAAAGCTCAAATGATCGTTAAAGCAGTGGCAAATGAAAAAGCCATCGTGATCAGTTTGCGCGATTCTGGATGTGGTATGAGTGAAGCCACACGCAAAAAAATGTTTGAACCTTTTCACACGACGAAACCCAAAGGTACAGGCCTTGGTCTAGCTATTACTCATAAAATTCTGGAAGGCCACGGGGCGCAGATCTTTGTTGAGAGTGAGCAAGGTGTGGGGACAGAGTTTGTTTTGACTTTCCCTAAAGCAAACTAAAGAATAAAGACTATATTCACAGGATGTGGGAGCGAGATACATGAAGCCGAGAATTCTTGTTGTCGACGACGAAGAATCAATACGCGAATTTCTAGAGATCATGCTGAAAAAAGAAGGCTATGAGATCACTTTGGCTGAAGACGGCCAAAAAGCGAAAGACCTTCTGACAAAAAAATCATTCGATATGATCATCTCCGATTTGCAGATGCCTCATGTGACGGGGATTGAACTTCTTAAACACGTGAAAGAATCCTATCCGGATACAGTGTTTATGTTGATCACCGCATTCGGCACGACAGAGACAGCTGTTGAAGCCATGAAAATGGGCGCCTACGACTATCTGACGAAGCCATTTAAGATCGATGAAGTTCGTTTGAACATTCAAAACGCGCTTCGTTCGCGCAATTTGGAAGTTGAAAATAGAACTCTTAAAAAAGAACTTACCAAGGAATACTCATTCCAAAGCATGGTGGGGAACTCCCCGGCAATGCACGTCATCTTTGACATGGTTAAACGTGTATCACAAACGCCAACAAACGTTTTGATCACGGGGGAATCAGGTACAGGTAAAGAGGTCGTTGCCAAAGCGATCCATTATAACGGTCCGTTGAAAGATCGTCCTTTCGTTACCGTGAACTGCGGTGCGATTCCTGAAAATCTGATGGAATCAGAAATGTTCGGTCATAAAAAAGGCTCCTTTACCGGTGCAGTGGTTGATAAGGCCGGTCTATTTGAAGTTGCTGATGGCGGAACACTGTTCCTGGATGAGGTCGGTGAGTTGCCATTGACGATTCAGGTTAAGCTTCTTCGTGCAATTCAAGAACGCGTGATTCGTCGTGTGGGTGCCACAGAAGACGCGAAAGTGGAAGTGCGTATCATCGCTGCGACAAACAGAAATCTTGAGGAGATGGTGGCTAAGGGCACTTTCCGTCAGGATTTGTTCTATCGTTTGAATGTAATCAATATCAGAACTCCGGGCTTGCGTGAGCGTCGTGAGGACGTGCCACTTTTGGCCAACCATTTCCTGAAGAAATACAATGAGCGCCTGAATAAAAACATCGGTGCGATCAGTGTTGAAGCCATGGAAATTCTGAAGAAGTATGACTATCCAGGTAACGTGCGTGAGCTTGAAAACATGATCGAGCGTACTGTGGCCTTGGAGGGTGGTGCGACGATTCTGCCTGAATCATTGCCGCCAATGGTGAACACATCTTCTGGCCGCAAAATGGCGTCATCCAATGAAATTGAGATGGGTGATGACGGTGTTGACTTGGATAAGGTCATGGGCCAAATTGAAAAAGAACTTTTGATCAAAGCGATTCACTCTGCGGGTGGCGTTAAGAAGAGAGCAGCAAAATTGCTTCATATTTCTTTCCGTTCTATGCGTTATCGCATTGAGAAATACAATCTGGGCGTCGTCGGTGATGACGAGCTGGATGACGAATAATTAGCGGAATAATTAGCGGAATAATTAGCGGAATAGTTAAGGAGGCTCCTAATGTCAGTGCCAGAAGACAAAAAGAAAATCGTGGAATTGCTGAATGAGATTATCGAAATGGAAATCTCTGCGGTTATTCGTTATTTGCACTATGCGCTGATGATCAAAGGACCGAATCGTATTCCTATCGTTAAATGGTTCCATGATCAGGCGAACGAGGGTTATGCCCACGCCTCCATGATCGGTGAAAAGATCACAGCATACGGGGGGCATCCTTCATTGAAGGTGTCTCCGGTGCCGGAAACCAACACGCACAAAGTTTTGGATATTTTGGCAGAAAGCCTGGATTTCGAATTGAAAGCTTTGGCTAAGTATAAAGATCTTTTGAAACATGTTGGTGACGACGTGGCTCTTGAAGAACTGGTGCGCGGTCAGATCCGTTTGGAGACTGAGCACGTTGAAGAAGTTCGTAAGATGTTGGATGTAAATCACTAAAACTACGAAGATATTTGAATAAAAAAAAGCCAGGAGTGATCCTGGCTTTTTTTCGTTTCAGATGTGTGTGTGGGGCAATTATTTCGCCACGTAAACCGGAATTTCCAAGTGCTCAGCCTGACCGTTCAGAACGAAATCAAGACGCACATCCCATTTTCCGCGCATCACGAACCATGCGTTGGTCACCAGATAAACGCCGTTGGCGTTTTCTACGATATCAACAGGAGATGAGCCATGACCATGATGGCCCATGTTCATCCAAAGATCCGCTTTGAAGTTGTTGATGGTTGTGCCATCGAAACCTTGAATTAGAACTTGAAACTGACCTTCTGTTTCAGAAGAAATGTCTGTTCTATAAAGAAGCTGCGCGCATACGGATGGAGTTTTTTCGGAACAAACAATGGCGCTCAATTCACCAGCTTTTGGCGAAGTAGGGGCGTTAAAGGTTTGCGCAGAAGCTGAAAAACTTAAAGTGATGGATGCAAGAAGTGTCGCGATGGACATCATTAGACTCATAAACTCTCCCTTATATGCTGTTGATATAGCAGGGATTCTGCGGATTGCCATGGGAATATTTCGAGCGCAACAAAGGGTTGCTGTGGGCGTCTTTAAATCACAGATGTTAAGGACTTAGAGATGAGGGCGGTTTTATAGGATTTGAAGTTGTTTATACGATTGGCCGTCAGTTTTTCGGCTCAGGACGGCAAGGAAGCATCCCTTTAAATGTAACAAACACTGTGATACTATATATTTATGAAAATCAGCCAATTAAGCAAAATCAGTAAAGATACCGGATTGAGTCCTGAAAAATTGGCCGTCTATTTTCAAGTTTCCAACATGACTTTGCGTCGTTGGTTGAAAAAGGGTGGAACTGTCAGAGTTCCTGCTCAGTACGATACGAATCTTTATCAAGGCATTTTGACCATGGTAAAAGATGGCGTTATCGATAAAGACCATGAGTGCGTGAAGGAAGCTTACGAGTTTTCTCAGTCCTTGTTTGCTAACAATTCATTTATGATGATGGACCTGCAAGCAACTCAGTTTGAACAATCTGGTGCCAACGAAGATGGTCTGATGGATCTATGTCTTCGTCTAGGTCAGCGTGATGACAGTCTGACTTACGTTCAAAACAATGAAGCGACGCTACAAGGTCTGCAAAACAAGAGTCCAAGCATCCGTGAGAAAGTGATGACACTTTGGAACGTGCTTAAAGATGGCGATCTGCAAAAGACATCCAAATACGTGGCTGTCGGTGCCATGTACTACTTGGTGTTTCCTTTTGATTTTATCCCGGATTCAGTTCCTGGGGTGGGATTGTTGGATGACTACGCGATCCTGTCGATTGCGGTGGATCACTACCTGCGATTCAAAAACCTAAAAGGTTAAAAATGAAAAGCACCCCATAAGGGTGCTTTTTTTATGCCCGGAATCTGTTATTCCCGCAGCTTCAGGAGTCGGGTCGCCGGGCCCGGAAGCAATGATGTGGCAATCGCCAGCACCACAAGTGTTGCGAAAATCTTTTCGCCAATCAGTCCTTGTTGCAGGGCTAAGTTGGCGATGATGATTTCCACCGCTCCACGGGAGTTCAGCGTGACGCCAATCAGAATACTATTTTTAGCAGTGTAGCCCATTTTTCTGGCGACCCAATAGCTGCCGCCCCATTTGCTGGCGCTGGCCAAAACAAACACCACCAGAACCTGGTAGACATCCAAGTTTTGCCACAAGTTCAGCTTCCAGCCGATGCTCACAAAAAACACCGGTGCAAAAATCCATGAATTCAAACGCAACAAGGTCGAGCGCAGTTTTACACTTGGGAAGGGCGTATCGGAAAGAGCCAATCCCAAAAAGAAAAAGACCAATGACAAGTGAGTGATGAACCAGCTTTTAAAACTGTCTGCGGGCAGGATCAGGGCAAAGAACACCCAGGCCAGAATATCACAAAGAGTTGCTGTTGCTATGATCAGACGTCCTAGGTCCGTGTGATAAATTTTCAGATCTTTCAGAATTTGGATTGCAACCGGCAGGGCTGAAACCGCCAAAGCCAAGGCGATAAATACGTAGCTCGCAGAGCCCGCCAAAGGGGTGTCGCGCAGGACTACCATCGCCGTGAGCAACCCCGCTACGAAGGGGAATAGAAAAGCTCCGACACTCAGTTTGGCTGCTGGCAATAATTGACGCCCCAGTGATTTGAAGCTGAGTTCAAGTCCGGCCACAAATAAAAACAGATAAGAGCACATGCTGGCGATGGGTGTGGCAGCAGTTGGGAGTGGGATTTTAAGCGCGGAAGGCCCCAGCAATAATCCTGCAAAGAGAAAAAGAAACAGTTTCATTTGCGGGACTTTCTCCAGGCAAAGAAAATCAACGTGCCAGCGGATGTTGCCAAGGCAAGAATCAGATAAATGCGATTTTCTGTTGTGGGTTCGTTGGATGATTGAATCCCAAAATAATAAACAGCTGTTTTTAGAATCAAACCGGATTGAATCACGGTCCAGACATAGGGGAACATCTCCCAAAATGTCCTTTGCTCTTCGGTTTGCACTTTCGGGCGTTTTTCAAAGGTCGGTGCAAAGCCCCAGTATTGATTGCGATGAAAGTCCGTGACCACCGCATTCCATGCTTCACGAAGCTGGGCTGAACTGACCGTGTTTTCACAGGATTGCACAAGCTTCGCATCCAGTTTTTGCAAAGCGATCTCTCGCAGGCGCAGTTCATCGGCTTCCGTAAAATATCCCCGTGAAGTCGAAAAGTCCTGGCGGAAATTTCGCTGTGATTCAGTGAGAGCTTGTTGGGATTCGGGGGACAGGGGAACATTCATGGGGCGCAATTTATGACGGAGGTCCGGAGTTTGTCAAAAGCCTTATTGTTTTGAAGGGGAGTTGAAACGAATCTGAAAGCACTGTCTCGGGGAGGCTCCATGGGATCAAGACGCAAGGTTCTTTCGCTGTTCGGTGTGGCTTTGCTGTGTTGTGCAAGTATTGAAAGCGTGCAGGCACAGAGTATGGTAGCCCAGCGCGAGGATTTGAAAAAGATTGCCGCGGATACCTACATTTACGCTTATCCGATGGTTGTGATGGCGACCACCCGGGAGGTGATGACGGCTGTGCCACGGGCCAACCATGATCAGGCACCGATCAATCAGTTGGCCAACAAAAGAGTGCTTCCCGATGGAAAAGCAACTCAGGCTTATCCGGAACCGGATACTCTGACCAGTCTTGCGTGGTTGGACTTAAAAGAACCGCAGGTGGTATCGATTCCTTATGCCGGAAACCGGTTCGTGGTTTTTTCAATGATCAGTGCCTGGGGTGAGGTGTTTGCATCTCCCGGCAGCAGAGTGGGTGGCAATAGTGAAAAACAGCTGCTGCTTACCGGACCGGGTTGGAAAGGCAACGTGCCCGCAGGACTTCAGCATATAGCGGCGCCCACACAATCAGTGTGGATGATCGGCAAAGTGCAGGTTAAAGGAAGCTCTGATTACAATCGGGTTTATGCCTACCAGGATAAACTGCGAATCGTGCCACTGGCCATGCACAAAACCAACGTGGAGCCACCAAGTGCTGTGAATTTCAATGTTGATGTGGATCAAAGAACTCCGATTCTGGACCAGGTTGCAAACATGGATGCGCGGATCTTTTTTGCAACCTTTGCCGATGAAATGAAACGCAATCCACCGGCGCAAACAGATGGCGCAATTGTTTCTAAAATGGCGGCGCTGGGGATTTTTCCGGACAAGGAATTCAACTATGACAAGCTTCCTGCTGCAGTGAAAGAAGCTTTGAACTCAGGATATTTTGCCGGGCAAAATCAGTTTGCTGATTTTCAGCGAGGTACGCCGAACTTACGCATCGTCAATGGCTGGGGGCAGCCGATCCTGACCGGTAAGTATGAAAAAAACTACCAGGTGCGGGCTCTTATGACAAAACTGGGATTTGAAAAAGATGAAGCCCAGGATATGGCCTTTGCGCAGGCTTTGGTGGATGGTCGCGGAGAACGGTTGAATGGTGGGTTTAAGTACACACTCAGATTCCCTCAAGGTCAGACGCCTCCGGTGCGGGGCTTTTGGTCACTCTCCCTTTACAACACCCGCAAATTTTTCTTTGAAAATCCTATGAATCGTCACTCCCTGAACAGTGTAAGCCCTTATCGCAGAAATCCTGACGGATCGATTGATATCTACGTACAGAATGTTTCGCCAGGGAAAGAGTGGGAGTCCAACTGGCTGCCGTCGCCCGCCGGCGAGGATTTCAGTCTGGTGATTAGAATGTACTGGCCGGAAACGTCAGTGTTGGATGGAAAGTGGAAAATTCCGAGTCTTCAAAAAATACCGGAATTTAAAAATCTGTCTGAAAACTTAAACTGATTTTCGCAAAAAGATTTATTACTTGCGCTTTTGCAGGGCCACATTCAGATCTTTGGCAAGATCCTGGAAGTAATCACCCTCACGCAATTTGATTTCAACAGGTTCGGCTTCAGGTTTTGCCGCTTTGTTGAGGATGCGACGGATATTGAAGAGAGGACCCACGATTTTGCTGGTCACTTTATTAGTCAGGTAAAATCCCGCAACCAAGCAGACAATCACGACCAGAAGTTCATTGACCAGGAAAATGGTTTTATGATGAGCGATGAATTCCGCAATGGTCATGGAGCCGTACTCACCAGCCAGGGCTTTGCTTTCCAGCTTGCTGATCAGCACCCACCCGGCAATAACCTGAGCAATGAAAATACCAGTCACAAAAAGTCCAACAAACATCAAAGCGTCGTATTGTACTTCGCGATTTACAATCAGTTTGCGACGGTGTTTGAAAATACCCATGGCCGGTCCTCGTTGGTGTTTATTTAAATATAGCGTGATGTAGGAGGGCTTGCTGGAAAATTCTCAGGTCTGCAGATGGTTTCTCAAAATAAGACGATCAGCCAACAGGTGACGAAACAGCATTGTCAGTTTCCTGATCAATTCCGTCGGGAAACTGGGCGAATTTAAAAAGTCTGATTATTTGAATTTATCGACCGGAATACCTTTACCCAGGTATTTTTGCAGCATCTGATCGTATTCGGGGGAGGCTTTAAGGGCCGCCATGCCGCGATCAAATTTGTCCTTCAGCTCGATCGTATCGATATGCGTTTTTGAAAGCTGCATGTAAATCGGCTCGTTGGTCAGTTCCAGAATCGGAGTGATGACTTCTTTCAGCTCCGGATGGTGATTTAGGTAGTAATAAAGAACCATCTCGTCAATGGCGGCAAACTTCACTCGACCGGATTCCACCAGGCGAAGGGCGTTCAGGTCATTGACTGTGTAATAGCGAAGAATGCGTGTGTTTTCATCGAACTCTTTACCAAAGGTAAAGCTGCTCGGTAGAGCCACCATCTTGTACTCAAGATCAGAAACCTTTTTGTATTTCTTGTGGTTGGCTTTATTGAATTCCTTGCTGGTGACAATCAAGCCACGGCTGCGGAATAGGTAGTGGCTGGGGAAGTTGTATTTTAGATCCAGATCCTCGTTGCGGGCCGTGTTGGCGCAGGCAACGTCTTTACCAGCGGGCTCAGTCAAAGCCATGCAGCGCAGGTAAGTCACTTGTTGAATTTTAGCATCAGCGCCGCCCAGTCGAAGAGCAGCTTTGATAAGGTCGATGGTCAGGCCCGCAGGTTGACCGTTTTTCACGTAGGCATATGGGGGCCAATTGTCTTCAACCAGAATACGGAATGCCTTCTTCGCGTGCACAGGAAGTGCAAAGCAAAGTACGATGGCTAGTAGTAGTCCGTGTGATTTAACAATTGGCATGGGCGCACTCTAAAACAAATTCTAATCAAAATGTTAATTACCATTGTGAAAAGATAAAAAATATTGCCAGACGAACTATCGCGGGCAGGTTAAGGGACGATTTGCGACGACACCACGGGGCGATTAGGGAGTCGTTTTACACATTTTTAACATTGAAGACTAAGTACCGGTGTTTAGAGTCACCAATAGGAAGAATAGAAGCCCGACAACGAATAGCAATTTCTGCATTGCCTGGGATTTTGAACACAACATAGGGAAAACCTCGTGAAGGTGGTGTTCTACGCTGCTTGGATTAGGTCGTCAAAGGGGATTTGAATTTGTCAGGCAAGGGCGTGGTGGAATCAAACAGATCGTGAATCTTTTCCCATTTTTCGCAGGTTGGGGACTCAATATAGACGTTTTCACCGCTCCAAGGGTTCGTAAATTCGATACTGCGGGCTTTTAGGCAAAGGCCGGGAATTCCCAGTTCGTTCCTAAAGAAGCGATTGTGATGCGAATCGCCGTGATAGGCGTCTCCCAAAAGAGGGTGGGAGATCCGGTTGAAGTGCCGGCGAATCTGGTGGTAGCGGCCGGAATGGGGCTTGGCCTCCAGCAAAGAGTAGCGGGCAGCGGGGAATTTTTTCCCTACAGCGACTGGAATTTCAATGGTGGCTTTGCGCACGAAGGACGTGTGAGCATCCACCAGGTCGCCGGTGGAATCCAATTCCAAAGGGACTTTAATATCACCCTGTTCAGGTGTGAAACCCCGGGCCACAGCCCAGTAGGTTTTTTGCGGCGAACGTTGCGCGAACATTTTGCAGATGGTGCCTGCAGCTTCCGAAGACAGCGCAAACAACAATACGCCGCTGGTGGCAGCATCCAGGCGGTGAACAGGAAATACATGCTGCTTCATCATATTGCGAACCAGGTAGAGGCAAATTTTATCCCGCGGGACTTTGAATTGAGAATCCTCCGGCGGATGAACGTGGAAGCCCGAGGGCTTATCCACGGCGATAAAATGAGGATCCTGGTACAGCAATTTCATGGCGCCAACCTAGGCGGTGAGCGTGCTTTTGTCCAGAGATTCCTCAGCCAAAGTCCGTGGTTCGTTTGCGCGAAGTTTGATCATTCGCAAATCAGAGTAAAAAAATAGTTCTTCTGGATTCTATAGGGGATTCTAGGTGTACGGAGGGGATTATGAAGCAAAAAAAGGTCCTTTTTGTCGCCACCAACACGGTTCATTTAGGGGAGACCGGTCATCGCACCGGAGCCTTTTTGTCGGAGCTGACTCATCCGTATGAGGAAATTACAGCCGCAGGTTATGAAATAGATTTAGCCAGCCCCTTGGGAGGTGAAATTCCCCTGGATGGCATCAAAATGGATGATCCGATGAATGCGGTGTGGATGAATGATGAGGATTTTTTGGAAAAAATCCAAAGCAGTCTGAATCTTTCAAAACTCAAGTCCGAAGACTACTGCGCCCTCTATGTATCCGGTGGCCATGGAGCGATGTTTGATCTTCCGGATAGTTCAGAGTTGCAGCGCTTGGTTTCAGAAATTTACGAAAACGATGGCGTCATAGCAGCTGTCTGTCATGGCACCGCGGGGCTGGTGAACTGCCGAAATTCCCAAGGCGAATTTTTGTTACGAGATCACGAAGTCACGGGTTTTAGCAATGCCGAAGAGGAAATGGTTGGGATGGATAACGTCGTGCCGTTTTTATTGCAAAGTAAAATTGAATCTTTGGGCGCCACATACACCAGCGGTCCCAAGTTCTCAGCACACGTCGTTAAAAGTGGACGCCTGGTTACGGGACAAAATCCAGCCTCTGCGATGGGTGTGGGGCAATCGGTTGTGGAAATGTTGGAGTTTATCGAGCAAGGGCTGGATTTACCAGCCGTCAACTGGTGCGAATGGCACGCTCAATTGTAGTTTAATATTTATTTCGTTCTGAAATATCTTTTCAAGACCTGCTCTGTGGGCTCTTTGCCCAGTGGGGAGAATCCTCCGTTGGGTGTCAGATCAGTGTCGTCATCCACCAATACTTGCCAGATACCCAGGCTGGTCATCCACGGAGTCTGGGGATTCCACAGAGACATTAGCAATGCGTCCCAGGCCACAGCCTGGTGTTGCACATTGATCGGGGCCTCGTCGTCTTCATAAAGATAAGGGGAGACGAAGCACTTGTCGACGCTGCGATAGCCGACCTCCTGAACTGCCAGAGTCTTACGGGTGTTTGTGGCCGTGTTGATTTGGTTGAGTGAATTTTGCAGTTGCAGTGCATACTGCATGGAAAAAGGAGTAAGTACTTGTTTTAATTTTTCATATTCAGTGGGGTACTTGGTGCTGGCGGCCCCTAGGGCGCGATAGTAGTCGACCCCGATAAAGTCCAGTTCACTCCAGAAACTGCGTAGGTACTGCTGGTGCAGAATTTCCTGATTGGTGCGGGGAGAGTAAGTGAGGTCGTGGCGCCACTGTTCAAATTCGCCACCCCAGGTTTTAACTCCATCCTCCATGACGTATTGATCTGTGTAATTCACGCCGTAAGTGATTTGCACTTTGTTGCCAAGAATTTGTCGGGCCCGATAGATAAATTGAATCCACAGATCAGGACGACCGAATCTTTGATTGCGACTGCGACTGCCCATTCCCGAGGTGAGTGAATGCATTTCTGCACCGATGGAATACCAGGCGGCACCAGTTCGTGCGGCGATCCTCATGTAGCGCGCATGGTAGGTGAAGAAACTGCGAAACCACAACTCGGGATCTGTGGGATTGATGTTTCCATGCCACCACAGGTAACCATTTTCATCTTCATAGGGGAATTCCCATTTGGGACCAATCACCAAGAGGATGGGTCTGAAGGCGACTCTCAGCCCGATGCTTCTGGCATATTGGAGTGTGGCTTCCAGATTACGTTCCTCTTCGGCCTGTTGATCCACGGGTACGACGGAAAATACGGTGTTTGAGGTTCCCCCAATCATCTGCCCGCGAAAATTAAAGATAACGGTGGTCACACCAAGGTCCTTAATTTTCTGTAGAAGGCGTCGTACGCGATTACCTTGCTCTGTATTGTCGATGCGAAAGCCACTGGACCAGTATGTGATGATATTCACCGCGGACTCTCTGGATTCAGCCGCAGGTGTCACTGACAAGGCAACTAATATAATGGCAAGACCCAGAATTAGTTTTTTCATATCTCTATTTTTATGCACCTGTACCGATTTGCAAGCTGACTGCCAACACAAGGCCAAGGGCTTTGGGATCCAGTGCGAAACTTCAAATTCTCTCTGAAATGGAATCCCTTACAATGAGACTATGGGAATTACAGCGTTGCTATTTCTGATTCTGTTTGCAAATCCAAAAGCGATGGCCTCCGGCGAGGCTCCACCATTATATGAGAGCGTTTTATTTGTTGGCGACGATCGCGTGGCGGGCACATTTGGAAATACCGTGGATCGCTATTTGCGGACAATAGCCGTGGATGTCAATACTGTGGCGGTTTGTGGCTCGACTGCAGATACCTGGATTGGAGTCAGTACGGACTATGCGCCCTCCAGTTGTGGATTCTGGCAACGCAATGAGGAAGGGCAGGAAAGTGTCAGCAAGGAAGTGAAGCGCCGAATGATTCCTGAAGAGCTGGCAAAGGCAAATCCGGATTTGACCGTCATTGCTCTGGGAACTTACATGCTAAACAGTCCCCGGGGAATGGAAAATCAGAGAGATGCCATCGGGAAAATTCTCAATGAAGTGGAGAAAGTGGCAAGTAAATGTATTTGGATTGGTCCCCCTCGACAAAAAAAAGATCCCTTTGCGGCAAACCTGGGCGCAGGTGTTAAGACTCTTAAAGATATCCTTAAAAAAAGAAGCTGTGATTTTGTCGATAGCAGTAACTTATCCACCGTGGAAGTGATTCGGAGTATTGAGAAACTTAATCGCCCCTCGGCCAAGGATGTTCGGGAACTGGAGAATGTTGTTCCGGGAAGTATCGGACCACCTTCCCAAGCTCCGCGATAAGTACTTCTTTTAAAAATATGCGCTCAAAAGGCCCCTGTTTCCGTGCTTAAAAACCGGGCAAAATGTCAATTTTCCTCTCTGAATTCTGAGCAAAACGTGGAGTCAAGACCGACCATTGGAAATCTCTTAGACGAAAACCCCCTGGTGCAAAAAACTTCTCCAGTATCAAGTTGAGATTGCAACCTTTTTTTGTGGGGGTTGGGTCATTTTCAAGCGAAAATTGTCGATAAGGGCTTGGGGGATATGATGCGATTCTTGATGACCACACTCATTGTTGTAGGGCTGCTGTCTGTAGGGCAGTCGGTGCATGCACAGGTAAAACCTGTGACAGGTGCTGCGGACCCTTCTGCAATGGAATTGAAAGCGCGTAAGATCTATGAGCGTCTGACCGGAACAAAACTTCCTGCAGACAGTCCCATTGTTTCTCAAATGGTTGCATTGCTGAACAGAGGCGATGTGATGGGTGCTGCGCAAATCGCGACAGCCGATAACAACTTCCTGAACATCACTGTAAAGTTGATGGCGTTGAAGCTTTCAACTCGTGATGAAACAATCAAAACAGAATTGAATGACATGGTGGCGACCTTTATCGGCGTCACTCGTGATCAGACCGATGCCCGCGAACTATTGACGGGCAATATCTACTACATGGGCAGCGGTGCGAACGTGCGCTCTGATATGGTGGCGGATTTGTTGATCTCCAATAATCACTATATGGATTTGGAAACACAACGCGTGAACCTGGCAACAAATCTGGTGCGCAGAACTGGCCAGCAGATTGCGACCAGTGCGACAACGTCTGTGGCGAATCCGGATCCTGCCGGTGTATTGACGTTGCGTGCATTTATGGGTGCGCATGCCACGGCCGGGACAAACCGTCGTCTTGTTGAATATACTTTCCGTGAATTTATGTGTGTGCCTTTGAATGACTGGGCCGACACGGGCGCTTCTGACGTGCGTATCGGTCGCGATATCGACCGTTTTCCAGGTGGCGACCATATGAAGTTTGCGACGTCCTGCAAAGGGTGTCACACCGTGATGGATGGTTTCCGTGGGGCTTTTGCCAAATGGGATTTTGATGCCTTGGGTATCAAGCATTCAGATGTGAACACGCGTGGTGGTTCTCCGGCGGAGTATCGTATCGCCGCGGATACCAACACAGGTGTTGTGATTAAAATGAATCGCAACAACTCGGTATTCCCATCCGGCTATGTGACCACCAACACTTCCTTTGTTAACAATGCGATCAGAACCAAGAATGCTGATTTCTTTGAGTGGCGCGGTGATGCACTCAGTGGCAATGGCGCAGCCGGTTTCGGCCGCGTGGTTTCGAATTCCCGCCGGTTCAGTCAGTGTATGGCAAAAACAGTGTTTGAAACTGTTTGTCGTAAGACTCTGGACCCTGTCAACGACAAGGCCCGCTTGAAAGAGTGGGGGGATGAGTTCGAACAAAACGGTTACAAGCTAAAAGCATTGTTCGAAAGAATGGCCACTAAAACAGAGTGTTTGAACTAAGGTGAAGGGGGGATTTATGAATAAGAAGTATATCAAGTTTCTATTTTACGTTCTTCCTTCGATGATCTTCGTGACGGTCAGTTTCAATAACTGTGGTCGCTACGGTGAATTGCCGGTGAGTGAGGATTTTTCCTCTACCAGCGGCGGGACAGTTCAGGAAACCGACTCCGAGAAGCTGGGAATTCCTTATGCCCTGCTTTCAGCTGAACAGACCATGGCTTCCATGATGCGTGTGACGAACGTAACTGCGGTGAGCACGGCTTTGTCATCAGAATATAACAATCGCTACGGAGCCCTGGCAGCGGGGAATGACCTAAGCATGGCCAACGGTCCTTTGATGCTAAGTGCGACCAGTCTGGCCGGTGAAGTTTGTAACTCATTGCTGACAACAGAGAAAGCACAGGCGGCAGCGCAACGTGCTTTCTTTGGCAGTGTGAATTTCGCCGCAGGTGTGAGTTCGTTGACCGACGCAGCTTTCGAATCCAGCGTGCGTGGCATGGCTCGCTCTTATTGGGGCAGAAATATCAGCATGGAAGAATTGGCTCTTTTGCAAGGATATAAGACTGAGTTCATAGCGGCCCTGGCAGCAGCGGCGCGTACTCAGGCGGCATCCACGAATGGATTGATGTTGTCGACTTGTGCGGCAATGCTATCCAGTTTCGATGCTATTACGTACTAGTTTTTGATTTAAGTTTTATTAGCAGGACTTCTCTGGGGGGAGAATATGGCAAAAAATAAAAAAGACATCCCTATGTGGGCGCAATCTGGTCATAAGAAACCAGTCAGCCGTCGTGACTTTTTGTCAGCGGGAATGATTCCGTTTGCAGCGCACATGTTTGTGCCAAACTGGATGTCTTTAGTGTTGGGGAATTCCGCTCACGCAGCGACAGCGGCGGAGTGCCCGATTCCAAATTCATTGATTCCCTTTGTGACAGTCAATCTAAGTGGCGGTGCCGCGATGGCCGCGAACTATGTGCCACAGAATGCTGCTCGCCAGCCGATTTCGACCTATAACAAACTGGGTCTGGGAAACAACCAGGTTCCTATCGAGCGCACATTCGGTAATGCGCCGTTTGCCGGCAATGGCATCAGTAAGTTTTTGACCGGGCTTAAAGCCCGAGCTTCAACAACGACCATTTCAAAAACAGCGTTCATCGCGTTTTGTGTGGACTCCCAGAATGATACCAATGCGAACAAGTTTGACGTGTCTGGTGCTATCACCAAGGCCGGGCTTGTTGGTTCCAATTTGCCTAATATGGGCAATCGCAACACGCGCACGGGTATGAATCAGTCTTCGGGCTTTGCCGCGCCACCAGCGCCGTTGGTGGTGAATAACTATACTTCGTTGCTTACTTCGATTGGTTACAGTTCATCATTAAACACCTCGCTGAACGCCTCTCAAAAAGGTTCCTTGGTTAAATTGATGAGCAACCTTACTGAATCTCAAACTCGTAAGATCGCCTCCATTCAGGGCGGCGAAACCGTAAAGACAGTTCTGGATTGTGCGGGTATCAAGAATATTGATGTCCTGGCAAAAGGGAACTCGGCTGTGGATCCACGTTCCAGCGCCAGCGTTGCCAGTGTTTGGGGTATCAATGCCAATACTGCAAATAACAACCGTGAGTTGTTATTTGGTGCGATGGTTTATAACACGCTGCTTGGACAAGCCGGTTCTTCCAATCTTGAAATTGGTGGTTATGACTACCACAACAACACTCGTACTGCGGGTGATGCCAAGGACCTGGACGCTGGTAATGAAGTGGGCCGTATCCTTGAAACTGCCAATGTTCTGGGTAAGCCTGTGATGGTGTTGGTTGTTTCGGATGGCTCTGTGTACAGTGATCCTTCTGAGGACCGTGCGGCACCTTGGGTTGGCGATCGCGGTCATGGTATTGCGTACTTGTTTTATTACGATCCTGCGGGTCGTCCTGCAACAAGTGACTATCAAGTGGGGCACTTCAACAACAACCAGGCTTCTGATCCGACATTTGTGACGGGTTCGAATCCTGAATTGGTGGCAGCAGCGGTATTTGCGAACTGGTGTCAGGCCAATAAACGTATGGATTTGTTTGATCGGGTGGGTGGTCGTATCCTGGATACGAATCAGCTTTCTCAAGTGATCAAAGTCGCCTAAGTGATATTGTATTTGTTCGTTTGCTCGGGGGAGTGATGGGGACTAAGATAGGACAAAAATTATTCTGGGCCGTTGGGGCTGTGGTCACGCTTGTTGCATTCAACAACTGTGGCGAGGGCTTCATCATGAGCAGTGTGTCCGGTGGAAGTGCGTATTTCTCAACTGCCAGCGGGGAAACCTGCGAGGAAGCGATCGTAAAAGTGTATGCAAATACTTTTCATCCCTTCCTGGCACAAACGTGCAGTGGCTGCCATATTACCGATGGTCCGGGTTTGGGTGTCTTTGGTTCTCAAGATGTGAAAACTTCCTATGTGGCCTTTGCGGCGGTAGGTGCTGCGAAAATTTCATCTCAAGCGGTCAACGCTTCCCATAAACCACCTTATACGGGACCTGCGAATCAGGCGCGTATCACTGAAATCAATACTTACTGGTCTGCGGCTCAGGAAAAGTATGCAGAGTGTTTGGTTGAGACCGGTGTGACGGCTCCTTCCAGCGCCGTGAAGTCTGCTTCAGTCACTGTTCCAGCAAATTTGGCGACTACAACTGCTTTCCAAACCATGACATTTGATTTGGCTGCGGCAACTCCGTCCACACCGTTAACGGCGACTATTGAAATCCGCCGTGCTGTGGTGGGTGGTGTGACTCAGGGTTATGAGTTCCGCAATCCATCTTTGCGTTTGAAAAACACCTCGTCCGGAAGTTATCAGGTACAGATGATCACGATCCATGCGAACGATGTTTTGGCTTCTGAAGTAACAACTTATCAAAACGTGAATGCGGTTATTTCAACCACGGCAGCGACAAATCTGTCCGCTGGAACTGCAAATGCGCTTCTGGTGATGACTCCAAATACCACGGATAAAATCGCATTGGAGTTTGCGACTCTGAGATCGACCAGTGCGACGAATCCAACGCCGACTCCAACAGCCACGGCCACGGCGTCGCCAACAGCTTCTCCGACGAATGTGACATTCTCGCAGTTGGTGGCCAGCGGTGGTGTGTTCACGAACAGCTGCGTGTCCTGTCATGCTCCCGGTAAAGCCAGCGGGGGATTGGATTTGACCAATTATGCAGCGGCAAGACTGGCGGCAGCGAATATCAAATCCCGTATGAACAACGCCAACAATCCGATGCCGACAAGTGGAATCTTGGCGGAAGCCCAACGCAATATCGTCAACTCTTGGGTGGATAACGGTGCTCCTCAGTAGGGAGCACTGCAAAATACTCCTTCATATTCCGTGCTTTTGATTTGCGCCTCATGGACAGGAACCCTAAACTGAAGCTCCAATTCGGTTTTGTTCTTCAAATGAGGTTGCAGCGTGATTTTTGTTTTGCCGATATTGTTATTTTTGGGAAGCCTGGTTTCCGAACCTGCGCAAGCGTATCCAGATTTTATTTCTTATGGATACAATACATGCATCACTTGTCATTATAACGGCCAGGGAAATGGACCCTTGACCGATTATGGTCGCGCTCTTTTCGCAACCGAGATCGCGTCCCGTGCTGTTTTTAAATCCACAACAACCGAGGAAGAGATCGCTGCCAGTTCAGGTTTTCTGGGCTCCACGCAACTGCCATGGTGGGTTCGTCCTGGGATTAAATATCGCGGGATCTATTTTCAAAACAATCCAGGTGGCTCTGCTGCCGTCAGTAAGTATATCACGATGCAGGCTGATGCCAATGTCGCTCTTCAGTTGGATCGTGCCGGCAAGTATTTGTTTGTTTTGTCGGGGGGATATCAACCCACGCCGGCGTCTCGCGCCAACATCGAAGATCCTGATAATAAGAACATGATCTCCCGTGAACATTATTTCCGTTGGAAGTACAGCAAGTCGCTTTTCACTTATGTGGGATTGATGGATAAAGTTTTTGGTATCCGTATCGCTGACCACACGGCCTACAGTCGCAATGTCACGGATCTCGCGCAAAACGATCAATCCACAGGGGTGATTACCCAGTATTACGCCGATGGCTGGGAAGTAACGGGGAACTTGTTCGTTGGAAACCTGCTTCAGGAAAAAGAGGACGTCCGGCAAAAAGGGGCGTCGGTCATGTTTGAGTACGACGTCGCTGATCAAAATCGCGTCGGGATATCAGCTCTGGCTTCACGCAACGAATACGTCGAGAAAACCCGAATGGCTGTGCACCAAAAGCTGGGTTTTTCCAAGGGCGACAGTTTGCTGACGGAACTGGGGTTTGTTAAAGACAGCCCTCTTTCCAATCCCAGTGACAAAATGGGTGGCTATTTGATGTTGCGGAATCTGACCCGGATTTCCCGCGGCTACAATATTCTGAGTCAGGTTGAATACTACAATCCAACGCTGTCTGCAGATTCCTCGGATATGTTCAAATGGTCCTTTGGTCTTTTGGCTTTCCCGATGCCACGCATGGAGTTCCGTGCCGGCTTTGTTAATGGACGTACTATCAACGACGACAGTGTCACTCAAGACACGTGGATGCTGCAAAGTCAGCTGCACTTGTCACTGTAGGAGGCGGGTATGAGAAGTATTATTTTGTTACCTCTGATCATTCTGGTTTCTTTAAACTGTCATGCACAAAGATCGGTGACTCGTGTCGTGCCTCCGATGGAAAAGTGGTTGTTGTCGGCGGAGTTTAACTCCTGGGTTGAGAAACTTTCGATAACCGACAATGTCGGCGGCACACAGGAATCCAAAGCGTCCTACTACGGGTTTGGAGTGGGGGTTGAGAAAAACATCTACCACGCGAACTGGGGATGGGGTGTTGGTGGTGGTATTGCCAGCGGCAGTGCTGTGGGGGGCGATAAGAACTCTGGTCTGAATTACTTCGAGGCCCGCGTGCCGTGGATGGCGTTCAGAATCACACCGCGTATCTTTTACCGCTTGGGACCGAAGGTTGATTTGGGGCTGGATTTGTCGACCTACATGAAGAACGTAAATTGGTCTTCCGGATCCAATGGCAATATGACTGTTCAGTCGGGTTCAAAATTAATTTCCGGTGGCTTTGTGGATTTGCGTGCCCGTTTAAGCGAACGCTTTGAATACATTCAGAGCATGGGGATGGTTTACAAGGACGAGACGATGTATTGGAGAATTGGCCTCGCTTACAGAATGTAAGCGAGTTTACATGATACCTAAAATCCAGGTTTCGATTGTTTGAATCTGTGAATTGCTCAAACTGTAAGAAGGCGGCATGTTGCCGGTCGAATTGACGCTGTTGTTTCTGAGCTTGGTATAAATTTGCGAACCTGAAAGATTTCCCGGGGAAACCAATCCCAAAGCAATAAACTGAGCTTCAGAAATATTACCCCAGCTTTGATGGCTGGCCTGAGTGTGGCAAGTGGCGCATTCAGTTCTTAAAATAGCCTGGGCTGCCTGAAAAGCGGGAGTGCCGCCACCACCTTCACCGTAAATGTCAGCGTCGTAGTATGACGAATTGTAGGACTGACCACAGCTCAGTGGTGCCAAGAGTGCCAGTCCAAGTACAATAGTCGTCAGAAAATTAGTTTTCATCTTCAAGCTCATGAATCTATTAAGCCACGACCCTGGCCCTCTGAGAAGTAAACAATGGTCCAAGTCTTGTTTCCAAGCGCATTTTTGTCTCAGTCTGGGGCTTCTTGGTGTGACTCCAATGGTATCAGGAATTGAACTTTCTTTGCTTAAAGAGCGAGGTGTGTTTTTCAGTGAGGAGGATGCCATGGTATTCATCCACAAGAATTCTTTTTTGCCTTTGCAAGCTTGGGTACTCGCCCGATTTGATTTTTTTCCAGCGCAGCCACGAATGGAATGCATCATGTTTCTTACGATCCATCACACAGAGGTTGTCGAGGGCATTGTCGGTTTTGCGACCGTTAATGTGATGAACCACTTCATTGTGATAGAGGCGTCTTCGTAAAAACCGTTTTGCGATAAAACGATGCTCGAATTCGTCATATTTGCGTAAGACAACATACCCACGGGAATCCAGATACTTTTCATTTCGGGGTCTAAATTTATAACCAAGCCAAGCTAGCAGTAGAACCAAACCTGAGCAGCCGACCCACATTGAAACGCGCTGTTGAGACGTCACTAAGAAAGAAATTAGAACAAGTGCAGTAAGTGCGCTGAGGGCATTGCGCAGGATTCGCATAAATTTACGCAGAAGTTTTGCCATACAAGACCTTATCGACAGGAGCTTGTTTGAAATGAAGTGTTTCCTGCGCCTGGATTGGGTAAGGGGTTGGACCAAAGGCGTATGCGAAAGTTCAAACTGTTCGGGCAGGAGAGAAAGGTCTTCCGAATGTGAGGTAAATGAGTAAAATAAGAGAGATGAGACTATTTTCCAGTGCCTTTCTGATGATTGTCGGTTTGTCGTTCGTGGATGCTTCTGCTTGGGCGGCTTCTTTAACCTGTAATAAAAGGCAATCGGCAACGACTTGCATGATCTGCAATTGCTATCACGAAACTCGCGGAGAGAATTTTGACGGAATGGTTGCCGTGAATAAAGTCGTTTTGTCACGGGCGGAAGATGACGCTTTTCCAAGTACGGTTTGTGGAGTTGTTTTTGATGACTCCCAATTCAGTTGGACTCAGGATAATTTAAACAACAACATCAGAGCGACAAAGGATGATGACAAAGACGCCTTGGAGAAATGCAAAAAGGCTGTGAACCTGTCAGTTCGTGAAGGCCCGAATGATGTGATCTATTACTACAATCCAAGTCTGGCTTCTCCAGGTTGGGCACGCAGAATGAAAAAGTGCGGTAAAGTCGACAGTCACGTATTCCTGGTTCCTCGCGAAGACAAATGTCCTCGTAAATTGGGCGCCAATAAAAAGTATACGGATGCACCGGCTGGAAAAACTCCTGCGAAATCCAAAGGAGGACGTCAATAATGAAAACAGTTTTGCTGGGCATTCTATGTGGCGTAAGTTGTTCTGCGGTGGCTGCTCCGATCGCGGTTTCCAAGGACAATGGGGTGGAGATCTCGGTTCAAGACGGGAAGACGAAGATTTCAGTGCCAGCCGAAGCTAAAAAGGCTCTTGCGCAATGGAATCCTGAATTCTTGGTTTTTGATCTGAAGGACTATGGCAGCTCTGTCGTGAGTTTGGTTAAAGAAGTTGAACCCAGTGGTGTACCAATGGCGTTCATCGCGGACTTCGATAATAACGGCGAGAAAGACATTGTTCTTCTGGGTGCAGATTTAAGTCAGCAATATGCCGTGGCACTGACCAAGTCAGGCTCAGGTTGGAAGGCCGTGGAAATCCAGAAATGGAAAATCTCAAATATCGAAAAAACCGTCACTAAAAATGAGAACAAGCAAAAAGAGGTCGGCATCCCGTTATACGTGATTCCAGCCCAGGATGAGCACGCCAAGAAGCTTGGCAAAAGTACCGGTATTCAAATTGAAAGTTATATGGGCACGGCCAGCGTCTATGAAATCAAAGACGGCAAAGCCGAGCAGGTCATTCTTAAGTAGGAATTAGAAATCATTCGCCGAAATTTGGGCTGCGACCTTGTCATCACAGCGGCCCGATCCATCTGCAGGCTTTAACAGACACTCAACTTCCACATCAGTCAAATCATCGCCTCCCAGCGCGCGGGAAGCGGCAGCGGAAAGGTCAATCACCCGGCCGCGTTTGCCGCCACCTTTATCGTTGATACAAACCACCACTGAGCGATCACCACTGGAAACGCGAACCCAGCTGCCCATCGGGTATTGTCGGGAAGCGCTTCGTAGAATGGCTGCGCGAAGTTTTTCCGGTCTCATGACTTCGCCACTGGCGGTGCGTTTGCCCGCGAAGCTATCGCGGCCGCGAATGCCGTAAACGGAAGCCACTCCAGACTCTTTGCCTTTGCAGGAGTTGTAGCCGGGAACTTCCTTGGGCTTTTCGGAAATATGTTTTTTTACGTCGGAGATATCCGTTGTAAACTTCGAAAGAGAGCCCGTGGGCTCGCAGGCCGGTGCTGTCTTACCTTGAGACATCAAGGGGACCATCAGGAAAATCAGAAGTGTGGAGGCAAATTGAATCTTAATCATGTGATTAAGATATTCAAATTAGAGGCCAGGGAAATGCCGACTCCAGTGCATTTGGTGGGGCTTCCAGGGTGATTTGGAAGCCTAACGTATAAATAATTTTAGACAGCTGTCAGGATCTGGACGATCTCACTCGGAGACAGTGGAAATCAGTGCGCTTCGCCGCCACCGCCGCCTTTGACCTTGTCACACAGAAGAATCAAGACAGAACTTGCCACCAGAGCAATAGCCACGAACTTAAAGCAGTCGTTGAAACTTAAAAGGTTCGCTTGTTTGCGAACCAGAACATCCAGTGTGGCGATGGCCTTTTGATGAGCGGTCACGACATCTGCACCACGACTCATGAAAAATCCTTCCAAGTCAGCTATGCGCTGCTGGGTGTTTTTGTGAAACAGACTGACACCTTCAGTTAGCATGGCTGAGTGAAACTTCTCGCGGTGGCTCATCATGGTTCCCAATAGAGCGATCCCCACGGAGCCACCCAGGTTGCGAAGCATATTGAACAATCCGGAAGCGGATCCCACGTCTTGCGGGGCTACAAGGCCCGTCGTGATTGTGGAAAGCGGAATCATCAGCAGCGGTTGCCCCATGGCGCGCACAATTTGCGACCACATCAGCTGGTCATAACCAACATCCGCGGTCATATGGCTGTTCATCAAACAGCTGATGCCGAAAATATTAATACCAATAAAAGCCAACCAGCGCGCATCGACACGCGCCAAAATCTTCGGAACAAAGGGCAGGATCAGCAATTGAGGAATACCAGCCCACATCATCGTGCGACCGATGTCGACGGAGTTGTACCCTTGAATCGTCGCCAGATACAGTGGCAACAGGTAAAGTGCTCCATACATCGCAAGGCCCACGACGAAGTTCACCAGGCAGCCGAAACCGAAATTCTTTTGCATCAGCAAGCGCAGATTGATGAATGGATTTTTGATTTTAAGTTCAATCCACAGGAAAGCTGTCAGGAAAACCAGTGAGGAAATCGCAAGCCAAATAATTGTCGAGGAGTTAAACCAGTCTTTGCGTTCACCTTCCTCCAGAAAGATCGTCAAAGAGGATAAACCGATTGCCATGGTGATAATACCCCAGCGATCGATCTGTTTTAGCAGATCCAGTTGCTTGGGGGCTTTGTCGATACCGAAGTAGATCGCGGCCATCAGGAATGCGCCGGGAATCAGATTCATGTAAAAGACCACGGACCAGTGAAACATTTGGGTCAGGTAGCCACCGACAGTGGGGCCGATCGCTGGAGCAAAGGTCGCAGTGATGGCAAACATCGCCATACCGATATTGCGTTTGCTTGTGGGCATTCTAAGGATGACTTGAAAGGCGAGGGGAATCAGTGCTCCGCCGGTTGCACCTTGCAGGGCGCGGAAGATAATCATCGATTCCAGATTCCACGCCAGACCACAGGCCACGGAAAAGATTAGAAACAGAATCGAAGTCCACGTCAGATAAGTGCGCAGTGAAAACACCCGCGTCAGCCAGCCGCTGATCGGAATGATCACGATTTCTGCGACCAGGTACGAGGTTGAAATCCAGGAGCCCTCTTCAAGCGTGGCTCCCAAACCGCCGGTGATGTCACGGATGGAGGCATTGGTGATTTGAATATCCAGAATGGCCATAAAGGCCCCCAGCACCGCTCCGAAAACGGCCAGCCAGGATTTAAAAGTCATCGGGGGTTCAGTGCTTGAACCATGAGCGATATCGGCAGACATTAGTGAATTCTAACGGAGACTTCTGTGGACATGCCTGAGATCAGCTTATCTTCGTAACCTTTCATATCTTCTTTATCGAAAACTATTTTTACGGGAATACGTTGAACAATCTTAGTGAAGTTTCCTGTCGCATTGTCCGGAGGCAGTAGCGAGAAAGTGGAACCAGAGCCCGGAGCAATACTGTCCAGATGCCCTTTGAAAGTCTTGCCAGGGATGGCGTCGATTTTGATTTCAACATTCTGACCGATTTGGAAATGACGAATCTGACTTTCCTTAAAGTTTGCCTCGATCCATGGTTCATTTTCAATCAGGGCCATCAACGGTTGTCCGGGTTGAACCAATTCACCGGTTTCAACATTTCGTTTACCGATCTTTCCGTCCTCAGGAGCCACGATGGAAGTGTACTCCAACTGCAACTGTGCTTTCTGTAATTCAGCCTCAGTCACGAGTGCATCGGATTGGTATTGATCGAACACCGGGCGTTCGGAAGGTCCCAGGTTGGCAAAACCATTGAAGCGACCCAGGTCACGATGTGATTTCCCGTAGCGAGCTTGAGCGGCCTTCACTTGCACTTCATAATCGCGTTTGTCCAGACGAACCAGGACATCGCCTTTTTTGACGTGCTGATTGTCCTTCACCAGAACTTCCACAACGGTTCCAACAATGCGTGGACTGACGGTGTGCAGGTGAGCTTTAACGAAAGCATCATCGGTGCCTTCAAAAAAGAAAATGTTATAGGTGGTGATGGAAATCAAAATTATTGCAATGAGGCCCGCGAACTTTGCGGTTCGTTGCTGCTTTGGTGTGAGGTTGATTTTTCCAAGAGGACTCTGTTTGATTTTCTCTTTCAGTGGGGTGGGAATTAGTAATCTGGAAAGAGACCGAAACGTTAGATTTGATAAAGGCGTGGTAGCAGAAGACATAAGGACACTCCATTTGGAATGTCCTGAGCTTATCAAAAGTTAAATACTAAGGCAACTAAGCTTCTTTGGTTATTTACAACGGGGGCATAAGTAACCCCCTTAGATTATTGATTTTTTTGAGTATCGCTCAAATTGGAAGCAGCCATAATGGATGGTTTCGCTGGGATTTGGTCAGCGATAAACTCTGCCACGGCGGCAATGGTCAAGGAAGGGTTCGTGCCGGTTGAGGTGGGCAAGATGCTGCCATCAACGACGTAAAGCCCCTCATACCCGTAGACTTCACCACGAGGGCTCACCAGGCCTGAATCAGCGCTGTCACCCATCGGGCAGCCTCCCAGGGGATGAACCGCAATGACCTTATCCAAATGAGTCAGAGGGTTGTCCATAAAAGTTCCGTCCAGGTTTTCCGCGACCTTTTTCATTTCCTCGCGCATGCGATCAAAGTGCAGGTCACTGGTTTTGATGTCCCAGTTAATCACGGTCTGTCCGTCATCACGTAAGGAGACCACGCCGTCAGAACGATCGCGTCCCATACCCAGCAGAACCATCGCTTTGCGGGTGAAAGTGCCGCGATCCAGTGCCGCTGCAAAGTCATCACCCACATTGATTTCAGACTTGTATTTGATGCGCAAAATTTTGCAGGCGTATTTTTTCAAAGTTTTGCATACCAGTGACAGCACACCTGTTATGCCCGTGATCTGCGGAACTTTTCCTGACAGATACCAGGCCATGCCAATCGGGAAGCCCGCGTCCTCCAGATACATTCCGTGAGGGAAACCATCAGGATAGTTTTTCATTGAGTATTTGATGGCACTCGTGATGACCGGGCCATTCGTGGGATCATGGTTGTCTTTGGTATTTAAGACCATTCCCAACAGATCACCATTCCCGCACCATTTCTGTCCCAGCCAGTTGTTCAGTTTCGGTAACAGGCCCTTTTGTTTCATTTTCAACAAAAGCGATGTGGAGCCCACGGAACCCGCAGAGACAATGACTTTGCCGGCGGTTAAAACGATTTCCTGAGAGGGGAATTGCGGGACGTGGAAAGTGATTTTGTAGTGGTCGCCAACTTGTTCAATCTTGCTGACTTCGGCCTGTGTTCGTAAATCCAAAGTGCCTGTGGAATTTTTTAGATTTCTGGCGCGAAAAATATAATTCAGATCCAGGGTGTTTTTTGCGTGAATATTGCAACCCAGGTCGCACTCACCACACTTGTTGCACTTTGATTGAACTGCGCCATGGGAATTCAAGGATTGTTGTCCTGGAAACTCGCCTTCAAAACGGACAGCCAGTGGCGGAAGTTGAAATTCCGCAGGCGTCAGGGAGGCGGGATTCTGCTGCATCTGTTGTGCGGCATTTTTCATGGCCGTGGTCTTCGGAGTGTCCGTGTAATACGGATCGGAGTTGTACGGATAGGGGCGAGCCTCCATCATGGAGATCACTTTATCATAGTAAGGCTCAAGCTTGTTGCGAGTGAAACCACCGGGCCATCCCGCAAAAAGCTCTTCTGGCATGCGGTAAAGAACATTCGCATAAATCAGGCTGCCTCCGCCCAGACCGCTCGCCGTCAACGTCATGACGTCGCTGTCCGGGGTGTCGCGGAATTCCATCAAACCGTATTTGCCATCTTCCGGATCCCAGAACATATTGTCCTGAATCTCATGGGGGCGACGAGGGAATTCGTGCATTTTCCATTGGCGTCCGCGCTCCAGCAGGCAGACGTTGTAGCCTTTTTCAACCAGACGGCAGCTCATCACAGAGCCGCCAAATCCTGAACCAATCACCACGTAGTCGAAATCAAGTTTCATACAGTAAAATCCTTATGCGACACAAATTTGATATCTGGGAAGAACATCGTGCAAAACTGTAAAGCGATAAAACAGCAAAGCATCATGCATCAGCTTCCAGTTGGACTTTAAAAACTCTTCCTTATACGGAACATTTAACAGCTCCAGGTCGGAGTTGAAGTCAAAGTCATCATTGGTTTCGATGTCTTCAAAGGCTTCACTCAGCCAGCCATCTTTGCCTTCAACAGAGTAGTTCCAGGTGTCCGTGCCAAATTGAAAGGTGCCGCATTGAATATGCTCGCGCCATTTTTGCAGGCGTTCCTCGCCCTCTTCGTTATCGATTGTCTGAATCAGCTCTTTTAGTTTTTTCAGATCTTCATCGAAAATTTTCACCACAGGCAGACCGTGGGTTTTGCGGACTTCCTGATAAAAGGCCAACACGTGGTGAATCGCCTGCATATAGTCGGAAGGGTTGTCGCGCTGAATGGTGCGGCCCTGCCAGTCCTGGTAGCTCCAGCGTAAGTAGGGCAGATCAGGGTACGACAAGACCGTGCCATGGCCGATGGGATTGTATTCACCCACAAAGAATGAAAGAACCCAATCGTACATGCGACGGAATGGGTTTCTGCGATAGAACTTCTTGCGGTAGTTCATCATGTCAGCATCCAGGGCGCCTTCGCCGTCATAGATCTCGCTGACTTTATTCAGTTCGTGAGTGATACCAGCAAACCCTTGGTGAGCCCAAGTGTCCACGAAGGCGTGGGTTGTTACGCCCAGCAGATGATAGCCAAAGGGTTTATTGAAATTGGTCACACAACTGTGGACGACATCCTGGGCAATTTTACTATTCGGACGACACACCAGCTTCTGCGCCAAGGAGTCGATACCTTGATCGCGGACTTCATTGCCGGGAATAAAGTGAAAGGGAATCCACACATGATGGTTTGCCAGTTCTTTGAAGTTTCGGTAGTCCAGCATCTTGTGGGCGCTGGCGCGAAATTCATAAACAGAGCGGTTTTCAAAAAAAATAGTACCGGAGTTCACCGCATCGTCAACATACTGTGAGCTGCTGGCGATGGTGTTGGCCTCATAAGGGGAAAATCCACTCATGCGCGCAAGTACATAGGTCACACCCAGATGAAAATCGATTTGCATATCAGACCCTTTGCTTGTTCAGGAATGCCAAAAGTTTAGGGAAGACTTCGATGTGCGCGTACTGCCCCATGAAGGTGTCCTGATGTCCATAACCGGGGACCTCCAGATATTCGACATGCGCGGCATTCTTGCTATTTTTCAATGCCTCGTAGGTCATTTTGTTTGAGCCCGGGAAGATGTTGTTGTCTGAACCACTAAGGAACAGAGTCGGAGGCAGAGTTCCTTTTTGGCTTTCCTCCAGATAGTTTTTGGACTTATCAAAAGATACAGAGGCCTTTGCGAAAAGCATTTTTCTGATGTGACGGTAGTAATGAAAGCTGGTGCCGCCGAATAAATCCTTCAGACGACGGTGCGTGGTCGGGTGAATGTTGCGATGAACGTAGGCCGCTGGATACCCCCAGCCCCACATAAAGCTCACCAGGTGACATGCAGGTTCTTTACACTCGTGACGGATGCCACGTTCCATCCAATAAAGCCATTTTCCAAAACCGGGCCCCGGAAAGTAAGCCATGCGGGGACTGATGTAAGCATAACCAAAAACATATTCCAGCAAGTCGGGACCGAAAAGCATTTTGATAAATGCCTGCCAGCGCACTTTGGGAGTCAGCGAAACACTGTTTGAAATGACACTGGTGATGCCTTTGACATGACCGGCAGCCAAGGAAGCCATAAAGGAAATGGAGCCCACACAGTGGCAGACCACGTGGATTTTTACGTCTTCACCACATTGTTTGCGAATGAAATCCACTGCTGTGGGGATGTCGTTTTTGGCAATGTCATCCAGATTATAGCGATGAGGTCCCAGATTGTAAGTGAAGCGGCCGCTGCCACGCCAGTCCAGGGACCACACATCGGTGTATCCGTTGCTGTGCAGGTAGTTCACAAAATTTTGGTGCTCGGGCATGATGAACATGTCAGTGGAGGTGGTTAATCCATGAAGCAGCAAAATAACGTTTTTGGTTTCTTTGGCTTTGAAGCGCTGAATTGAAATCGTCAAACCATCCGGAGTGTCCAGAGGATAAAGAGTCTTTTCGCCAATGGCGACACCCTGGGTGGTGTGCATGGGATAAAAGTGTTCATTCCAACGAGCTGTGGTGGTTGTGAACACAAACGGCGCATAGGACTGCCAAAGATTTTTCGCAAAGACATTCAGAAACTTGGCAACCGCCTCCTGTTCCTGAATTTGCGTTGGAGCGTTGCTTTTGAATGTGGTCAATTGCTTGATAAAGTCGCTGACGGATATGTGCAAAATACCAACGCCGCTGACATTCTTGGTTTCGCCCGGATTGTAGGCAGAGTGGCCTTCATAAAGGTAGTAATACAGTGTCGTTG
Source organism: Bdellovibrio sp. GT3 (assembly GCF_037996765.1). Lineage (NCBI taxonomy): Bacteria > Pseudomonadati > Bdellovibrionota > Bdellovibrionia > Bdellovibrionales > Pseudobdellovibrionaceae > Bdellovibrio > Bdellovibrio sp. GT3. The sequence goes on along the minus strand of NZ_JBBNAD010000006.1, from coordinate 209,116 downwards.
TCTGTGACCACATCTCGAAGGAGTCTTCTTTAATGACTTCCTTAAAACCAAAGAACGTCCATGGCTTCCCCTGAGGATCACGCAGGAAAAGCGTGTAGTGCATTTCTTTAGCGGTATCCAGGGCGGAGCTTGCTTCCGGTCGCACAAAAAGATTGAACAGACCTTTTTCAATCTTAAAATCCGTGATTTCTCCCACGGCATCAGCCTCTAACTGCGGATCGACGATGAAAGAATCCAAATCAGAAACTTGGATGGTGAGGGTGAATTCAAATGGGACTCGGGAAGGTGACTCCACCAGGTTTTCAAAATCCGATTTTTTAAGTGGGCTGTTGGTGGAAAGGGCAAATGGTTTTGAAATATAGTGGCCAGCCATTCGCTCGGTGAACTCGAGTGAGGTTCTTGAAGAGGTCATTGAATTCCTTTTGTTTAACAAAGGATAGGTGGATTGAAAAAGGCAGTAAATAAACAACAGTCAATGCAGACCAAGGAGCGGTGGGCGGAAAACCCAATAAAAAGGACGCATTAGAGTCGCGAGACTTAGGTCGCGGAGGTGGTCTCATGTTGAGACAACAAATATTAAAACTTTGTATGACTCTCCCGCACAAATGTCCTTCTGCCGATATATAAACAGAAAAGAATTGGAAATACAGCCAGAATGTTCGAGTTCAAGATCACAGCTGAGGAAGCTCAACAAAAACGACTCTTTTATCTGAAGATGATCTACGTCATCTGTTTGCTAATATCCAGCGTCTATCTGCTTAAATTCAATTTCGAATATCACGTTTCCACCTATAACGGGATGCTGTTCACTTTGTGGATTGCGACAGCGATTTTGCCACCTTTGTTTCTGTACTATTTCAAAAGTTATACGGCGGCGGCACTGACTTGTGTGGGGCTTGCTTCGGGTCTATTGATATATCTTTTGTATCTATCCGGAGGCGTTGAGGCACCCGGGATCTTTTGGCTTGCGGCCGTTCCGTTGGTGTCAGGGGTATTGTTAAAGGTGCGAGGCGCCGTTTACGGTTATTTTTCTGTGTTTGTGGCGATGATCTGGTTTTGGATTTTGAAAATGCAGGGTGGGGGTGTGAATATCATCGCCACCCATGGTGACTACGACTTTGAGAAAAGTTTCAATGTTTGCACCTTTCTGATTTTTGCCGGCATAACCACTCATTTATATATCAAAGGCGAACAGAAATTCACGACAAGACTGCAGGAAAAACACTGGGACGTTGAAAACCTTTTGCGGGTTCTTTTGCATGACGTGGCAAACACGTTGTCAGCCATGACTTACAATCTGATCAAGGTGCGCGAAGACCAGGAACAAGCAGCTCCCATGGTTTTGGAACTGGATAAGATGGAGCGGGCTGTGAATGACATCAACAACCTATTGAACCAGGTGCGCCATTTGAAATCCGTCAAGGATGGAAAAGCCATGATGCCATTAAACCCAGTATCCATTGCCATTGTTTTGAATGAGGTGATGGAGAAGTCAGAAACTCTGGCCACGCAAAAAGGGATTAAAATCGCCCTTGATTTGACTCGCGATAAAATGGTCGTGAATAGTGAAAAGACGATTCTAAGCAATGTGGTATTGGCAAATCTGATTAATAACGCAGTTAAATTTTCTCTTCCAGGGGAGCGCATTGATTTGCGGGCCTATTCTCAAGAAACCATGGCCGTCATAGAAATTCAGGACTACGGCATTGGTATGCCGGAAACGCTGCTGAACAAAATCTTCAGTCTGGACACGGCCACCACGCGCACGGGAACGCAAGGGGAGAAAGGCACCGGTTATGGGATGCCTTTGGTTAAAGAGTATCTGACGATGATGGGGGGAAGTATCATGATCACCTCCCAGGAAGAACATGTGCCCGCTCATCCAAGGGGCACAAAGGTTGTTCTAAAAATTCCGCTAACTCCAATAAGCTAATCCCTAAAGATTCGCCCACTTGTTTGCAAAAATATATTTAAACGTAAATTGCACGCGATAGTCCTCGCCACGGTCGCCGTCTTTATCCTCACGCAATCCATACAGGAACTCCGCTCCCATCAAGACATTTTTGTCAGGCGTATAGAGCATATTCACGGAGGAGTACTCGCCAAACTTATAAGCGTCTGCTGCCTGATAATTGGTGTTTGTGACTTCGGTTTTGGAAAAACCAATTGATGATGACCAGATCTCGCTCCAACGATGATCAAAGTAGGCCACCCATCCTAATAGTGGAACAGCTTTCGCCTGCAAGTCACCCGGTGGGCCGTCGGCTGCGAGGTCGGTGCCGCCGTCATTCATATAATTTGCAATACCATCGCCATAGACTGCAGATAGAATCAATTTGTCTGCAGAGCCAATCACGTAAGACGTGGAGAGATTAACACCCCAACCCATCTTGTGGTCTTTAGGATCCGCGTTGGCAGCGCCCGGAGAATCAAACCCCAGGTAACGAACTATTCCTGATACATTCAGGTGACCCCATTCCGGACTGTAGCGATATTTCGCAGAAAGATCCGGATATTTGTTATCCATAGTGACGGCACCCAACGAAGCATCCAGGTCGGCGCAAGGGTTCTCAAGCGCCACGGAAACAGTGGTTGTTCCAGTGATCGGAGTGTATCTGATTTGTGGAGTACGAATAAAGACCATACCTGTTGGCCCCCAATAATCCACGACATTGGGAAAGCCATCAACATCCATAAAGTTTGACCAAGTTTGGCCCACAAGTACTGTGCCCCATTCGCCATAGGCGTGACGCAAGCGAGGCGTCACTTTGCCGGCATCTTTTCCGACGCCAAAGAAATCGAATTCAATACGTGATTTTAAGTTGTCTCCGGAAACAGGGGTGTTGCCTTGAACTCCCAAGCGAGTTTGACGGGGACTTAATATCGCCTGTCCATCACTGCCATACTGGTTGTCCTGAGTGGGAATTTTTGAAGGTCTTAGAGTGCTGATCCAATCGGGATCTGTTCTTTTGAAATCCTGCACATAGTCCAATTGGGCAAATCCATAGACTTCAAAATCTGCATAAGCAGAGTTTGCCATCACAAGACCTAATATAAGTGTTCCTACAGACTTCTTCATGACTGTCGTCCCCCAAAGTATGAGTTGTATGCTTGGTGGTAAAATTCAAAAACTTCAGCCAAATGACAAGAATCAAGGTTGTAATGTGGTGTTTGGCAAATTGCCTGCGGGCGAAAAGCAGTGTACAAGTATCCACATGCTCTCATCCTCTGCTCTTTCTGATTTCAAAAAGCTTATTTCCGCTCGTTTTCTATTCACCCTGGCCGTGCAAATGCAGGCGGTCGTGGTGGGGTGGAGAATTTACGAGCTCACCAATGATCCCTTGTCTCTGGGACTGGTGGGCCTAGCCGAAGCGATTCCTGCGCTAAGTTTGGCGCTATACGCTGGATACGTTGTGGATCGCTCTCGTCCGATTAAAGTTTACCGCTGGGTTTTGGAAGGCAGCTTGTTGGCATCAGGGATTTTGCTGACGGCCTCATTGTTCGGTGATCAATGGAGCACGGGAATGCATATCTTTGCACTGTATTTGTCTTCGGTATGTTCCGGAGCGGCCCGTGCATTTTCTCAGCCCTCGATGTATGCGATTCTTCCCAAGATGACCAAGCGAGATGGTTTGTCCAAGGCTTTGGCGTGGATGAGTACTGCCATGCAAGTGGCGCGGGTCTCGGGACCGGCATTGGGCGGTTTGATTTTTGGTTTCATGGGAATGAAGGTTTCTTTCGGAGTAATTTTTGTTCTGCTTTTGGGGGCGCTGGCTGCCACCTACGGAATTAAAATGAAAATCGAAGCCCCCGCCCTGGATGGGGAGCCCCGCGCGATGGTGGAGGAATTGAAATCCGGTGTGAAGTTTGTATTCGGCCATCCGATTTTATTACCGGCCTTAACCCTGGATATGATTTCAGTCCTCTTCGGCGGAGTGACGGCCTTGTTACCGATCTATGCGAAAGAAATTCTGGAGATCGGACCACGGGGCTTGGGTATCCTAAGAGCCGCACCCGCGGTGGGCGCGATGGTGATGGGATTTATTCTAACTCGCTTCGCAATCCGTAAAAACGCGGGCAGGTATTTGCTAAGTGCGGTGTTTGGATTTGGATTAAGCATTTTGGTTTTTGCTGTCAGCAAGGACTTCTATCTGTCTATTTTCGCGCTGATATTCAGTGGCGTGTTTGACAGTGTCAGTGTCGTGATTCGCAGCACCGCCGTTCAGTTGGCGTCGCCGGATCACATGCGCGGTCGCATCTCTTCGGTGAATTCGATGTTCATTGGCTCTTCCAACGAAGTCGGGGAGTTTGAATCCGGAGTTGCCGCCAAATTCCTGGGGACGGTTCCGGCTGCCTGTTTTGGGGCGGTGATGTGTCTGCTGACGGTGGGATTTGTGAGCTGGAAATTCCCGGCGCTTCGAAAAATGGATATGGATAAAGTCGCACCGTAATCACTGAAGTGCAGGGCGCTTGTCAGGAATCAAATTGCAGCTTCTGACTATCGCACTACACTTTATGCATGCTTAAAACTGCACTCGTTAACATTGATGTCGATAATATTGAAAAAGCCATTCTCTTCTACACGGAAGGGTTGGGTTTGCGGTTGGGCCGTAGGTTTGATGCTGAATTCGTGGAGCTCTTGGGGCTTCCATGTCCTGTGTACCTCCTTCAGAATCAGGCGGGGACATTGCCATTTCCAACCGCCCGGGAGGGGAGAAGTTACTCCCGCCACTGGAGTCCTGTTCATCTGGATTTTGTCGTCGATAATATCGAGCTCGCCTCCCAAAGGGTTCTGGCCCACGGGGCCCGGATTGAAAGTGATACCAAGGAAGAGCCTTATGGCAAATTGGCGATGTTTTCAGATCCCTTCGGTCATGGGTTTTGTCTGATTGAATTCAACGAACAAGGATATGGCGCCCTTACTTAGGTTTTTGCGCTAAATACATAGTGGGCCTTTGGGAATTGCACTAACTCCTGATCAGTAATATAAGAATAGGCAGTCGACAATCAAAGGTGCCCCATGAAGCTAGCGGATATTATCAAAGTTATCGCCCAAGAACTTGGTTCTTCGGATCTGAATGAAATTAACAAACTTTTGAAAAAAGAGCCGGGGATTAAGTTCCGTATCACAGGCAAAGCATTAGGCCATTTTGGTTTCACCGGACAAATTAAAGGTCTTTCAGAAGAGGGTTTGAAAGCCTTCATGGCAAATAAAGTGTCCTTGATTCGTTTGGAAGATATCGAAACGTTTGGTAAAGCCAAGCCTCGTGAAGAACGCCCGGTAAGAACTGCTCCAAAGGCAGAGAAGACCCCTGCAGCAAAACCTGCTGCGGTTAAGAAACCAAAAGCAGTTGCCAAGCCCGCGGATGCTGAGCTTGAAGATGACACTGACTTTGACGATGATTTTGGTGACGAGGACTTGCGCCCCAAAAAAATGAAAAAGGGTCAGCCCAAGGCCGCTGGCAAAAGTGGCAGCCGTTTTATCCCGACCTCTAAAAAGTAGTTACCTGGTTTATTAAACCTTAAATAGGTCCATATTGAAGGCGACAAGAATCTGCGATTCGCTTTTTTCCACACGCTTTGAGATCTTGGAAATTTGCAGCACCAGCTCCTTGCGCAGCTCGAAGTAGTCTTCTTTAGAAAGCGTCATCGGTGCGGAAAAGAAGAAATCGTCTTCCTGTTTTTCAACCATGGCTTCCAGTGCTTTCACATGCCAATTGGAAAGATGTTTGTCAGAAAGGGGGGATTCCTTTTCAATAAAAGTAGCCTTCGGTCCGACTTCAATTTTTCCTGAAACTTGTTTGCAAAGTCCTACTTCGATCAGCCAGTTTGTGACATCCGCAATTCGAGCGCGCGAGACACCCAGGTAGCTTGCGATACTTTCCACGGTTTGTGTGGCAGGGATGGCGGTTAATCCATGCACAGCTGTGTAGATCCAGCTTGAATAAAAGACCGCCTGTTGATCTGGCGATAAATCTTTTTCTTTTTGGACGTGGCTTTTTACTTTAAAAGCTTCTTTTCTGGCTTGTTCGAGTTGTTTTTCCAAGAAATCTTTAAGCTTCTGACTTCCAGCTCGTTCTTTGCGAATTAATTGAAGCAAAAAAGATGTTTCCGAATAGTTCAGGCTAAAGAAGTTTGCCAAAAGAATTCCCTGCTCCTCAGTGAAATCCTTTTTTCCCGACAGAACCTGGCTGATGAGGGTTTGATTGACATCGAGATGATCTGCCAGCTTTCCCAGTTGGCCATATCCTCGGTTGGGCATATTTTCAATGCGCGCGCGAACGAGGTCTCGATAGTTTTGAGCGTTAAATACTTCCATAGGCCCCACATTTAATTTTACTGCTTGGTAAAGACTTTCTTAACTTATTTACTAAATTGGTATAGCCATGGTCAAGAGGGTAGGCTATCTCTCTTCCCATTGAAGAGTAAAGCTTTCACATTCAACACGGATACCAAGTTTTGCTGGCTGAAAGAGGCCATGGGTAGTATCTCCCGCTAAAGAGGATAAAAATGGGCATTTTGCGATTGATAGCAGCAGTGTTTTTTTTCGGAACGTTTACGTCGTCGGTTTACGCTGTTGATATTGGCGGTACGATGAGTGGTGGCGGCGGCGGAGATGGTGTCGTTGCTGAGTTTACTTCTATTGCGAATGTCGTATTTTCAGCTCTTCGCTCGTCTCCGGAACAAATTTCAGTTGTTGATGTTCGAAAAATCTCTGAGTCCCTCCCTTCATTGAATATCATCTCTACCGACGAACAGCTTGTGGTTAACAATCTGAGCAAAGATGCGAAAAATTGGCCGACAGAAAAACGTATCGCGATTAACAGAGCCCGTTGGATGGCTCTTTCTGACAGTCAAAGGCAAATTTTGGTTGTTCATGAAGTTGTCAGTGTGAACGGCTATGATGATCGTTACTACAATATCTCCAGCGATCTTCTGGGCTCTTTGCAGAAGACTTCTGGGACATTCATGGACTCTCATCGGGGATTTAAGTTTGTGGGTGAGAGCTATTCTTTGCTGGCATCTTCTGATGAAAGTAGCTGCGCTGCCAGTTGTAATGTGGATGCAAGATGCTTTGCGAGCGTCTACTATTACCACATGCAAAAATGTAGTTTGAATATCATGAACCGCGAGGGCCGACTTTTAGCGCGTACTGACGCTATTACGGCGCTAAAAACTATCGGTTTCCGTAGTGGCTGGGAGTACATGGGTGCCGACTATCGATCCTTCGCAACGAATGATCCGTATGTTTGTTCTCAACAGTGTGTGAAAGAGTCGCAATGCGCTGCCTTTACTTGGCAGCGAAATACCAATACTTGTTTTTTGAAGTCTGAAGTTGGCGGCAAGAAGTGGGAACTCGGATCCATTAGTGGAGTGAAGTAGTCCGATCACCCAGTTGAATCGTAATCACTTGAGACTTAGACAGAATCACTATCAAAAGGCACTGACTTAAAATCAGTGCCTTCGCTGTTTTTGGCGAGAGGCTTCATCCCGGTCTTTATGGTATCTTCAAAAAGGCAGCCGCCTCGCTGGTCATGAAGTGGGTTTTTTTTGATCCGTTTCGACCCAATAGATATTTGTGTTGTGGCTATTCTTATATCCACACCCGCTACGGGTGCGGCAGCGCGACGGAGTAGTCTTGGTTAGCCCCATTCGGGCGGGGAGCCCTGCATTCTTGATAGAGTCACTATAGAATGGCACTGACTTAAAATCAGTGCCTTCGCTATTTTTGGCGAGAGGAACTACGCCCGCCGCCACATTGCCGGCAGATTTTGGGCATAAAAAAAGCCGACTCGAAGGTCAGCTTGATTTATTACTTCCGAAGAAGATTTGGTGCGGGTGGAGGGACTTGAACCCCCATGCTTTCGCGGAAGATTTTGAATCTTCTGTGTCTACCATTTCACCACACCCGCAGTGAGGTGATCTTTGTAATATTAGATGGCCTTCATCCTCAACATATTTTTTAAAAAGCCCTAATTTTTCTGCGTTTTTGCCCTCTTTTTCAGCGGGTTTGCCACCCCTGGCCAAAATGACCCCAGTTTGAAAGGATTTCAGGAACCGCTCTAAGAGTTGTCACTTCTTTATTCAACCCGGCAAACAAACCCGGACTGCTTTGAGGCCCTAAATCCCAAGATTTCAATAGTTTACACGATGAGGCCGAAATCCGTCCCTGTTGGCACTGGCCTTGCTTTACAGGGTTTCGATTAAAAAAGGTTCCAAGAAACCACACTGAGGAGACTGTATGAAAAAGTATTTCTATGTCCTTGCGGCTTTGAGCATGGCGCCAGTATTTGCGTTAGCTCAATCCCTAGAAGGTGATGTTGATGCTGAATTGGATGCTATGTATTCCAAGCAGACGACACCACAGGTTGTAAGCACACAAACTGCGTTGCCAGCGGCAGCACAAGGTGAAGTGCAAACGGTTAAGCCACAACCTATCTATATTATTAACTCCCCAGCTCAGGCGGCTCAGGCCACTGCGGCGACTCAGCAGGTTCAAAAACAGCCTACGACTGTTATTGAAGCTTCTCCATTGGCGGAGTCTCGTGCGGAATCCATCCGTAAGAGCCGTCAGGATGCTGAAGTTCAAACTGAACAAAAAATCGTGGAAAAACTTGAGCAATCCCGCATGGAAGATGAAAAACGCCGTGCTGACGTATTGTTCGGTGATAAATTCAACAATCTAAATCAAGCGCAACAGGTTCCAGTTCAGCAACCGGTAGCTCCAGTAGTGGTGGCACCCGTAGCGGCTCCGGCTCCTATTATCGTTGAAAAACAAGTGACTGATGATTCTGCAACTCGCGAAATCGTTCGCCAGGAAATGGCAGCATCTTTGGAAAAAAACAAACCAGAAGAGCCAGTTCGTAGCAAATACGTTTCCGGTCTAGTTGGTATGGGTGACTATCCAGATGTTTCCAACGTTAAGGGCAACTATGCTCTTGGTGTAGCGTTTGGTAGCAAAGTTGATGGTTTCATCATCGAGGGTTCTTTCCTTTACTCGAACTACTCCGTGAACCAAAATTGGTATGGCAATATCTATAACAACCAAAATGGCGTTGATGTGAATCAATACACAGGTGCGTTGGCAGCTAAAATCCAGTTCTTTGATGGTATCGTGAAGCCAGTAATCGGTGGTATCGCGGCTTACTCTTACAGAACTTACGAAATGAAAAACAGCTACGCTTACATGAACTCATACAACAACTCAAACTCTGATGTGAATTCACATGCAGTAGACTTTGGTGCGTTGGTGGGTGCTGACCTAGAGTTCTCTCCGAAGTACTCTATTGGTTTGGACTTCAGATATATGTGGAATCTTTCCAGCCGTATTAACTACGGCAGCAACTACAACTCTGCGTGGAACGAATATAACAACACGAATCCGATCGAAAAACTGCAATACTACGTAATGACAGTTTCCGGTCGCATGAATTTCTAGTATTTTCCGAAAATATCTCTCAGTGGTGGCGGAGTCCTGTAATGGGGCTCCGCTTTTTTTTTGGACAAAGCCCGGCGCTTCGGTACAATAAGTCCATGCGCATCCTGATCCTTTCCCTGTTTTTTGCCGTACCAGCCTTGGCTGCCAATGTGGTTTCTGAAACCGTGGGGCAGGTCGGGGACTATGTGATCACCAGCCGTGAAGTGCAAATCACGACGGTGATTGATCACATTCTTTTTCCTCCCAAAGATAAAAAATCGACTGCATTGATGGAAACCGGGCCTGAATCCAAGGAGTTCCGCAATCACGTGACCGCTGTCCTGTTGGAGGCCGTGGTGGCCATGGAAGCTGCGACTTTCAATGTCGGTACAGCCTCTGTGGCGGAGTTGGATGAGGCGATAGTCAAAGTGGAAAGAACCGCCTCTGGTAAAACCTATTGGAATCAGCTTCAACCAACGGCAGCCGAAGTGAAAAGGTTCACGGATCGCAAGCTTGTGGCGAAAAGTTTTATGAAGTTTAAAACCGGCTCCATGGCGGGGATTGTTTCCAACGTCGATGCCTACGAGTACTATCAAAAGAATCGCAGCAAATTCGGCAGCACACCGTTCGCGGAGATCCGTGACAGCATCAAAACTTTCCTGGGACAGCAACAGCTGGAAGAGCGTTTGCGCGCATGGTTTGAGTTGATGAAGCGCAAATACAAGGTCAGAAACTTTATCTAGGGCGATCATGAAAATCGAATCTTTATATACACCTCATAAACCAGCAATGCGGGCCTTGGTGGAGGCTATTCACGCCCAGGCGGGATTGCTCCCGCAGTTTTATTGGCCGGCGGATATGCTGGGGGCCGAGATGGCCACGGCAGAGGGCGTGGGGATTTTTGAGGGTGAGGAGTTGGCTGGGTTTGTTTTGTACCGGGAAGTACCAGGCGCTTGGGAGATTTCTTTGGTGGCGACGCATCCTCAATTTCAGCGCCGCGGACTGATGGAAAAGCTAATTGGCTATATGATTGCTGCAAAGGGTCAGGGTCGTGAGCTGTGGTTGGAAGTGCATGAAAACAATGAATCAGCGCAAAAATTGTATGAAAAGCTCGGGTTTAAATTGAATGGGCGACGTCCTCGCTATTATAAGGATGGGGCCACGGCTTTGCTTTATTCCTGTCCCTGAATGGGCTGCTGCTGACCTTGGACCAGATAAGTCCTTGCACTGGTTCGATTTTTTTGCTAGTTTAAGGACGTTCGATGGGCCCTACAGGCCCATTTTTTTTTGCCACTGAATTCTTTTTGAGTTCCTCGGACAAAACGGGATGTGCATGCCAGATACGCTTTAAGCGTTTGAGCAGGTACACGCTGCAGGCCCAGTTGGATATTTCCCAACGGCTTTTAGCAGGAGTCACTTCATTAGTAAGCTGAAACCACCCGTACGGGGTTGGTGGGCTGAAGTTAAAGGAAGTGAAGAGATGTCTGAGAGACCCTCTTGGTTAGATCAAGTAGAAAAAATCGCAAATGATGCTGCCAAAGCAAATGGCTGCCTGCTTTACGATATTGAGTTCGTAGGCATGGGCAAAGGGCGTACTTTGCGTTTGTTCATTGATAAGGAAGACGAAGGCGGGATCAGTCTTGAAGATTGCTCGAATGTCTCCAAGGCATTGAACGAAGTGTTGGAAAAGGATGAGGACATCATCCCGGGTGCGGCTTACGCGTTGGAAGTTTCCAGTCCGGGTTTGGAACGTCATCTGGTGAAACCATGGCATTTTCAAAAAGCCGTGGGCAAAAAAGTATATCTGAAAACATCCAAATCTTTAGAGAGCATGGGTGTGACAGATAAAAAATGGAAGGCCGTTAAGACCGTCGAGGAAGTTATTGAGTCCGCTGACGATCAAGGTGTGCGTTTCGTGGTCAAAGACGTCGAGATCAAAATCCCGTACGCGATGATCGAAAAAGCTAAAGTTTTATTTGAAGTTACTAAAGGTCAAAAAAAGTAGAGAGGATGAGCCATGGCTGAAAATATGTTTTCAGATCTTTCCAAAGTGATTGAGCAAGTTGGTAAAGACAAAGGTATCGACAAACAGGTCGTTATCGATGCAATCACTCAAGGTATGCTTGTAGCAGCCCGTAAAAAGTACGGTACTTACCGTGAAATCGAAGCGGCATACAATGAAGAGACTGGCGAAGTTGAATTGTTTGAGTTCAAAGAAGTAGTTCCTCGTGAAAAATTCGTCGACGAAGAAGTAGAGATTACTTACGACGACGCAGTTAAATTGGATCCAAACGTTCAAATGGACGATTCTATCGGTATCAAATTGGAAGCTTCTGATTTGGGCCGTATCGCTGCGCAAACAGCGAAACAAATCATCATGCAAAAAGTGCGTGATGCTGAACGCTCCATCATCTTTACTGAATTCGAAGAGCGCAAAGGCGAAATCGCTTCCGGTATCGCTCGTCGTGTTGAAAAAGGCGCGATCGTTGTCGATTTGGGCCGTTCTGAGGCATACATCCCGCCTCGTGAACAAATCCCAGGTGAGCAATACAAACCAGGTGACCGTATTCAAGGTTACTTGTCTGAAGTTCGTCAAACCACTCGTGGTCCTCAGATCATCATGTCTCGTGCAGACGAGCGTTACTTGATGAAACTTTTCGAAATGGAAGTTCCAGAGATTTATGACGGTGTGGTTGAGATCATGGCGGCGGCTCGTGAGCCAGGCCAACGTGCTAAAATCGCAGTTCGTTCCAATGACTCCACTGTAGATCCAGTAGGGGCTTGCGTTGGTATGAAGGGTTCCCGTGTACAAAACATCGTACAGGAACTTCGTGGTGAGAAAATCGATATCGTTCCTTGGGACGAGGATATCACTCGTTTCGCGGTGAACGCTTTGGCTCCGGCTGAAATCTCCCGCGTATTCCTTGATGATACAAATCGTGAAATGGAAATCGTTGTTCCAGACTCTCAATTGTCATTGGCAATCGGTAAACGTGGTCAAAACGTTCGCTTGGCAGCTAAATTGACAACTTGGAAATTGGACATCATTTCTGAGTCTTCAGCGGCTTCTCGTACAGCGGAATCCATCTTCAATTTGATGTTGATCCCGGGTATGAACGAAACTATGGCACAAAACATCTTCCAATCCGGCTTCGGTTCATTCCAATCTGTAGCTCAGGCGAGCGTACAGGAATTGATGACGATCCCAGGTTACGATGATCCTGAAAAGGCAGAAAAACTTTCTAACGAAGCAAACGCTTTGCTTAAAAAGTATGAGTCTGAAGGCACTCCGGTTCCAACAGCTCCATCTGCTGCAAAAGAGACAAAAGCTGGTGGGTCTGCCAAGGCACAAGCCGATGCATTGTTGAAGCAAGAGTTGCAGAAATTGAACTCTCAAGAAGCTGAAGAAGAATAGATTTTTTAAAGATACAGTTACTACACAGGGAGACTGAGTGAGTAATCCAAAAGTTTTTGAATTTGCAAAAGAAATCGGGATGACCCCGTTGGCCTTGATGGACAAAATCCGCGAGTGGAATTTGCCTATTAAGAGTCATATGGCGGAGTTGGATCCACAGGTTCTTGAGCAGATTAAAATTAAGTTGGGTGGTGGCGATAAGCCGGCTGAAGAAGCTAAACCCAAAAAAGCAGCAACTCGCAAAGCGCCAGCTAAAAAAGTAGCGGCAGCAGCGGCGGAAGCTGAGGCGGCTGCAGCAGCAGCAGCTCCAGCTAAAGTCATTCGTCGTAAGACGAAAGAGGAAGCGGCTCCAGTTGAAGCGAAAGCAAAAGTTATTTCCAAACCCGACGTTGAAGAGGAAGCGGAAACAGAAGCTTCTAAAACAACTCGTGTTGTAGTTAAAAAACCTGCAGCAGTTGCCAAGGAAGAGGCGGTAGAGCCAACTCCGGCAGTTGTTGAGGAAAAGCTTGTCGCAAAACAAGAGTCGACTCCGGTTGCACCTGTTGCTGAAGCGAAGGTTGAGGCTCCGGCTCCTGTGAAAACAGAAGCACCTGCGGCCGCACCTGCAGCTCCGGCAGCAGCAGCGGCTCCGGCGCCACAAGCTCCGGCGGCTCGTAAGAAGGAAGTTGTTGTGGGAACAAGCGGTGTTGCAAGTTCTTCCACTCCAGCATCTGCGCCGAAAAGAAACATCATTGGACGTATGGATCTATCCCGCGTTCAAACACAAGCTCCTCCACGCCAGCAAGGTGATCGCCCACAAGGTGGATTCCAGCCGCGTTCAGGTGGTGGTGCAAGTGCATCTTTCACAGGTCCTCGTCCGGGTGGTTTCAATCGTCCAGCGGGTGGTGCGCCAACGCGCAATATCCGTCCAGGGTTTGTAGCGCAACAGGCTCCACCGGAAATGCCACCAGCAGAGGGTGCTGGGCACTTCCAGAATAAAGACTTTGACAAGCGTAAGCGCTTTGGCGGTCCTGTTCCGGCGGCTCCACCAGCTTTCGGTGCGGGTCAAAATGCTCGTGAGAAAGAAAAAGAAGAAGAAATCAAGAGCTTCAACGCCGTTGATTTCCGTAAGCGCGAAATGGTCTTCCAACCTAAAAAGAAGAAGATCGTTACGGAGCAAGGTCAAAAAACTCAAATCACTAAAGCTGCTGCCCATAAGCGCGTAGTTAAAGTGAACAATTCCATGAAGCTGACAGACTTGGCGATGGCGATGGGCCTAAAAGCTCCGCAATTGGTTAAAGTTTTGATGACGAATGGTGTGATGGCGAACATGAACACTGACTTGGATTTCGATACGATCGCGTTGATCGTGCCTGAATTCGGTTGGGAAGCACAAAACGTATTCAAAACAGCTGATGACGTTGCGACTGAGACTGCATTCGGTGAATTGGATGCAGACAAAATCACTCGTCCACCGGTTGTTACAATCATGGGTCACGTTGACCATGGTAAAACATCTTTGTTGGATGCTATCCGCAATGCTGACGTTGCCAAAGGCGAAGCCGGCGGTATCACTCAGCACATCGGTGCATATTCTGTAAAAATTGAAGATGGTTCTTTGATCACGTTCCTGGATACTCCGGGTCACGAAGCCTTCACGGCAATGCGTACTCGTGGTGCGAACGCGACAGATATCGCGGTTATCGTGGTAGCTGCGGATGACGGTATGATGCCGCAAACGCAAGAATCTATTAACCATGCGAAAGCAGCAGGCGTACCTATTATCGTGGCTGTGAATAAGATGGATAAACCGGGTGCAAATCCGGATCGTATCAAACAACAATTGACTGAACTTGAAATCGTCCCGGAAGAATGGGGTGGTAACACGATCTTCGTGGAAGTTTCAGCACTTAAGAAAACCGGCTTGAAAGAGCTTCTTGAACAAATCAAGTTGCTTGCTGAAGTGGGTGAATTGAAAGCCAATCCTAAACGTTCGGGCACAGGTCTTGTGATCGAAGCGAAAATGGAAAAAGGCAAAGGGCCTGTTGCAACACTTCTGGTTAAAGACGGAACTGTGGCAGTTGGTCAGTACCTTGTTGCAGGAACAATGAAAGGCCGCGTTCGTTCTTTGACGAATGATAAAGGCGTAAGAGTTGAATCTGTCGGTCCGGGTCTTCCAGTGGAAGTCTTGGGTCTTGATGGTGTTCCAGCTGCGGGTGATAAGTTTGACATCGTTATTGATGAAAAAACGGCTGAAGAGATGTCTACATTGAGAAAAGAACAAGCAGCGAAAGCGGCGAATGTTCCTGCTCAAAAAATGTCTTTGGACGAGATCTTCTCTAAAGTTAAATCAGGCGATGTGAAAGAACTTGCGATCATCTTGAAAGCAGACGTTCATGGTTCTCTTGAGGCCATCAACGGCATGCTTGGTAAATTGGTAACTCCGGAAGTTAAAGTGCGTGTGATCCACGCCGCTGTCGGTGGTATCAACGAGAATGACGTAACTTTGGCGAATACTTCCAAAGGTATCGTTTTGGGCTTCAACGTACGTCCTGACTTGGGCGCACAAGCTAAAGCGAAACAATTGGGCGTGGACATCAGAACTTACTCGATCGTGTACGAATTGATTGATCAAATGAAAGCCGCTATGTCCGGTCTTCTTACTCCAGATATGGTTGAAGAAGTTATGGGTCGTGCGGAAGTTCGTAACGTGTTCAACGTACCTAAAATCGGAGCGATCGCTGGTTGCTTCGTACTTGATGGTAAAGTTCAACGTAACAACTCGATCCGTCTACTTCGTCAGGATAAGATCATTTACGAAGGCAAAATCTCATCGCTTAAACGTTTCAAAGACGATGCTAAAGAAGTGGCACAAGGCTACGAATGCGGTATCGGCATTGAAAACTACAATGACGTTAAAATCGGCGATATGATGGAAGCTTTCATTAAAAAAGAAGTTGCCAGAGAGTTGGGTCTTTAATGAAAAATGTGGGTGATGGCCGCAGGGTCGCGCAAGTTGAGCGTCAAATTCAAGCGACCATTGCTCAATTTTTAATTAGAGGTTTCAAAATGCCGTTACCAGGTTTGGTAACGGTGGCTTCTGTAAAGATGCCAGCGGATTTGCGTGCGGCAAGAGTTTACATCAGCGTTCTTGGTTCTGAAGCGGATCAAGAACAAGCGATTGAACTTTTGCAAGAGCGCGCATTCGAAATCCAAAACTATATCGGTAAAGAATTAAAGATGCGTTACTGCCCAAAATTAAAGTTCTATCCGGATCATACGACAGAACAGGTTTTGAAAGTGGAGCGCATTATCTCTGATCTTGAGGCTGAACGAAAAGCCAAGAATCCCAAAGACGAATCCGAATCTGATGACGAATAATTCTGAAAATAATAGACCGCCTAAGCGGGACCCTGTCCCGTTTGATGGCTTATTGCTGGTCGATAAACCATCGGGCATTTCCAGTCACGACGTGGTTTCACGCCTCCGTCGCATCATGGGCACAAAGTCTGTCGGTCACTCCGGCACTTTGGATCCAATGGCGTCGGGCTTGATGGCCTGTTTGATCAATGAAGCAACCAAGCTTTCCCAATACATTCTTGAAGGTGACAAAGGTTACCGCGTGCGTATTCAATTCGGTCTTCGTACCGACACCTTGGATACGACAGGGGAAGTTCTTGAAACGCATCCGGTGGATATAAATGAAGCCAGCTTGCTAGCTGAAGCCATGAAACTTCAGGGCGAGATGGAAGTTGAAGTTCCGATTTACTCGGCCATTAAGGTGCAGGGTAAAAAGCTCTATGAATATGCCCGCCAGGATAAAGACGTGGTGATCCCTAAAAAGGTCATGAACTTCTGGGATATCAAATTCTTAGGGATGGGGACTGATTGGGCTGAGTTTGACCTGCGCTGCTCAAAAGGCAGCTATATCCGCACTTGGGTCGACCTGCTGGGGAACGCGTTAGGATGTGGTGCAGCGATGAGTGGGCTCCGCCGGACTTATTCGGCTCCCTATTATTTGGAGCAGGCCATGACCTTGGAGGCTATCGAGGAGTGTGTAAAAAAGGACACTCTTTCGGGGGCTTTTGTTGCGATGGAAGCGGCCTTGCCGATGGTAAAGCGTATTCGAGTTAAGGGGCAGGATCAGGTTCTTTTGGGCAATGGGCAGATCAGTCATGACCTGCGCAGCCAGCTTATAGCGGTTTTTAAGCCCGAAGAAGACCAATATGTACAGATCCTGTCGCTGGATTCCGGGAAGCTTTTAGCCATTGTGGGGCTGGAGCCGGGCCGCGGGTTTGTCTTAAAGCGGGTCTTTAAGTACTGACCCAATTTTTTAGTTATTTTCACTACTTGACCCCGCATTCGGGGTCGGATAGAACCTTACCAAACCTGCCTAGGATCGACAGCCATGACGACTGAGGCGGGGCGTTTAGAAACCGGCGGCAACGCCAAAAACAGGAGACGCTAATGGCAGTCACTAAAGAACAAAAAGCACAGATCGTTAACAAGTTTAAAACTGCGGGCCTTGATACTGGTTCAGCACAAGTACAAGTTGCTTTGCTAACTGCAAGAATCAACGACCTTACAGGTCACTTCACAACTCACAAAAAAGACTTTCACGGTCGTCGTGGTCTTGTGACTTTGGTTAACCAACGTCGTAAGCTTTTGGATTACTTGCACCGCAAAGACGTGGCTGCATATCAAACTCTTATCAAAGAACTTGATATCCGTAAGTAATCTCATCTTAAATAAGATAATCAGAAGGGGCGTAATAGCCCCTTCGAATTTTAAAAAACAGGAAGCCAGCTGAGAAATCCCGCTGACTTCAAGGTGAGCAAGATTGCGAACCGAGATCGCCGATAGGCGATCGGATCTCAGAATGATTTTTGAGATGGCTTCCACAAACGGATGGCGAAAAAGAAATTTCGCTAAATAAGGAGATTTAATGAAAACGACTGTAACTACTTCTGTAGGTGGAAAACAGATCACAATCGAAGCAGGCCGTATGGCAAAACAAGCGGATGGATCAGTGCTTGTTTCCAGCGGTAACAACATGGTTATCGTAACTGCTGTTTCTTCCAAAAAACAATCTGAGCTGGATTTCTTCCCTCTGACTGTTGAATACATCGAAAAATACTATGCTACTGGTAAAATCCCAGGTGGTTACTTCAAACGTGAAGCTAAACCAACAAACGATGCGGTTCTTATTGCTCGTTTGATCGATCGTCCAATCCGTCCTTCTTTCCCAGAAGGCTACCGCTACGAGACACAAATTGTAGCGACAGTACTTTCTGCTGACGGTTCTTTCCCATTGGAAATCCTGGCGAGCTTGGGTGCTTCTGCAGCCCTTCACGTATCAAACATTCCATTCAACGGCCCAACTGCAGCAGTTCAAATCGCTCGCGTTGATGGTCAATTCATCGCCAACCCAACTCCACAACAAATGGAAAAATCCGACATGGATATGATCGTTGCGGGTACTCGCAATGGTTTGTTGATGGTGGAAGGCGAAACGAAATTCATCACTGAAGCAGACGCTTTGGCAGCATTGAAATTCGGTCACCAGGCATTGATGCCTCTTTTGAACGCGCAAGATGAATTGCGTGAGAAAATGGGTTCTGTTGCTAAACGCACATTCACAGCACCTGCAGTTGATGCTGATTTCAAAGCTTCTGCAGAAGCTTTCTTGCAACCTAAAATTGCGGCAGCTCTTGCGATCAAAGAAAAACAAGATCGTTACGCAGCTTCTGCAACTGCAGCAGCTGACGCTGAAAAAGCATTGCTTGCATCAATCACTGATAAAGACCTTTTGAAACAACGTAAAAAAGATCTAAACACAGTTATCGAAGATCTTAAGTACAAAGAAGCTCGTGCGATGATCTTGGATCGTAAAGTTCGTATCGATGGTCGTAACACGACAACTGTACGTCCGGTTGCGAACGAAGTTGGTATCCTGCCACGTGCTCACGGTTCTGGTCTTTTCACTCGTGGTGAGACTCAAGTATTGGGTACTGTGACTTTGGGTACTGGTGACGATGAACAAATGGTTGATTCATTGTTGGGCGTTCAAAAACGCAAATTCTTGCTTCACTACAACTTCCCTCCATACTCTGTAGGTGAAGTAGGTCGTATGAGCGGTACTTCTCGTCGTGAGATCGGTCACGGTAACTTGGCAGAGCGCGCTCTTAAAGCAGTTCTTCCTGACCATGAGAAATTCCCATACACAATCCGTATCGTGTCTGAAGTTTTGGAATCCAACGGTTCTTCTTCAATGGGTACTGTATGTTCTGGTTTGATGGCTCTTCTTGACGCCGGCGTTCCTGTTAAAGGCAACGTTGCAGGTGTGGCGATGGGTCTTATCAAAGAAGGCGACCGCGTAGCTGTATTGACTGACATCCTGGGTGACGAAGATCACTTGGGTGACATGGACTTTAAAGTTGCTGGTACTGCTCAAGGTATCACAGCGGTTCAAATGGACATCAAAATTGACTCTGTTTCTTTCGAAGTTATGGAACAAGCGTTGTCTCAAGCTAAAGACGGCCGTATCCACATCTTGAACGAAATGGAAAAAGTGATGAAAACTCCTCGTGGTCAAATCTCCGAATTTGCTCCACGTATCGAGACTATCAAAATCCGTCCAGACAAAATCCGCGAGGTTATTGGTTCTGGTGGTAAAGTTATCCGTGGTATCACTGAAGCGACTGGCGTTAAGATCGAGATCGAAGACGACGGTACAATCCACATTGCATCCGCTGATCCTGAAGCAACTAAAAAAGCTATCGGCATGATCAACGACATCGTGGCTGAAGCTGAAGTTGGTAAAACGTATAAAGGCCGCGTAGTAAAAATCGCTGAGTTCGGTGCATTCGTTGAGATCCTTCCGAACACTCAAGGTTTGCTACACATCTCTGAGATCTCTAACGAGCGCGTTCGCGCCGTGACTGATGTTCTTAAAGAAGGCGAAACTATCGACGTAAAAGTTCTTGAAGTTGACCGCGCAGGTCGCGTGAAACTTTCTCGCAAAGCTTTACTTCAGTAAAGCTTTGTCCGCCGAAGCCTTGGCGAAGGTGGATGGAGTTGTAATTGGCAAATCTGTTCAAAAAATCTGAACTAGCAAACGGGATCCGAGTGATGAGCGAGTTTCATCCAGGGTCCCGTGCCGTTTCTATCGGTATCTGGGTTTTGACGGGGACTCGTGACGAAACTCCGGCCATCGCCGGGATGTCTCACTTGCTTGAGCATTTGGTGTTTAAAGGCACTAAGACCCGTAATACTTATCAAATCGCAAAATCACTGGAATCTGTGGGTGGGGAGCTAAACGCTTACACTACTCGCGAATACACGTGCTACCACGCCCTTGTTTTGAAGGATCATTGGGAGACGGCATTGGACGTTTTGTCTGATCTTGTTTCCAATATGGATCTGGTCAAAAAAGAATTCGCCTTGGAAAAAGGTGTGATTCTGCAAGAGATTGCGATGTCCGAGGATTCTCATGAGGACGTGATCTATGACGTTCTTTATGATGAAGCCTATGGCAAGCATCCACTGGGTCGTCCGATTTTAGGGACACCAGCCTCTATTGCTTTGATGAAGCAAAATCAGGTTTTGGATTATTATAAGAAAAACTACACCGGCAAAAACATCATCGTCAGCGCAGCGGGCTGCCTGGATCATGATGAGTTTATGGCGGGCGTGCAAAAGCACTTGGGTAAAAAGAAAAAATCCACACTTAAGAACACGCGCAAAAAGCCAAGCTGGTTGCGTCGTCGTCGCGTGATGGAAAAGCAATCCGAACAAGTGCACATGTTGCTGGGACTACCGACCGCAAGTTTCCATGACAAGCATCGCTTTGAGGCTGTTATCGCGAATACTTTGTTGGGCGGGGGGATGACCTCGAAGCTTTATCAAAGTGTGCGCGAAAAGCGCGGATTGGTGTATTCCATTTTCTCCAGCTTAAATACCAATATCGATTCAGGAATGCTGAATATCTATGCGGCTTCCGAGTTGAAAAGCGTCAAAAAAGTCGCGGATCTTGTTGCCAAGGAATTCCAGAAGTTGCGCACCAAAGGTGCCACCAGAGCGGATGTTGAGATGTTTAAGACTCAAGTCAAAGGCTCTATTTTGCTGGGCTCCGACGACATCGAAAATCGCATGACTTCTTTGGCCGTCAATGAAATGGTGTTTGGCGAATACAGATCAGTCGAATCCGTCATCGAGGAAATCAATCTGGTCACAGTGGATACTGTGAATGATTATATCCGCAATGAACTTAAGACTGACAAAACATCCGGCGTATTGCTGGGCACTGGTGTTGAGGAACTCAAAGACTGGTGGGAGGGGTTTGAACTATGAATAAAGTAAACGTAAAAATTAAGACTCTTGAAAACTTCAAAGGTGAATTGCCAGCTTATCAATCAGCGGGCGCTTCCGGCGTTGACGTTCGTGCGCAATTGGATGGTCCAGTTGTTCTTGAGCCAGGTCAACGTGCGATGATCCCAACGGGTTTGAGCTTTGAAATCCCAATGGGTTTCGAAATTCAGGCACGTCCTCGCAGCGGCTGGGCCGCAAAAAACGGTCTGACTGTTTTGAACACGCCGGGAACCATCGATGCTGACTACCGCGGTGAAGTTAAAATCATCGTGATCAATTTGGGCGATGCAGCTGTGACGATCGGCGATCAAGAGCGTTGCGCGCAATTGGTAGTCGCTCCAGTTTACCAAGCAAACTTCGTAATGGCTCAGGAATTGACTGAGACAGAGCGTGGCGCAGGCGGCTTCGGCTCCACCGGCCGCGCTTAAAAGGTGCCGGTCCTACTTCTGTAAACGGCGTGTTGAATGCCCGGAGGCTTAGGTACGGACTTACTTTCTCCAATAAAAAAAAGCCATGGTTTTAGCAGCCATGGCTTTTTTGTTTTTGAAACGCCTAGAGTTTTAACTGACGCATATTTCTTAGTCGCGCGGATATTAATGCACTATTCCATCCGATACGGATGTGCGGACGTCCGCAGTTAGTCTTTTACAAAGGCGAGTGAGCGGTATCAATTACCTGGCCCTGTAGTATCAGGCTTTTTTTTAAAAACTGTTTTGAAGCCTCTAGTGTTGTGTGTGGTTCCCATAGTTGAAAATATCCTGAGCATCAGACTGTTTGAATGGTTCGAGCGTCAAGCGTGATGTAACAAGCGTTGGCTGAACCATGCAACTACATTCTTGCGACTTCGATGCGGTTGTAGAGCCACAGGAAGAAAACGATCGCAAACAGGATAGTCACCAGGCGCAAGGAACGGCGTTTTTCCATTTGGAAGTTTTCAGTCAAGCCCACAGCCATCAGCATTGTTGTGAACGCAAAGCCCACCAAGGTCAGAGGTGGAATCAGTTCAGAGCCTGCCTGGAAAATAAAAAATGGAATGTTTGCGAACAAGATCAAAGTGAAGATCAAGCGCAGTGAGCAGGTTCTTTTTTCGAACACCTGAAAGTAATAGTAAATGAAGACGGCACCCAGCCACGTCATCACCAACGCGACGAACGGGGCGAAAATAATTCCTGCGCCGATGCGGTAGATATTGGGCGGGATCAATCCGGAAATAACCCCAGAAATAATTGAAACCACAGCCAGTGTGATCAACAAAGTGGACCACTTCCAATCCGGCAGATTTTTGATCTTTTGAATCGGATGGCGAAGGTAATCAATGATGTAATTGAAAACTTCTTTGGCGGTTTGTAGATGTGGGGATTGATTTGGTGTTACGTCACGGTAGTCACTCATAGGCTCATTGCACCACGACAAGAGTTCGTTAGCAAGTGGTAAGCGCGCCCAAGTAACTAGTGAATTTGGTTTAGCCTTCGCGCAGGTCCATTTCGGCAAGGTTCTGTGCTCGTTCCAAAAGCAGGCGGGCATTTTGGAGTTGTGTCGCCTTGGCGGCACCGAGGCAGCTCAGTGACGGCAGGGGGCGACCGAAAAGAAGCAAGCGATGCAGATCGTAGGCCCACTTAACAAAGAAGCTGCCTTTCTTGGAGGGCAGGGTTTGCAGAGTTTCCTGAGGGACGAAAGAGGCTTTCAGGCTGGTGGGCTTGATGCTGTCCGTGTCAGCAATTTCCGTGATCGACATCAGGCATTCCGGTTTTAGTTCACGTAAGACCGGTTCCAGTTCTTGCAGGGAGTACGAATCCAAAACCATATGAAAGCGTCTGTTGGCTGCATCCTGGGATTTTAAAAACTCAGTCAGACGGGTCTGTCTTAGCAGGGAATCACTCCACGGCAGGCGCAGGTGATAGACCTCGTAGCCGTGTTCGGCCAGAAAGGAAGGATAGATGTTCCAGTAATTGGAGAAATAAAAAAAACTGCGAGGACCTGTGACAAATAACAACGGCCAGCGGGTCAGCAGGCAATTGGGGGTCAGAGTTGAATCGTAGTGTTGTTTGGATCGCGCTTTGTTGGACCAGACGGCCAAGGCGACAAGGAATACGAATAAGCTAAGAAGAAGAGCGAGTGTGTCCACTCGCTCAGTATTGCGAATTACAGGGAAGTGTTCAAGCGAAACGCGAAATCAAAGGAGTCTTTGTCGGATGGTTTGTTAACCAGGGCTGTGCGGGCACTGCCTTCAACGCCGATGGAAATATGCTTGCTAAGTTGTGCGAAGATACCACTGGAAACCACTACGGCCGGAGTTGTTTCATCCACATGCAAATCCTTGGAGGAGTTGACGTACTTCATCATACGGGCGGAAAGACCGCCGCTGATGGAGTAATTCCAAAGCCCTTCAATTTGATTCGTGTAGCCCACTTTGCCTTCCAGCTCGCGCAGGGAAAATTCATCGTTGAAAGAATCATTGGAGCCATAGTTGCGGAAGATCGCTTCTGCATAGGTTTGGCGTGAACCCAAGTCGCGACCCGCAGAAAGCTGAACGCCGGTTGTGCGGCGATTGAAGCTTTCGCCTTCCGTAGAAATATTGGTAAAGCCGTTCACGTAGCCGATACCGATGTGGGATTGGGGGCCGTTTGCGTCTTTTTTAACTTGCTCAAAGGAGGATTTCTTCTGGCTGAGTTCGTTCACCAGGTCGTCATAGCTGACTTCCTTATATTCAGAACCGGAAGCAGCCCAGACCATAGTTGAGGAGCAGATTGTAAAAAGGGAAACGAAAGCGAATTGGAACGTCTTTAGTTTTGTCATAAGCTGATTCTAGCAAGGCTTTGTCATTTCTCAAAAAATGATCTTTCAATCTGGACCACGTCTTTGGCAGACTGGTTATATGTTTTCTTTATTTAAATCCAAACACAACTGCTACTGCGCCTTTTGCAAAACTCCGCGGAATATTTATCGCAAGAAAAATATTGGAGTGATGAATATCATTGCCGCAGCCATGGCCTCTATCGTGGTCATGTTCGCTATTTGGCAGGAGTATGATCCTCGCGTGATGATTGCCTTTGTGGTGTGTTTGGCGATCTCGGAAGTGTTCGTGCAAATCCGCTGGCGATTGTCAGTGGTGTGTCGCACTTGCGGGTTTGATCCGATTCTTTACGTGAAAGACCCGGCCGCCGCCGCGGATAAGGTGAAAGTGCAGTTGGACGTGCGTAAGCAGGATCCAAAGTACTTGCTGACCAAGCCGTTAAATTTGCCAACCATTACACCGAAAAAAGCCGATGCCTTGGAAAACAAGGGCAAAGGTAAGTTGGTTTCTCGTTCTATCTAAAAATTTGAGTTCCAATGCCGCCCGGATGCAGCGCGTTCGTTGCCAGTCCGGGAGCTTTATGCCAATTTAGGGGCATGAAAACTCTGATCGTAATTCCTACGTACAATGAAAAAGAAAATGTGCAGACCATTGTGCCTGCAGTGTTTGCTCAAAATTTGGGCGTTGATATTCTGGTTGTGGATGACAACTCTCCGGATGGCACTGGTGCCATTGTTCGCGAAATGCAAAAGTCTCTTCCAAATCTTCATCTTTTATCCCGTCCTGGTAAACAGGGTTTGGGAAAAGCTTATATCGCGGGATTCCGTTGGGGGATCGATCAGGGTTATGAAGCCATCACTGAAATGGATGCGGATTTCTCCCACCGTCCACAGGATTTGGGACCTCTTTTGGCTAAGCTGAAAGACAATGATTTCGCGGTGGGTTCCCGTTATGTCGCAGGCGGAAGCACTGTGAACTGGGGGATAATCCGCAAAATTATCTCTCGTGGTGGCGGGATTTACTCCCGTATGATTTTGGGTTTTCCATTGAATGACTGGACGGGTGGATTCAACGCCTGGAAGAAGGAAGTTCTGTTGGGAATTGATCTTTCAACCGTGGGCAGCAATGGCTACAGCTTTCAAATTGAATTGAAGTACAAAGCCTTGAAAAAAGGTTTCAAGGGAGCAGAGTCTCCGATCGTTTTTGAAGATCGTCGCGTGGGTCAAAGCAAAATGTCTTTGAAGATCGTCATTGAGGCATTCTGGCGTGTTTGGCTTATTCGCTTTAAGTAAATGCGTGGACCGCGCTTTGTTTTGCGGTCTTTCGGCATTTCTATTTGCAGTCTTGTTGTTTCCTTGTGTAGGGCTTGCTCAGGCTCAGCGTGGAACTGTCGTTGCCGACGAAGCCCAGGTCTATAAAGATCCTGATTTTGATGCGCCGGTGATGACAGTCTTAAAGCAAGGTCAGGTTTTGGCCATCTCCAAAGGAAAAAAGGGGCCCTTCTACAAGGTCCGTTTGAAGCCCGGAGTGACCGGATGGGTTTCTGATGCAGAGATTCATCCCGGAGTGATCACACCCGAAGAGCTGCAGGAAAATGCAGATCCCGACGAGTCCAATTACACTGGGAAGAAGCCGTTTTTCGCCTCCCGCTATCGTGGTCTTTCATTAAATTTTATCGACTATGCCGAAGACACCATGGGTGGTCGCAGAAACGCGCAGACTTCTTTTTTGGGTTTGAACTTTCATGGTTACAACACTCTGTTTTCCGGCGACATCTATACAGAGAGTAATATTCTTTTTCACTCCGGCGCTCCTTCTTACTACAAGGAGTACACAGGGCATGAGGGCAGTGGTTACATCGTCATTGTGAATTTCCTTTTTCAGACTGTTCTTCCTAAAGGCAAGGATCTGATTTTCTTTTACGGCTTCGGTCCGATGCTTAAGTACTCGCACTTTGATTTGCAATTGCCCGGCGTGGTGGATGGGTTTTCTGCGGATGATATGACTCTGGGAGTGCTTTTCAATGTGGGCGCTTCTTATCGCATCAAAAAAGTCTCCATCCGTCCCGATATTAAGTACTATTGGGAAAAAGAAAGTTACTTCGGATACGGGGTGACGTTAGGTCTTGATTTCTAAAGGTAACAGTTCCCTTTTTGTACTGCTGTGCAGAACCGATATCGGTTTCTCAGTGCGTTGTTAACCTTGGCATATCCTTGAAACAACAAAAGCACTGATTTTTAAGTCAGTGCTTTTTGATTGTGAGTTTGGATAAGTGGCTAGTGTTATAGTTCGGATTTTTTCTCTGAATTCTTTTTTGAGACATTCATGCCAAATCCAGTACCTGCAATAGCCTTTGTTATTATCTGGTGAACTTCGTCTGTCTTCGGAAGTTGATGTCTATCAATACCTGAAATAATGGATATAAGGTTTTTGTTGAGATCTTTGACCTGATTTTTAAATCCATTAAGTTGCATTTCAAATTTCTTCTTTTTTTCATCCGATAGTTCTTTTAGTAAAAGATCAGAATTTTTTACGGCCGAATCTAGATTTTCAGAAGCTTTCTGGAAAGATTTTTTTGTTTTATCGATTTTTTGAAATTCAGGATTTGATGAGTCCCATTTTAAGTCTTCCAAAATCACCCTTTGAAAGTTCGCGACTCCAAGAAATATATTACCAACACACTCGATGAATTGCGCATCATTTTCCATGCTGACGGCATAAATCTGTTTGTCAGTCATCTTGGCCTGACCAATCAAGGGAAATTGAAGTAGTGCGCCGATGAAAGCGAAAAATAAATATTTCATTAATACCTCTGGTGACGTTTTTACTAAATCTTAGAAATCGGTCAACAAGGGAAGGTTTTGAATCTATCAACTGCTTAACAACCCACGGATTTAATGATCCCTAATCACGCTCGAAGGTTGTCGAGCGAGAGCCCGGCTGTTGGTGGAGTTGAAAACATATAACACGTGGCATTATGAGTGACGGTTTCGACGCGATTGGGTTACAAGCCATCCATGTTTAAAGCCGCAGCATTCTTTTTTGTCAGCACATTCGTTGTATCCTCTTTGGCCTTGGCCGGTGATCTGAACGCCGCATTTGATTCTATTAAGAATTCAGGCGCTGATTTTGATCCGGATGGCGCCGTGTGCGAACAACTGGAAAGAGTCCGTTTGGCCCAAAGCTATCCCGCAGATAAGTTTTTAATCACCGGGGATATCGAATACAGCACTGGTAAAGAAACTGTGGGCGAGCTGGATATCATCGTGATTGATCGCGTGACCAATAAGGTTGTGCTTTTCGGTGAAGTCAAATGCTGGAAAAATATGGAAGACGGTCTGATGAAGGCGAAGTCACAAATGATGCGCTTTTTCTGGAACCTTGAAAAGCACCCGAACTCCTTGCGATTTACGTCTGACAGCGACACGAACATCACAGTGGATCAGATTCCGTTAAATACGCCCTTTTACACCGTGGGTCCCCAAGGATCTGTGGCGCAGGGTGCGACCTATGAGTTGGATTTGACGCTTAAGGAAACCCAACATTTGCGTATGATGCTGTTAAAATGTCAGCAAAATGGCGAATGCCCAAGTCCGCAATACTAGTTTGATTTAATCCCTCTGGTAGGGCATGTTTTTGCCCATGTCTATTCAAGTTTTATCCCCGGAAGTAGTCGACCAAATTGCCGCAGGCGAAGTGGTCGAGCGTCCTGCTCATCTTGTAAAAGAACTCGTGGAAAATTCTATCGATGCCGGTGCTACGCGCGTGCATGTCGAGTTCTATGATGGTGGGCGCATTGTTAAGGTCATCGACAATGGCAAAGGCATGTCTCCGGAGGATTTGCCAAAAGCATTGGATCGTTTCGCGACCAGCAAGATTTCAAAATCCGATGACTTGTGGAGTTTGAAAACATTCGGCTTCCGTGGTGAAGCTTTGGCCAGTATTTCCTCTGTCAGCAAAATGACTTTAACAACACGCAGAGCAGGGGATGAGCAAGCTTATCAACTGATCAGCGAGTACGGCAAAAAACAACCCATCGATCGCGTCGGTGGTTCCCAGGGCACGACTGTGCTGATGGAAAATCTTTTTGAAAATATGCCGGCGCGTTTGAAGTTTTTAAAATCCGACGCCGCCGAACACACGGCGATCAAAACAACTTTGAAAGCGATGGCTCTGGCTCATCACGATGTCGAGTTCCGCATTCAGGAAAACAGCAAGCTCGTGAATTTTTGGCCCGCTTGCAAAGACCGCAAAGAGCGTGCGGAACAAATTTTGGAAATCAAACCGCTGTTCGTCGGCGAAGCTTCCCGTGAATACGTGAAGGCTTACGCTGTGTTTGCGGATCCCCACAATGTGGCCAAGACCGCGAAAAATATCTGGTTGTTTGCACAGAACCGCTGGGTTCAGGATCGCAGTTTGCAAGCCGCTGTCAATGAAGCCTACCGCAGTCTGTTGATGCACGGGGAGTACCCGATCGCAGCAGTGTGGGTCGAAACCGACCCCGAGTATATTGACGTCAATATTCATCCCACTAAATCTCAAGTGAAGTTTCATGATCCGTCCCTGGCGTTCCGTGCAGTGGCGGGAGCGTTGCGTGCGACTTTGGAGAAAGCGCCGTGGATTCAACAAAGTGGTCAGCTGCGTTCGCAGTCACAGTTTGGTGAGGCGGGCGGTACCGTGGATTATTCAGATCCTGCGGCCTCTTATCCTTCAGCGAAAGGTTTGCCGAATTTTGCAAACTACTCCGGTGAAGCCGGAGTGCCTACAGAAATGCCAAAAGAAAATCTGGCATTTCAGGATTCGACTTTCAAAACCACGCAGTTTCAGAAAAAAGATTTCTCGTTCCCGGCGTCTTCCGTTCAACAACCCAAGGTTGGCTATCATGCACTGATGGATGCAGCGGAATCCCGCGAGGAGCACAGCTCTACGGAAGCCGTGGCTCCCGTCAGTGGCGGTTACTGGTCGTCATTGGAAGTGCTGGGGCAGGCCAATCTGACCTATATCGTAACTCAACATCGCGACAAAATGGTTTTCGTCGATCAGCATGCGGCCCATGAGCGTGTGGCCTATGAAAAACTGATGAACGCCTGGAAGGGCGGTAAGATCGACATTCAGGATTTCCTATTCCCATTGGCGATCGATATGTCACCGGAAAAAGTCGAAGGACTTTTGTTGCTGGCAAAGGACATCGAACGCCTGGGGGTCTTCATTGAACCTTTGGGGCCTGGAACTGTCGGTGTGAAGGCGGCGCCTTTGTTTATTAAGGAAGCTGTTTTAGGAAAAGTTTTGGATCGCATGGCGACTGAGGTTGTGGATCAAGGTGGCAGCTATTCTTTGGAAAGAGCTGTCGGCGATATCTGTGCGACCATGGCCTGCCATTCCGTGGTTCGTGCCGGACAGGCACTGAGTCATGATCAAATGAAAAATCTGTTGCGCGAGATGGATCACTTTCCGCTTTCCAGTTTCTGCCCTCACGGTCGTCCTGTGAGCGTGGAGTATCCTTTCTACAAACTGGAAAAGGACTTCGGGCGAATCGTGTGATGAAAAAAAGCAAACCGGTTATTTTTGTTGTAGGTTCCACGGCCACTGGCAAAAGCGAGTGGGCGCTGAAACTTGCGCAGGAATACCAGGGCGTCATCATCAATTGTGATTCGGTTCAATGTTACTCCCATGTGCAAATCGGTGCGGCGAAGCCCACGGCTGAAGAACTTGCGCTCGTGCCGCACTATTTAGTGGGATATGTGACTCCTCACGAAGAAAGCACAGCTGGCAGTTACTGCCGTGATTTTTCTGAAGCCATGGAAAAGATTCCGAATGGCACACCTGTGTTTGTCGTGGGCGGTACGGGATTTTATTTCATGGCCATTGAAAAAGGCATGTACCCAGTGACCGAAGTCTCTGAAGAGATGAAGAATCAGGTGGCCCGTGAAATGGCTGAAGTTGGCGGGCCGGAAAAACTGCACGCTGAGTTGACTCATGTGGATCCTGAGTACGCAGCAAAAATCAATATCGCTGATCACTACCGTATCGGGCGCGGTATTGAGTTGATCCGCACTCAGGGTAAAGGTGTCACTCAAATTCAAAAGGAATTTGATGAACTCAAAACTCCCTTCGCTTATCCGTTGTTAAAAATCGGTCCCCAATGGGATCGTGATGTGTTGCGAGAGCGAATTGCTTTGCGCACTCACAAGATGTTGAAAGACGGGCTGGTTGATGAAGTTGAAAAGCTGCTGGACTTGGGTCTGGAGCAATGGGCTCCACTCAGCAGCGTGGGCTACAAGGAAACCATTGATTTCGTTCACGGACGAATTGATGAAGATCAGTTGTTGGAACAAATTACGACAAATACTCGCCAGCTCGCCAAGCGGCAGAAGACCTGGTTCCAAAGGGACAGGGACATTCACTGGTTTGATGGCGCTCGCGGGTACAATGAGGCGAGGGCCGTGGTCGAGAATTTTCTGAACTCTTTGACCACAATTACTCCCGAAGACAAGAATGGATCTATATGAAAAGTATGACTGGTTATGGCACCGCAAAAGTTCAATCCAAAGACGTCACTGTGGAAGTCAGCATTCGTGCTGTGAATGGTCGTTTTTTGGAAACACGCTTTCATTTGCCGCGCGAATTCGTGGCGATGGAAGGGGAGCTTAAAAAAGTTCTGGGTGCAACTTTGTCCCGTGGGACCGTGGATATTTTTGTTTCCAGAAGAGTGAAGGCCACCTCTTCCGGAAAAGCGCAAATGACCGTGAACGATGCTTTGGTTAAAAAGTACGTAGCGGCTTACAAACACCTGGCAAAAGAATTGGGCATTGGTTATCAGGTTCACCTGGAAGCAATGGCGCGCTTGCCGGATGTGATCAAACTTGAAGAGAGTTATGAGATGTTCGCTGGCGAGGATAAGGTTTTGAAAAAGGCCTTTGCTGATGCTTGCAGCAATTGCGATAAAGAACGCGCGCGCGAAGGCAAAGCTTTGCGCAAGGATTTGGAAAAACTTCTGGCTTCTTTGGATAAGGAAATCAAAGTCATCACCACTCTTCGTGAAGAGGCTAATGCGCAGCTTCAGGAGAGATATGAAACCAAGATTCGCTCTCGTATGAAGGGGAACGAAATCGATCCGGCTCGTATGACTCAGGAAATCGTGATTCAGCTGGAAAAAGCCGACATCAACGAAGAATTAAGTCGTTTAAGTGAGCACATTAAAAACTATCGTCAATTGATCGCCTCCCAGCAGGCCGAGGGTAAAAAGCTTGATTTTTACACTCAGGAATTGCTGCGTGAAGTGAATACGATCGGTTCAAAGTCTCAGGTAGCCAAGATCACTCAAAGCGTGGTACAAGCGAAAACCCTTATCGAAAGATTAAGAGAACAGGTACAGAACGTTCAATAATATGAAAACGCGTATGATAATTGTCGCTGCACCCAGCGGCGCAGGAAAAAGTAGTTTTGTTGCCAGAGCGATTGAGGAGATTCCTCAGCTCGTGGACATTATTACGTTCACTACGCGTAACATCCGTAAGGGTGAAAAGAACGGTTTGCAGTACCACTTTATCTCCCATGACGAATTCAAAGCCAAAATTGAGCAGGGTTTCTTTGTGGAGTGGGCGAAGGTTCACACCAACTTCTATGGGACTTCCTATGAGTCTTTGGAGTCCACGTGGGCTGCGGGGAAGTGCGCGATCATGGATATCGATATCCAGGGCGTATTGACCTTTAAATCCAAGTATCCGGATGCCAAGACCATCTTTATTCTGCCGCCGTCCATCGACGAGTTGCGTCGTAGAATCGAGAAGAGGGACGGGGGGATGCCGGCGGATATCGAGGTCCGTATGGCCAATGCCGAGAAAGAAATTGCCGAGGCCTCCAAGTTTGACTTCCAGATCGTCAACGACCAATTCGAGCAATCCTATGCCGAATTTAAGAAAATCATTGAAAAGTTACTAGGTTAAGGGTAATTTCCTCCTTTGAATTCATGAATTAATTGCGCCCGGAGGCATTGAATGGCTCGTGTAACCGTTGAAGATTGCTTGGAAAAAGTTCCTAACAGATTTGCTCTTGTTTTGATGGTTGCTAAAAGAGCGAAGCAACTTCTAAAAGGTGCTGAAGCGACTGTTTCCACTCGCAGCAACAAATACATCGTATCTGCACTTCGTGAAGTGGCGATCGGTAACGTAGGTTATGAAGTGGCGATGGATCCTAAAGACGCTCTACTTCAAATCGAAAAAGATTTGAATAAATAGTCTAGGACTTAGGTCCTAAGTTCCTAAAAATACTAATATATTTTAATTATCAAGCGAATCTATTTGGAGACGCCTCTTCTTCTCAGGTAAACTGACTAGAATATGGCGGAACCCCAAAAAGAGACTGGCCTCTCTCACAAGCCAGTCAAAACAGTTGATGATCTTCTAAACCGCATTCGCAGCTATTGGCCGAATGCGGATCTTAAATTCATTGAAAAAGCATACTACTTCTCAGAGAAGCATCACGAAGGTCAAATCCGTCGTAGTGGTGAGCCGTATATTTCTCATCCGCTTTCCGTAGCGGCGATCCTCGCAGATTTACATTTGGATTTGGATACGATCGCAACTGGGCTTCTGCACGACACGGTAGAAGACACTGAGGCGACTCTCGAGGATATTCGTCGTGAGTTCGGCGATGCCGTAGCACACCTGGTTGATGGTGTAACAAAAATCGGTCAGATGAAATTCAAAAATTCCCACGAGAAACAAGGCGAAAACATTCGCAAGATGATCGTGGCGATGGGTAAAGATGTGCGCGTGGTTTTGGTGAAGCTTGCCGATCGCCTGCACAATATGCGCACTTTGAATTTCATGCCGTTCGATAAGCAAGAGAGAATTGCTTTAGAGACGTTGGAAATTTACTGCCCACTCGCAGGTCGCATGGGTATCAGCTCCCTGAAGATTGAATTGGAAGATCTGTGCTTCCGTTACTATCGCCCGGACATGTACTATGAGCTGGTACAACAAATCAAAAAGACCGAAGCCGAGCAGAATCGTTATATCGATGACGTGAAATCACTTATCGGTAAAGAGCTTAGCAAAGTTGGATTTAAGTTTGAAGTTTTTGGCCGCTCAAAGCATTTATGGTCCGTATATAGAAAAATGCAAAGTCGTAGCTTGGATTACGATCAGGTTTATGACGTTCTTGCGTTCCGCGTGATCGTTGAAAGCGTGGCTGAGTGTTACGCAGCCCTGGGGTTGGTGCATTCCCTGTGGAAGCCGATTCCAGGCCGTTTCAAGGACTTCATCGCCATGCCCAAGGCCAATAACTATCAGTCCCTGCATACC
This sequence comes from Bdellovibrio sp. GT3, assembly GCF_037996765.1. Taxonomy (NCBI): domain Bacteria; kingdom Pseudomonadati; phylum Bdellovibrionota; class Bdellovibrionia; order Bdellovibrionales; family Pseudobdellovibrionaceae; genus Bdellovibrio; species Bdellovibrio sp. GT3. The sequence goes on along the minus strand of NZ_JBBNAD010000006.1, from coordinate 175,835 downwards.
ACGGTGATCGGGCCGGGCGGGGAGCGTATTGAAATTCAAATTCGAACCAGTGCCATGCACTTGGTCGCCGAGATGGGTATCGCGGCTCACTGGAAGTACAAAGAGCGCGGCAAGATGGAATCCGATGATTTGCAGCAGGCGAACTGGCTGCGTGATCTGGTTTCCTGGCATCAGCAAGTGCGCAGTCCCGATGAATTCCTGGATACAGTTAAAACAGATTTGTTTGAATCTGAAATTTACGTTTTCACTCCGACGGGTGAAGTTCGTGAGTTTCCAGAAGGTGCAACACCGGTCGATTTCGCCTATGCCGTGCACACCGAACTTGGTAACAAGTGTGTCGGTGCTCGCGTCAATGGCAAGATGGTTCCGCTGAAGCACCAAATGTCCAATGGCGACACAGTGGAGATTATCACTGGTAAAGGGCAGGAGCCCTCCAAGGATTGGTTGAAATTTGTTGTTACCAATAAAGCCAAAGCCAAGATTCGCGCCTTCGTTAAAGAAGAGCAGCGTCGTCGCTCCATCATTTTGGGCAAAGAGCTGGTTGAAAAAGAATTCCGTAAGTTTGGAATGGCCGCTGCAAAATATCTAAAAGGCCCGGCCTTTGAAGAGTATTTGAAAGACAACGGCTTGAAGGATCTTGAAGAACTTTTCGTGACCGTGGGTTACGGAAAGCTTGAAACCCGTCATCTGGTGGAAAAATTTTCGCCGGAGGGATTGGCGAAAGAAGCTGCAAAAACCGAAGACTCCACTTTCATGGAAAGAGTCATGCGGGCGGCAACTCACAAGACCCGCAAAACCAATTCCCTGGTTTCTGTGGATGGTATGGACGACATGCTGGTGCATTACGCGAAGTGCTGTCATCCAATCCCAGGAGATCCTATTGTGGGCTTTATCAGTCGTGGGCGCGGTATCACAATCCATCGCAGTGACTGCAGCAAAGCCTTTGAATTCGATCAGCTTCGCAAAGTGGATGTGACCTGGAACGTGAAAGTGGCCGGTGACGGGCAAGAGCGCATTGTGCGCCTGAAAATCATATCCCAGGATAATCCGGGATTGTTGAAATCCATGTCAGAAGCCTTTGCACAGTCAGGAATTAACATCCAGTCTGCGCAAATTCGTACGACCAAAGACAAAAAAGCCGTGTGTAACTTTGAAGTGTCCGTAAAGGATGCGGTCCAGTTGAATCAAGCGATTTACGAGATTCAAAAAATCAAAGGCATCATCGGTGTCACACGTGTCATACAGTAATTATCTTCCTAAATCGCACAATCTACTAAGTTTCGTGGTGCTGGTCATTTCCGCCATTGTGATGGTGGGGTGGCTGGTGCAGGATACTGGGTCCATACGCTTGGGACTTAACTACACTCCGATGCTGTTTAATACGGCTTTTCTGTTGGCATTTATTTCCCTGGGAGTTTTGTTTTCAGACCGGGATTACTTCAAAGTGGGCCGGGCTTGTGCCATCGTGGTGATGATTTTGGCCGGTGCCATGTTTTTGCAGTACCCCTTGGGCAAGAGTTTTGGAATTGATGAATTCTTCGTCAGGGATTTTGAAAACCTGCGAACGCGCTTTCCGGGGCGCTCGGCAGCAAGTACCTGTATTGCGGCTTTTTTGCTGGGGCTGGGAATCTTCTTTAATAAAACGACATTGCTGTGCCGATTTGTCAGAATGACCGTAGCTTCGATGGTGTGCTGTGTGGGCGTTGTCGGATTAAGTGGAAATGTTTTTTCCATCAACTCACAGTTTGGTTGGGGCAGTTTTTCAAAAATGGCTCCTCACACCTCGGTGTGTATTGTTCTTTTGTCAGTGGCGTTGGTTCTGCAGCTGCGCAGCCGGATGTTGTCTTTGGGGTATCACCGTAAATCGTTTCGTCCGTACTATGCGCTGGTAATTGGTGTATTTGCCACTATTGGTTTTCAGCAGGTTTTGATTATCAAGGACTATCAAAAAAATCGAAGCATCACGCAGATTCGTCTTAGTGCCATGCTGGATGGTTTTGATTCCACATTTCGCTTTATGAACAGCTCTCTGGCAAATATGGCAGAGAGGTTCGTCCTTAATGATTATCGGGGCGAGACTTCCTGGCAGTTGGATGCAAAAATGTTTATCCAGGAGATCAAAGGCATTCGCAGGGTCATGTGGGCTGGTAATGACAGACTGGTAAAGTGGCATTATCCCATCAGTGAGAATATTAACTTTAATGGTTTAAAGCTTTCCGAGCAGCCAGGTTCCTTGGGGCTCTTTGATAAGGTGATCAGCACAAAACAGCCCACAATTTCTGATATGGTTCCGTTGAAAACCGGGGGCGAGGGGCTGGTGATGTACTATCCGGTCTTCAGAGGCAATGAGCTTCTGGGGGTGTTGAGTATCGCTCTGGATGCGAATTTATTTTTTAATAACGCGGCGAAGGCGCCGGACTATTTTGTGCAAATCACAGATGATGACGGTCATCTGTTCATGGAAAACAAGGACATCCCGCAGTACTATCTGAACGATTGGGCCGAGACCGCGGAGTATCATGCATTGAACGCAAATTGGACGTTTATGCTGACACCAGATCCCGCTTTGGTTCGCACCAACTCTTCAAGTCTTCCCACGATACTTTTAATTTTTGGCGTTAGTGTTTCCATTTTGATGTCTCTTAGTCTGGTGTTCTTTTTGCGAAGCCGGCAATCAGAGCGTGAAATGCGTGAACTGAATGAATGGCATAAGGCAGGGCGTGACAGCGTTTCGCTGTTGTTATTGCAGCTGGACAGTTCTGGAAATGTTTTAAGTTTGAACAAAGCCACGACAGATCTATTGGGTTATACGGATCAGGATCTTTTGGGTCGGCCTGTGTTCACCTTGGCAGAGCATACCGATGCCCTGATGTACCGCAGTCGAATGGAAGAAAAGGTTCAGCGTCAGCTGCAGTTGGGACCCACTTATTTGGAAGCCATTCTGGAATCTGGTGATGCCAGCGGTTACGAAAGAGTTTTCGTATCAAAATCCGGCAAGAGAATTAATTTTCTGCTGTCCCTGCATAGAGTCTCCGGTGAGCAGGGCGAAACAAACGGGTATCTGGTTGTGGGAGAGGATATCACGCAACGAAGAGAACGTGAGCGTCTGTTGAAGGAGCGCGAAGAAAAAGTCATGGTCTCATCACGTTTGGCTTCGCTGGGGGAAATGGCTGCGGGCATTGCTCACGAGATTAATAATCCTCTGGCGGTCATGGGTGGTTACATGAGTGTGATCCGCAAGAGTCTGAACAGCAAAGGACTCGGCAACGATGTCGAGCTCAATAAGCGGATCGATTCTGTGGAGTCCATGGTGGGCCGTATTGCCAAGATCGTAAAGGGCCTAAGAAGTTACGCCCATGAATCGGCTTTGGATGAACTGGAGTCGACAGAAGTTTCTTTGATCGTGGATGACACTTTGGCGTTCTGTCATGAGAAATTCAAACTGGCGAACATTCAACTGCAGGTTTCCGTCGAGCCCGGAATGATTGTGAAGTGCCGTCCTTATCAGATTTCCCAGGTCTTATTGAATCTTTTGAACAATGCCTTTGATGCCGTTGAACACGAATCGGTGAAGAAGGTGTCGGTGCAGGCGCAGTTCCAAAAAGGTGGAGTTGAAATCAGTGTGGCTGACTCCGGTCCCGGAATTCCCGCAGAGGTGCGCGAGCGCATGATGCAGCCATTTTTTACCACCAAAGAAGTTGGTAAAGGTGTTGGTTTGGGATTAAGCATCAGTGTGGGGATTGTCGAAGCCCATAAAGGGCGCCTTTATCTGGACGCTCAGTCCAAACAAACCCGATTTGTTATTTGGTTGCCGTCTTAAAGTTTACTGCCAGGCGTAGCCGACTTTAAAAACAATGGCGCTTGCCGTGACTGTGTCGGAAGGCGGGAAGTAGACATACTCCACGCTGAATGGAATATAGTTTTTGCGATTCAATTGATAATCACCACCAGCTGCCAAAGTCAGAACCTGATTCGTGGCGATTTGATTCTCATCCAGAGCCGTTGCTGATTTGGACATGGCAATCAGGAATCCACCACCGACGCCCGCCCAAGAGCGGATTTCAGTTGTGGTGAAATAGTATTTCGCCAGGGCATAGCCGGAAAGATAAGTGATGTTTGCAGAACAATTGGTGGAGCCTTTGCAGCCAACGTTTCTGTCGGTCTTACCCGTGACGTTAAACTGTTCAAGGACGCCGGAAGTGTTCACAGTGATATTTCTGGTCAGAACCCATTCATAAAAACCACCGGCACCCAGGCCCGTGCCTTTGAGTTGCGGTTGTTCAGTGGGGTTGATCGCTGGATTTTCTTTGATCGTGGGTTTCATCGAGTCCATGCCGAATTGCCCAAATACACCGTAGGAGTTTTTCAGAGTGCGCAGGTAACTCATGTCGCGGGCTTTATCAAAGGCTGCAGCTTCCTCGTCGGGAGTGGAGGCCTTGGCCAGAGCTTCATTAGGGGCAGAGGATTTTGGTTTGGAAGCTTTGGCTGTTTTAGTAGTGGCTGCTTTGGCCTGAAGTGTGGCACCCACAGCGCCTCGTCCTTGCAACACATCCGCAATGGCACGACCGCCTTTGACTTGCTTCATGCGAATGATCGCAGATTTTTTACCCGTTGCAGGATTGATCAAAAAGAACTCGTCACCAGCTTGAACTTCCGCGCCCTGTAGGTCCACCATGACTTTACCACCTTTGACGGCAGTGACATTGGCCGATAAGGCGGGGAGGGAAAACAGAATGCTGACAAGAAAGGCGAGAAGTGTTTTTTTCATTCGCTATTCACTGATCATCAGGTTGTTGTTGAGTTCGCGGATAAATTCATCTTTGTACAACTCCCATACGGCCACGCTGGCAAATTCATAGGAGCAGGATTGAACCGCTTTATCGTCACGTTGAAAGGCTTTAACCTGAATAACTCCCGGCTGAGTGGTGCGCCAGATTTCAAGATCATTATCCATCAACACCAATTCATAATTGGCACGAGGAAATTCATCATTAAACCAGGTTTCAATAAAGCTTTGATTGCGACAACCGGTTAACTTGTAAATATGCGAAGAGGAATCCACAGACGAAGTGGAAATTTTAGCCGGAGCCGCAGCCTCAAACTGATTACGACCGTCGGATTTATAAACCGAACAACCCGCCAAAAACACAAATGAAATCAAACCCAAAGCTGCAATCTTCATACTCCATTAAGTATAAAGACCCCCAGCCACAAAAACAAAACCCCAAACCCAATCAAGCCCTTCGTCCAACAAAAAACAAAGTACGACTCCCCAACAATCTCCCAAGCAAGATTCTAAGAGAAATTCCATTCGAAGTATTTATTTTAAAGAAGAAACAAGTTCGGGATTTTCCCCTCTGGGTGGAAAGCCCTGAGAAGCGAATCCTCCCGACCCGCAGGATGCGGTATTCAAGTCGGGCAAGGCCAGGATGGCCGGGTGAGCGGAGCAGGGCTTTCCACCCAGAGGGGAAAAGCCCGTACCGTAATCAACGTTTAAAACAAAATCCTAGAAAGGAATTTCGTCATTAGAGTTGAAGCTTGGTTCTGGACCGAAATCGTTGAAATTGAAATCGTCGCCACCACCTGAATTGTTGCTAGAACGTGAACCAGCTTCTGCACCAGCAGCGCCCAGGAATTGAACTGTGTTCGCCACGATCTCAGTAGCGTAACGTTTTTGACCTTGTTGGTCTTCCCAAGAGCGAGTTTGAAGTTTACCTTCAACATAAACTTGGCGACCCTTAGCAAGATGTTTGCCGCAGATTTCTGCCAATTTGCCCCATACAGTTACACGATGCCACTCAGTTTTTTCCTGACGTTGACCATCTTTAACCCATGATTCGCTAGTTGCGATGTTAAGGCGAGCTACAGTGCTCCCACTTCCGATTGCTTTCACTTCTGGATCAGCACCAAGACGACCTACGATAATAACTTTATTTACTCCAGACATTGTTCCCTCCAAATAAGATAACCATAAGGTTTTTTGTCAGATTGGGAGTTATGTCAACAGTCGACAACTCCCTTAATTTATTTGGATTTGGAGCTGAGCAACATTTAAGCACAGCCCTGTGTCAGGTATAATCAAATAGAGATGGGGAGCGGTTTGAAATGCGGATTAGCGCACGGCGCCAAAACTAGGCGGCATCATAGGATTTGCGGCCGATAATTTGAACTTATACTGAGCCCCTTCAGAGGTTGGCGTTTTATAGCCATCAATGAAAGTCAGGAACAGAGTGGCCTTGTCCTGGAAACTCTTTTTCGCGCGCAAATCGATCTCGAAATTGTAAGCGCCGATTTGCTGACCAAAACGGCCGCCACGGTTCACAATCATAATGCCGATATCGCCCTTAACAGTGCCTTGCAGCTCGTCTCCAGGTTTACCGATGGTTCCACTCTCGATCACGAAACGACCCGCTGCCAGGCGGCCTTTAAGCTCCACAGCGCTTAGTTTTAGTTCTGGCAAGGTCAAAGGCCCCATCGGAGTATTCACGTTGGATGGCGGAAGTTCGAATTGATTGATCGTCAGGTTCACTTCAACGTCAGGTTGTTCCTGGAACGTTAAATCAGCCAAAGCCGTGGTTTCAAGATTCAACTGACCTTTTAAAAGAATCGGAAGATTCGCCAATTCACGAACGTCGTTCAAAGCCACTTTCTTGGCGCTGACTTCGATGCGCTGTCTTTCAACGCCGTTGTCACTGCGAGAACCTTTACCCATGGAAACTTGCACGTCACCTTTGAGCAAGCCCTTTGCGGAAACAGAACCGTAAGGCTTTTGTTGAATCAGGCCGGGGATCGACGGAGTGATAGTAAGTTCTTTGGCGGTCAACGCCGGTGTGCTGATGGACTCGATGTAGACTTGTTCCATTTCAACGCCAGGTTGCGGGACCAGGCTCATTTTCAAACGGTCAAAAGTCACATAAACCGAGTTATTGCTCAGTTTGGCCACTTGAGACGAAATCAAATCACTCAAGTCATCAAACGGGAAAAGAACAAAAAGAAAGATGATCGCAGAAAGAACCATGACGAAGAGACGTCCTTTGTTTTCTTTGAGCGATTTGAAAAACTTAATGATGTATTCCATTATTCATCCGATCCAGAGCGGGCTCTGCCACGGTTGCCTCTTTTTACCGGAGGTTCCGGTTCGGCAGCAATTACCGGAGGAGCGGGAACTGCCAAGGCCACAAGTTTGTAAACCACGTCGAAGTAACGATTGTCCTCGCGGTTTGCGGTCATCGTCATGTCGGCCATTTTTACACTCGGGGAGATGTTGGCGAATTTGTAGCCCAAATCAACAATCTGGCGCAGATTCAATTTTGCCAGAGTGATTTGCAAGCCGCCTTCACTTAAATTTGTCGGAATCAAGTTGGAGCCGCCCGTGGACTGCGTGCCTTTGACCTGTTCAGGTAAAAGGTGAGCGGATTGAATCATGTTTTCAACAGTGCTGCGAATGGCGTCCATCGGGGGAGCCTGAGGGATGGCTGGAACTTCAGAAGCTTCGCGGGAAACTTTTAGAAGTTCGCGAATCGTCATACGCTTGCCTTCGAATTCACCCACGGCTTCGCTGGAGCCGCTGAAGTATCCATAGGGAATAGACAGAACCATCAACGTCACCAGTGCAATGCCGCCATAGATGGTCAGCTTTTGCATTCCGGGAGTCATGTTCTCGTAGCGGTCGCGCATTTGATTGTAGGCGCCACTTTCCTGGATGCGATCCCAGGTTGAGCGAAACTCAGAGGAAAATCTGTCTTTTAAATCATCTAAATTCATCGAGTCACCTTCTGAATGCCGCGGTCTACGTTAAAGCTGAAAGAGAAAGCCTGGCGTCCTGGCAACGATCCCAATCCCGATGTCTGATTTTTAATCTGACCATCCACCGTGATATTGGAAAGTGATTTTTGCAAAAGGTTTAATTCAGCCGGGGAGCTGACGTAGCCTTCCAAAACCACATGCGTGTCTCGGATGTTGAAAGTGCGAACATCCAGAGTCACTGCGTTTTTCGCAGGAGTCGCGTCGGTCACTTTCTTCATAATATCCAGGGCGGAATTCATGTTGGCCACGCTGGACAGGGTTTTTAGATCTGTCGCACGTTTCTTGTTTTCCAGAATATACTTTTTGATTCCTGACTCAGTGGCATTGCGACCTTTAAGGTTCGCCACGTTCTTGGCTTGAGTCTTTAATACTTCCTGAGAACGCTCAGCCAGGCTCAATGCGAAATCTTCACGCAGGTAAGAGTAGACGAATAAAACCGCCAAAGCCGCTGTTGCGATCTTGGCAGTGTGGCCCCATTTTTCCCAAAGAGCTTTGAACTGATGGTTTTGACGGGCGAACTCACCACGCAGGAAATTAATCGGAGGATTGCGGGGCTTTTTGAATCCTTCGATGGCAAGGCCGACCGCCACGCCCAACTTTGCGGAGTTGGCTTGGGAGCGTTCGAAAGTCACATTGGGAATTGTATCCAAGACGGAAAGGCGATTTGCCGGGATCTCCAGCGCCTGAGTCAGGAAAGGACCCAGATTCTGGATTTGCGAAGTGCCACCGGTCAATCCGATATTCAGAATCTCAGCATTGAATTCGCTTTTGAATTCCAAAATTGAAAGTTGCAGATCACGAGTCATTTCGCGAACGCACTTGGCAATTGTCTCAGAGAACGTCACTTGATCGAAAGTTGCGCCCTGTTTATTGGTCAGGATGAACGCCTTTGTCTGCAATTCACGCAAAGCTTCCTGATAAGGAATTTCGTATTTTTTCGCAATCGCTTCTGCGATGTTCTTACCGCCCCAAAGAAGGGAGCGCACACCCGTCAGGGAGTTGCCTTCGATCGCGCAAACCAAAGTGCGAGTATGACCGATATTCAAAACCAAGCGCACGTGGCGAAGGGGTTTGTATTCGGAGATGTCGTAGTTTTGTGGATTGCTGATTGTTGTCGGAGGAGCCTCATTCCAGCGTTCAAAGATATTGCCGAAAGCAGTGCCTTCCGCAGAAATCAAAAAGGGCTCAACGCCGATGTCTTTGGCTCTGTCGATCAGGTTTTGAACGTGAACTTTAGGAGCGGCACAAGCCAGAACTTCAGCACCACCGCCGACCGTACGGATGATTTTCGCATCAAAGACCGCGTTGTCGCTGGAGAAGGGAAGGTCTTCCTCAAGCTCGAAGGCCAAACTTTTGAAAATTTTATTGCGATCACTGAATGGGAAGAACTTGTTACGAATCGCCACGCGATCCTGACGAAGTCCCATGATGAAGCGGGTTTGTGAGTGATCGTACTTGCCTAAAAGATCACGCAAGTACTCGATGATCTCCAGTTCGGAATCACTTTGAGGATTGGTGCTTAGAACATGCTCGAAGAACTGAATGACTTGAAAGCCCTTCGTCGTCGATTGCATTTCAACAACTTTAATGCTGCTTGACCCGATGTCGATACCAAGTGATTTCAAAGACCGTTCCTCCATGAACGAGATAATGGTCTAAGTATATGTTGCCTTTGGACTTAAGTAAAATCTTTCCTCTTCGCAAGGGCTCGACCTAAGGCTATCTTTCACCCCAAAATACAATGCGTGGAGGGCCTTTGGGAATCGGGTCTGATTTGCCTTGTGTCTTGCCATCACCACCAGCTGAACCGCCGGAACCAGAGCCGCCAGAGCCGGAGCCACCGGGATTCCCAGTGTCGGCACCAGGGTTTTGGGCCTTTTTGTCTTTGTCGACGTAGTCTTTGATTTTTGCGACAGTTTTATTCAAATCCATCGTGATGACCGTGATCTCGCTGGTGGAGCGTGCGAACTCTCCGGTGCTGCGAATGCGGAAGTTGAATACGGCATCAAACACCAATGGCACGTCTTCAGGTTTTCCTTCAAGACGTACATTCTTGGTGGTCACAAAGTTCCAGAAGTCATCGGCGTCCTTGAACGGACCACCTTGATTTTGATCGTCACGGCGCTTGATGATTTCAGTCACGGCTTCATCAGTCATGCCGGGATCCAGGGATTTAAGAACGTCTTTGGTCGCAATGTTGGGGTTGATACCCTTCATGCCATAGATGGTGATTCGTGGTTCTAAAATCTCGTAAAGTTCGTCGGTTAATCCCGGCACAAAATGCAGTTCAGAAATCGTGCGGAAACTGCGATTCGGCGGAAAGTAATCAGACTGGAATTCAGAGTTCATGCTCGAATAAGTGGCGCGTTTGTCGCCGCCATTTGCCGACTGGGATTTGTCACTCATAAAGTCCGCGATGTTATTGACCACGCTTTCAAAGTTGGTGTTGGAATTTTCGCGGGCCCACTTTTCGTCTTCCTTCATTTTTTGCAGGAAGACATTTACAATCTGTTGCTTGGTGATCTTGCGCAAAGTTTCAGACGGGGAGACCAGGTCGTTGATATCGATCTTGGATCCTTCATCCTCAATGGTGGTGATGTAGCTTGCATCCATCGAGGAGTCTTTAACCAGCTTTTTGAAATTGTCTTTGTCAATTGCAGTCAACTCATCCGGAATCGGCATGGGCCAGGCAAAGGGAAACTGCCAGATCATGTTTAATAGCGGACTGTTGCTGCCCAATTGCTGCCCGAATTTATTTTGTGCTGTCTGATAAATTTTCACGCGCAACAAGGAAAGCTGCATGCCGGATTTGGCGGCATAGTAAGCTTTAATACGATTCATGCCGGAAGAATTGATTTCGTATTCAATGCGCGTTTCGGCAATCAGTTCAACTGCGAAGTACATGATGAACATCAAGCAGGCGGTGACAATCATCAGCGCCATTCCTCGGTTATTACGAAGGGGTTTAAAAATGTTCATCAGTTAGCCCCTCCTGGTTGACCTGGTTGTTGACCCTGGCCACCTTGCTGTTGGGTCGCTTGTCCGGTGTTGGTGTCGTCTGGATTGTTGGTGAAATGAATCGGGATGATCACTTGCATCGAGTACTTGCGATCTTTGCCGGATTCTTTTTTGGTCACCGTGATCGAAAGCTCCACCGCCTGCGGGAATTTGCCTTTAGTGGCGCCATCGCCGCCCTGATCTGTACGCCACGAGGACACCCAGTCCTGCTTGCCTTTACCCATGTAGCGGAATTTAAACTCGCTGACATTTTCCAGCAAAACAGTTTCCTGGCCGCCTTTGGTGACATCCAGATCTGCGACAGGAGAGGATCTTCTCCAGATACACTTGGAAGAACCACCAGCTTCATTCAGGCTTTTGCATTCTTTCAGTTCATAACCGACTTCAATAAAATCCGCCTGCGGGGAGTTGCGAATGGTGCGCGCGTTGTTCATGGTGACGAAGTTCAAAGTCTCTTCTGTGCCCACGAATTGGGTTTCGGGATTTTTGCGGGGAACTTCGCGATTTTGCTGTTGTTGTTCAAAAGCAGAAGGCTGAGCCATTCCAGGTTGAACAAATCCTGGGAAACCGGGCTGGGTTGCCGGCGCTTGCGTCGGCTGGCTTTTTTTAGCCAATAGATCTGTGAGTTCTTTTTCGACATCGCGATAGTGGTAGGCCAGGTTCACATCTTTTTGAATCAAACGAACAGCATCGCGCAGATGGGAAACATCATCCACCTGGGTGGTGACTTTGTTTTTCATTTTCACACTTTGTTGAATTGATTGCGCGACCAAAACCGTCATCGTGCCCAGGATGGCAATGGTGATCAGAACTTCAATCAGCGTAAAACCACGGCGCGAAGTGACCACTACATGCCCCCTGGTAGAGGGATTTCGCGATCATAGTCGACAAAGTACTGAGTGGCAGAAAAGCTCATTGGCTTTTTGCTGCCTTTGTAAATCACTGTGACTTTTACTTCTTTGATGGATTTGGAAAGATGCTGAGTCAGCGTCTTCATCAACGTCAGGGACATTTCATCGGCACCGCCCTCACGCGCAGTTAGGGTTGCTGAAATGTCGGGGACTTCAAATTCTTTGGATTCCATTTTCCATGAGTATTGCGGAAACTCGGATCCAAAATCGTCTTCTTTGTCTTCAGGGATGGAATCAAGGGATTTGCCGGCGTATTCAATTTCGATCTCGGCCATTTTTCGCTCAAGCAGGGCAGTGACTTCGGTGGCGAATTGGGCTTTGCGAACGTAAGCGAAACTTCCGCCCCAGGAATTTGCCAATAACAGCAACCCGGAGGAGAGGATGACCAGTGCGAGCACGGTCTCGATCAATGTAAAGCCTTTATTTTTCACCGCTGAAGTCCCTTTAACGATTGAGCTTTCTCTATGATATCAGCTTGACCCGTTAAAGGATTAAAAACAAGAGTCCAAATGGAATTATTTGCCCCGGAAATCTGAATGGCAGAGGCCTCTACAAATCCTTCCGGGAAAAAGTGAATGTAAGCGGTTCCGGATGTGATGGGATCTTTACTTGAAACCGTTTCGACTTGTACGAATTTGAAAGCGCCCGGTAGTTGCGCTTCTTTTTTCAAAACAGTAGTGTCCATCGCATATTTCGGCGGTGGTGCATCTTCATCTTTGAAGCTGCTTTTCATTCTGTCGCGTTCTTTTTCTGCCGCTGCCGGATCAATCGGAGTCGGGCCGTTGGCTCTTTCAACCCAGTACTGGCCGGCTTTGTCGCCATCGATATTAATAACCAGGCGGTAAGTGGAATTGTAGATGCGGGCTTTGTTGCGAATATCTTTGGTCAGAGCCATGAATTGACGTGTGGTGGCCCGGATATTCGTTTGTGCTTTAAAGAGTCGTGGGGCCCCAATGACAACCAAACCGCCAATGATGGCAAGTACAATCATCACCTCAATGAGGGTGAAGCCCCGACGATTCATAATGGACTAAAGATCGTCCAAAGAGATGTCAGCGTCGTAGCCAGAGCCACCTTCGCGTCCATCTTTACCGAAAGATTTCAAATGAATTTCGCTGCCGTTAAGTTCGTAAACATAGTCATGTTCCCAACGGTCTTTGATGTTTTTGATATAAGGCTCAGGACCCCAGTTGCTGCAGTTTGGATCTTGAGTCGTCAAACCTTCCAGCGTTTGCGGGTACTTGTTGCAATCTGTGTAGTACATTTGCAAAGCATTGGAAATCTGACCCATATGGATTTTGGTTTCTTTAACTTTAGCTTTGTCCATGGAACCAGTCAGACGTGGAAGCAAAAGTGCAGAGATACCGCCGATGATAGCAAGGACGATCATGATCTCGATCAAAGTCATACCCTTGCGGTTATTGATAGCTAACATTTAAAACTCCTTGTTGCCGAATGAAATACTAACAGAGCGCAAGGTCGTGGTAAAGAGATGCTTCTGACTTGGCACATTCTTTTGTCTTGTTGTCTTACAGAATTTGTCCTTAGAGGATGGTATTTTGACCAGGAAGTTAAAGTAAACTTTTAACTTCCTGTAGGATGTCTCAAATTAAACTTTTAAGACCGAACTAACCAGCGATATTGGTCATTTCAAACATCGGAACCATGACCGCAAATACGATCATCGCAATCGCAAAACCCATCAAAACAGTAACGACTGGTGTCATCAAAGACGTCAGGGATTCCAACTTGTTTTTAACCTGGAAGTCGAAGGCATCTGATACCTGAGTCAGCATGTTCTCCAAGTCACCCGTTTTTTCGCCAATGTTAACCATGTGGATTACGATCGGCGGGAACTGGTTGGATTTTTTCAAAGGACCGGCAATCGATTCACCTTCCGCGATATTGTTGCGGGCCTCTTCGATCGCGACGGAAAGAACGCTGTTGTCCACGACGTTCTTAACGATATCCAAAGCGGTCAGCATCGGAACGCCGCCTGTTAAAAGTGTCGCCAAAGTACGAGTGAAGCGGGAGACCGCCACCATGCGCACCGCAGGTCCTGCAATCGGAAGTTTCAAAGAAATTGCATCCCATTGAGCGCGGCCCGTTGGGCTGGATTTCCAATTTCTAAACATCACAATGGCAATAAAGATCGCACCAAAGATAATGTACCAATAATTCACCATGAATTGAGAGGCATTGATCAAAGCGACAGTGTACCAAGGAAGCACCAGGTTTGGCGCGGACTCGAACACTGTGACCATTTTAGGAATCAGGAAGATAAATAGGAACGAAAGCAAACCCATCGTCACAACCAGCATGATAATCGGGTAGGTCATGGCGCTGGAAACTTTGGCACGAAGATCGGCCTGGGCTTCAGTAAACTCCGCCAGACGCATCAGGATCACGTCCAAACTTCCTGACATTTCCCCGGCTTCTACCATCGAAATATAAATCTTGGTGAAAATATTCGGGTACTTTTGCAGGGCTTTGTGGAAAGGGGAACCCTCGTTCACCATATTCTTACAGTCGGCAATGGCTTCTGAAAGAGTCGGATTTTCAACCTGCTCAGCAATCGCAGTTAATGCATCCACCAAGGGGATATTCGCCTTTACCAGAGTCGCCAACTGACGAGTCATCAGGGAAAGATCCTTAACTTGAACGGTTTTGGTGGCGCGGGGAGCGCCTTTGGACTTTTTCGTGTCTAATTTTTTCTTGTCGCGAATATCAACAACATAAATATTATCTCTTTTGAGTTTGGTACGGGCCGCACGCAGATTTTCTGCGTCGATCACACCTTTGGTGTTTCTTCCGTCACGTGTCAGGCCCTTGTACTCAAAAATTGGCATATTATAGATCCAGTTGCGTATTCGTAGTTAACTGTTCAATTGTAGTCACACCAGCCAGCACTTTGGCAATACCATGGTCACGGAAAGTTTTCATTCCATTGGCCAAAGCTTGTTTCTTCAAAGTGGCACCGTCTTTACGCTGCATGATCAATGAACGAATATCATCAGTCACAACCATCAATTCACTGATCGTCGTACGACCGGAATAACCTTTTTGCCCGCATTCCGAGCAACCCATGGCTTTGCAGATGTGGCTCTTGCTTGCAACTTCCCGGCTGACACCAATCAGTGACAATTCGAAATCTGTAGGCTCGTAAGGAGCTTTACAATGTGGGCAAAGGACACGCACCAGACGCTGCGCCACGACGCCCATAACTGAAGTTGCGATCAAGAAAGGCTCAACCCCAAAGTCAATCAAACGCGGGAAAGCACCGGCAGAGTCATTGGTATGCAGAGTACTTAAAACCAAGTGACCCGTCAGGGAGGCTTGGATCGCAAGTTCGGCAGTTTCCAAGTCACGAATCTCACCGACCATGATGATGTCGGGGTCTTGACGAAGGAAAGATCTTAAACCCGCCGCGAACGTCAATCCGATCTTGGCGTTGGTTTGCACCTGACCAATCCCGTGGATACGTTGCTCCACCGGATCTTCAACAGTCAGGATATTCACGTCAGGCTTGTTGAGTTTCGTTAATGAACCATAAAGAGTCGTGGATTTACCAGAACCCGTAGGACCTGTAACCAGCAGGATACCGTCATTACGAGCCAAAAGATCATCCAGGCGATCCAGGTTTTCTCTTGAGAAACCCAGCTGCTCAAGTTCCAGGATCACAGAGGATCTGTCTTGAATACGCATGACCAGACGCTCGCCGTGAGCCGTCGGAACAGTGGAGAGACGAATATCGATATCTTTACCGCCGACTTTCAACGGAATACGACCATCCTGAGGAAGACGTTTTTCCGCGATGTTCAAGTTCGCCATAACTTTGATACGGGAGGTGATCGCGTTCTGTAGTTTTTTAGGTGGTTTAAAGACATCCATCAAAACACCGTCCGTACGGAAGCGCACGACCATGTCTTTTTCATAGGGTTCAATATGAATATCCGAAGCTTTTTCTTTCACCGCGCGGAACAGAAGGCTGTTCACCATCTTGATCACCGGCGCATCGTCCTCGCCAGCTTCCAAAAGATCCACGATCGGATCATCAAGATCGTAATCCTCTTCGTCGATTTCATCGAGGCCCGAAAGATTCGCAGTGGATTTTTCGTAAACTTTGTTGATCGCATCCTGAATACGAATCGTGGTTGTAACCAGAGGGCGGACTTTTTTGCCAAACAGAACTTTCAAATCATCCAGGGATTTAAGGTTTACCGGATTGCTGGTAAGAGCAATCATTTGGTCGGCTTCATCCTTGTAGGGGAGGACTTGATGTTGTTTTGCGTAGTTGATCGGGATATCCCGGATCAAGTCGGCGTTGATATCGGCAACGGGGATGTCGCGGATAAAATCCAATCCCAACTCTTTGCACAGATCACTGACGACTTCATCCGCTGTGGAGAATTCCTTCTGGTTTAAAGCTTCCCCGACGGTCACGGGTCTTACGACCGACGGGTTGGCAAGCACAGAACGCACTTGATCCTGTGTCATTGAAGTAGCTTTGGACAGAATTGTCAGAACATCCACAGTGGCCATTAAAATTCCTTCTTAATTACTATTCTACGTCTTCAGGGTCTGCTGGGGCTGCTTCTGGAGGAAGCTGGCCTTTTGCTCGTCTGTAGATTGGATCAATAGTAGACCCATATGGGTCTTTTCCGCCAGTGCCTTTGATATATTCTATGCGATCATCCAAGCGTTTGGAAACAACGTGGTTCATATCATCTGAATTGCGAACGATTTTCGGAGTCAGGAATGATACCATGTTCGTTTTTGTCTTGCGAATATCACGGGATTTGAACAACCAGCCCAAGATCGGAATGTCGCCCAAAAGAGGGACTTTCACTACGGATTCAATGTCATCTTCCTTGATCAAACCACCCAGAATCGCCGTGTCGCCATTCTTCACGTTGATCATGGTGTTGATCGAACGTTTTGCCAGCGGCTGCGTGTTGTTTTGGAAATCCTTTGGAATCGCGGCTGAAGAAAGCTGCGTCACCTGTTGTTTGATTTCCATACGGATCGAGTTTGAAGACGGGCTGATGAATGGCTTGATGTGAAGTTTGATCGTCGCATCTTCCATTGTTGGCGTCGTCGTGATAGTGCCACTCGTGCCAGACACGTTTTGCTGCATGGAAGTCACGACTTTATCACCCACTTCGATCTCGGCTTCGTTGTTGTCCAAAGCGATGATTGTCGGAGTGGAAAGGATATTGGCTTTTTTGGTCTGTTTCAGGAAGTTGATGAAGCCCACCAAAGATGGAATCTTGATCGGTGTGCCACCTGTGATCGGAGTTACTTCGATCACTTTTCCGGAACCGAAGCCCAGGATCGCACCGGAGCCTCCTGTAGGACTTAGCATTGTTGCCAAATCGATACCGCCATTGAAACCGACTTTACCATAACCATTGTCGCCGTATTGGTAGTAACCAACACCCCAAGTGTCGATATCAGAAGCACTCATCTCCATGATGATCGCTTCGACGTATACCTGATCGCGGGCGATGTCGATTTTGTTCAATAGATTCAAAACCACTTCGTAGTCTTGTTTGGAAGCGGTGATAACCAAGCTGTTTGTTGCTTTGTCAGCTGTGATTTTCACGTCGCCGCCAAAAATCTCCTGTGGAGCCTGCATCTGGCCACCAATTGGTGACAGAAGACTTGGGGCACCAGTGCCAGGTTTCGGAGCGGCCTCTTTGGTTACGCCAGAAAGTGTTTGAGCGATTTTCTCGGCATCACCATTTTTAACGTAATAAACGTAAACGCCACCGGAATCTTCAGCGCGGATTCTGAAATCCAGCTGGCTGATCAGTTTTTTGATACGCACGATACCGGATTTGTTACCCACCACGATGATGGAGTTTGTTCTGTCATCCGGGATCGCCATAAAGAAGCTTGCGCCCTGTTGAGCGGAAGTGCCGGCAGATCTGGAGAATCTTGGAACGCCTGCGGTAAATGTGCCCGGTGCAGAACCCTGGCTCTTATTGCCTTTGTTGACGATTTTATCCACCAGGTCCGCTAGGTCTTTGGCTTTCGCGAACTTAATAGGGATAACTTCAAGTTGTTCTTCAAATCCCGGAACGTCCAACTGGCTGATGATTCTCATCACACGGTCGATATTTGCGCCGTAGTCCGAGATAATGATCGAGTTCGTTGGTTCATAGATATTCATCTCGCCATCCTTGGATGGCAGGATTCTTAGATCACGATTTACTTGAGCCGCTGAGATGTGCTTCAAGTGGATGATTCTTGTGATCATTTGGTCGGTGTTAGGGTAGTAAGCACCGGAGTAAACATCGATATTGTCACGTTGGGCATTTCTGGAGGATTTGATTTTCAGGAAGCCGCCAGAAGGAACCACTGTGAAACTGTTGATGGCCAAAGCGGACAGGAAAGCGTTGTAAGCTTCTGCCACTGTGATCTTGGAAGGTGCGCTGATCGTGATTTTGCCGCGCACGCCTGGATCGATGATAAAGTTTTTACCAGTCAACTCGCCCATGGCTTTAACCAGCTCTGTGATTTCCACATTCGGATAGTCAAAGGACTCGATGGTTTGCGAGAAGTTTTTATTGGTGATGTCCTCAGTCGGAGCTTTGGCGAATTTTTCCTTCTGTGCTTTTGTTAGCACTTGTCCGGCTTCATCACCAGAACCAGACGCTGTTCCGCCGTGCATGACGCCAGAGGATTCTCCGGAATCAGGAGCTGCGAAACCGCTATTGTCCTGATTGCCGAAATCCGGTGGAGGTGGCGGTGGCGGAAATGATTCAAACTGCGCTTGGGCCGCAGGTGTAACCAGCTGTGCTGTCATCAATGACGCAATTCCTAAGCTGACTGATTTTTTCATAGGCTCTCTCCTCCTGAGGGAGTTTATTGAATATTATATGTCATCGTTTCGTTTTTGCCGTTGCGCTCAACCGTAAGAACAACTTTATTGTTGCTCTTCAGGGTTTGGTACAACTCCATCGCCTTGGCAGGGCTGTCGACAGGATTTCCGTCGACGGACTTAATGACATCCATTCTTTGGATGCCGAGTTGTTCATAAATACTGCCAGGTTGCATATCTAAAACGCGGAAGCCGTTGATGTTGCCAGTGCCTGGTTCACGATTCGGAACTGCACGGGCTTGCATCAAAATACTGGAAAGATCATTGGTATATTTCAACAAAGTCGCGCGGGACAATGTGAAAGTATTGTCATTGCCTTTTTTGACTTCACCAGCAGTGGTTGGCGCTTTGGCAGCGGCGAAATTAAGTTTGCCGCCTTCTTTTTTCATCTCGATATATTCCAAGCGGTTTGAATTCAGATTGCGGAAAACCACTTTTTGTCTTTCGATGCGAACGATGTTCGCCATGCCTTCGATTTCTTTTCCTGCAGAATAAGAAATTACCTGATTTTTTCCACGGATCTCAATCGACGCAATGGATTTTTCAGGAATGGAATGCACAAGTGTACCAATCAAATTTAAAGGCAATTGAGACGGAACCGGATCCGCTTCTTTTTGCTCTGCCACGCCTTTGTTTTTATCCACGAGTTGATCGGGGATCAGGCCATTGGAGGCGAAGATATTTCTGGAAGTAATATTATTGTAAAAGCCCGAGCTCACAGAGCTGGATGCGGGTGGTGCTTTCGGGTGTGCCGGTGGCGCTGTTTGTGGCAACATGCGATCGCGATATGAAAGAATTGCCAAGTCTGCCACGCAGTAACCGATAAAGATAAATAAAATATACGAATACCATTTTTCAAATGGTGGACGCTGATTTTTCTGGTTGCGTGAAATCACAGTTGCAAATCCTTTGTTATTTCCGGCACCTAGTCCTTGGGCCTCGGACTATCGTACCAAATCTGGGGGCGGGCTGCATCAAAAAATACATGCTGGACCATGGTCCTAACGCTCTGATTTTCATTTAAAATCCCGGAAGATAGGCCATGATAGAAGTATGAGAATTCTCTACTTCACGGATGGAGCAGGAATTGATCTAATGGGGATTCGCGAATCAGTTTTGCGGATTCCTGAAGTGCTTACCTCCCTTCGTCGCGGCCAGGAGCAGGCGCGCTACGTAGACTTAATGCAGGTAATGTCACTGTCTGATGATGAATTTCGTCAGATACCGAGTGTGTTACGCACTCTTTTGATCAACCTTGTGCAAAGAGGCTTACACCAACGCTGGGTCAATCGGGATCAGCGTGCGGATTTGATTCTGAGAAGAATCAATCATCGTTCTTTAGATGAACTAAAGAACGTCGTGCACAATTTTATCAACGCCAAAGTGGCGGGTAATGCCGTTGCTACCAAAGATTTACATCTATTGCACTTTATGGACAAAGTCGAAATCACTGTCATCGGCCCTGGCTATGACGAAGTGGAGTTCTGGCTGCGTCGTGAGGTTACAACTCGCAAGGACGTCGAAGTTCAAATTAAAGACGTCATCGCGGCTGATCCAAATCTTGGCTGGTTCTGGCCACAGGTTCGCGACAGTTTCATCGATAATCAGCAAGCCTTCATTTAGTAGATGAAGGGGCTGATTGCATCGTTCATTATTTCAACAACTTGTACTTCTGCATGGGCGCAAATCGCCAGCAGTTCCTTTTTTCCCAGTGTGCGTTCAATCAATCCCGGGGTTGCTCATCTGCGAGCTCAGGCTTTGATTTCGTTGGATGGCAGTAAAAAGGATATTAATAAAAATCATGATATCACTACCGGTGGAATCGTGGGTGGTGTGAAGACAGATGTTGCTCTACAGAAGAACACTCTTTTTGGTGCTACCAAGGGGAGTAAAGTTACTTTTGAGGGAATGTTCGACTATGAAACCGGGGAGAAGACGGAACACATCAATTCGACAACCTATGGACTGCGCAATGTCACAAATTCCGCGAAGTCCATGTACGGAGGGGGAATTGTTGATTTTGGTTTGATCGGCTTGGGGTTTGCGAAAGCCAAGTACGATACGTTCAATCGTTTTCGTGTGGGATCGCCGCCAGATGTATCGGCCAATGACTTTAAAGCAGAAATTGACTACACCCTTTTAAAAGCGGGTTCAGCTTATAACATCAACGGCTTTACGGTGGGTGCCTATGTTATGCAAAGGGTTGCCACGGCTGATTACAGTTACACCTACTACGATCCGCAAACTGGAGCTCCGGGGTCTACGGAAGTTTGGCCCGCAGAAACTAAAAGTACCGGTTATGGAGTGGGTTCAGGTTTCACGGCGAAAAAATTCAGAGTCGAAGCCAGTATCGAAAAAATGGCGCAATCGGATCTAGAGATGAAAGAGAATCCATTGGAACTTATCAAGGCTCCACCTGAATCAGTACGTTTAAGTGTCGCCGGAGAAATGCGTCTGGGTAAATTGTCCCTGGGTGCTCGTGTTCGACAGATTATGGGTAATTTTGCCGATCTTGAAGATCTAATTCCTTCCAATTTACTTTACAGTGAGTTATCCGCCAGTGATGAGCGTTTGGAAACTTCATTCAACTTCGGCTGGGGTTCCGACAAGGGAATTACATATTCGGCCTTTTTCACCCAATCCACCGCTGAAACAGAAGAAGAAAGCACGATCTTCATGAATGGTGAAAAGTATCCGGCGAAGACGACCTCTACTTCTTATGGTGTTAATCTGAGTTATTACTTCTAGAAAGTCTCCTGGCAATCAGTCAGCAATCAACCCTAATCTTCTTGCCTCAGTCAAGTTGTGCGCCCGGCATAGGACTCTTAGGTTTTGTGGTTCGTTATTTCCGCCTAAAGCAATTGGCTGAATGTGGTCAATTTGCAACTGATACTTTGAGTTGCACTTGATTCCTTTAGCGCTTCGATACTCACAGCAGTAGTCAGCAGTTGTGAGTAGGTTGCGTTTGTCTGTGATTTTAATTTGCGAACGCTTCCGCGCTACCAAGAAGCTTTGCGTTGAGTTTTGCTTCACGCAGGATGATTTGCTCAAGTCAGTAGTGGCAACAGAAAGTGGGCCGCCGGCGCCGACATCGACACTAAAACCAACAGTGGCATTGGTTTTCTTGGTGAATTCTTTTTTGGCATCGTGGTTACTAAGTTCCTTACCCAAAATTATGTGAATCTGCTTTTCAGCAAGAACAGTTAGTAAATCGGCCCAGTTTCCGTCTGGAACTAGATGCGACATAAGATCCCGCGCAGATTCCAGCGTTTTCATTTGTTCCTGAGTTAAAGTGATTTCAAAACGAACCGAATCGTCCTTTTGGGGTGTGATTGAGTCGGCGATTTGAATTGGTAGATTAAAGTCCTTGGCCAGGGTGGATTTAGTCTCGAAAGAAGTTTTACTTTCGATTTTTTCAAGTACCGTAGGTAGTAGACTCACTGAAGTCGTATTGGGATTGATTTTTGCTTCCAACTTCAAAGCATTTTGAACCTGCGTCAGTTGCGTTAACGTTAAAGTGCCGTTTTCTAGTTTTTCCGCCACTTGGGGTGCTTGTTTCAAAATTCGTGCGGCACTTAATCTGCGATAGGCCGCATCTTCGCTGTATTTTAGATGTCTGGTTAGATAGCGAAACATGGAATCAAATCCCAGCTCGGCATAAAGACGGCGCGATTCCATTTCGTTAATATGATTCAAAACCAAATGAGTAATCTTGCGTTCTGAGTGCGCCAGCTTCTCAAGTCGTCCGGTTAGTTCTTCGTTTGATAGTGCAGATAAATTCATATCAACTCCTTTGTTGAAAGAGTTGTATCACGGGTTTTAAAAGGCGAATTTTACCGATATTTGTAAACCCAAATGCACTCTGAAGGAGACGCTAATGTGCAGTGAAATCATCGAGGATTAGCTGTGGCGACACATAAAATTCCCTAGGAGGTCGCTCGCGAATCAAAAGAAACAATGCATGAGTGGGCATTTTAAACACACGAAAACCATGGCAAGAAGAATAGTCTAATATCTTAGTAATTGAAGCGATGCTTCTTGGTAGCGCGGAAAAGCGGGAGAGGAGAAATAGAAAATAAGAAGTAAGAAATAAGAAATAAGAAATAAGAAGTAAGAAGTAGGAAGTAGGAAATCAAGAAAAGAAAAAAGAAATCGGCGTAACGGAGTAATTGGCCGACACAAAAGTTTTAAATGACAACTTAAACGACAAATAGACTTCTGAAGCGACCTTTTTGCTGCTTGACTCAATTAAACTGAAATAAAACAATCAACGTATGAATTCAAATAATGCTTTCAAAAAAATCGCAGTGGTTCTTGGTGTGGTCTGTGTGGTTATCGCAGGTATTTATTATAATAAAAATAAATCCGAGGCGGTCCTTGAACAGGCTCAGAATTTTTGTGAATCCATCACGCCAGGGAAAAATATTTCTGAAGTCATGGAACTCATCGGCGCATCCGCTTTTGAACAACTGGTCTTCACGGATTCCACAGGTCAGGTTGTGAATGCAGCAAATAAAGGAACTTTTTCGCCAGCGAAATCAGCGGGCTTCACCGAGGGTGTAGCCACAGTCAGTTTTGCAAAAAACCACTGCGCCATAAATTTTAAAGAGGGCGTGGTTCTGGATAAGACCTTCACCTCGGGCAATTAGTTCTAAACCGCGCGACCAAGAAGAGCTGCGTTATTTAAAACGAGAATGTGAAAGTAAGGCCGTACCTTTAGCTACGACCCTTAGCTTCTTATGTCTCCCATAAAAATTATCTTCGGATGCAAAGTTTGACGGAATTTGAATCAAGGTAAGATAATACTTTGAGGAGTCAAAGTGGACATCAAAACTGAAATCACCAAAAGTAAGACAGGTAAAACTATCACGTTGCGCGCGCCAACCATCGAGGACGCCAAGGCGCTACGGGTATTCATGGTCGAGGTCGCGGAAACGGCTCCGTATATATTGAGTACTGCGGATGATTTCAGATCCAAGTCCGAGGACTCCGAGCAGAATTGGATCAAGCGCTACCAAGAATCCAATCGGGATATGATCATATTGGCCGAATGTGATGGTAAAATCGTTGGCAATCTGGATTTCAGTACGGGGATTCGCTTTAAGAATCTGCATCGCGGTCACTTGGGAATGTCTATTGCGCCATCTCTGCGCGGTGACGGTATCGGGGAGTTGTTGCTGAGAAAGCTTTTCGCAGAAGTTCCGCGAGCAGAGGGAATCACGCAAATTGAATTGAGTGTTATGCATCCGAATACTCCGGCTTACAATCTGTACAAAAAGGTCGGCTTCATGGAGTGCGGCAGAAAACCAAATGCGTTCCGTCTTGAAGACGGAACTTTTGCTGAAGAAATTTCGATGTATGTGACGGTGTAGTGCGCGTTCGCGCTATACCGAAATATTGAGTCAGTGCGCGGGAAGGCCAACACCTGAAGTTTGACAGAGCTCCTTATCCAGTGTGACGATATCCAAAGGAGTCACCATGCGAATTTCCTCAGAAGTCGTCAGTACAAAAAAACAAAAACAAGTTCTGCTAAGGTCCCCCAATTCAGAGGACGCTCTGGGAATGATTCAAGCGATGGTCGAAATCGCCGCAACGTCTCCGCATATTATTGGCTCAGTCGAGGACTTTAAAAAGAAAACTGTCGAAGAAGAGCAAGCCTGGATACAAAAGCACAACGATGACCTTCGAGGTCTGGTCATTATTGCAGAATATGAAAACAAGACTATCGGGATACTAAATTTTAATGGCGGCAAAAGTGCGAAAACCAAACACCGGGGTTCTTTGGGTATTTCTCTTCATTCCGATATGCGTGGTGAGGGTTTGGGGTATTTGATTTTTCAAAAGTTGCTATCAGAAGTTCGAAAAATTGAAGGACTCACGCAAATGGAGTTGAGTCTTTTTAGTGAAAATCACTCAGCCTATCAGCTATATAAAAAAGTCGGTTTTCAAGAGTGCGGGCGCAGGCCGCGGGCGTACAGGCAGCCCGATGGTACGTTCTGCGATGAAATAATAATGATCAAGACGCTGTAATGTGTCGGGTGTGATTTAGTTACCGCGCTACCAAGAAGAGTCGCGTTAAAATCCAAAAAGTAAGGCCGTACCTTTAGAAAGTAAAGAACGGCTCCATTTCAATTGGGCGCTCGTTGGAAGGATGCAGAAACGACGGTGGTTCCTGATCTGGCGGCAACATCAGATAAACCCCAAACGGCAGCTTCGCCGACACCCAATCCATAGGCCTGCGATAGATAAACTCCGAGCGCATTTGATTATAAACCAGGAATTCATTTTCGCGGGCATCGTCAAAGGCCTTCCATAGCAAGGCTTCAAAAATATCGCCGTTATCTGCGTGCAGGAAATTTAAATATTTAAAATTCAAACTCGCTTCAATTTTCAGTCGCGAAAAAGGCTTGGTCATCGTGCGGGTCCAACCCAGCATCTTGCCAAACTTTAAGAACTGCCTAAAATTATGGGCCTTCAAATTGTAAGTCATCGGGATGAAGTCCTGCATGCCCTCTGCAGACCAAGGCGCACAGCAACCGACGATGTTGTCGTTTTTATCAATCGCAATAATAAAGTCTTCCAGTTTCAAACCCTGCCAGCGATCCAATTTATCGTGGAAGCTTTGTGCATCCCAAACAGTGGCCAAATCTTTAGAGCGGGACTTTTGCGAAATATAGTAAATCAAAGCATCGACATTCGAAGCGTTCCCATGGCGCATGCGCAGATGCGGAAGTGGGTTTTTCGCCCACGGAAAGCGACCGTGCAGGGAAATCATATTCAGTCGACGGAACAGATAATAGCGGGGCAGGGAGCGCTTGGTGTTGCGTTGGCGAACGAAGGCGTTCATTGATTTGGCTTCGTTCAAACTCATCACCGTGAAGAAATATTTTGCATCAAGCACAGAGGAGACTTCATTCATGACCGGCAAAAAGTGCTGACCCCATTCCAAAATGGCTTTACGATTTTGGGCAATACGCAGATCGCGACCGAAGGCCACGGTTTGGACTTTGTTGTTCAGTAAAACGTCGCGCACGACAAAACTTGCCATGCCTTCCAGTTTTTCCTCGTCTTTAAGGATGTATGTCAGGGCTTTTTCGCCATGGATTTCATAGGGCTCGAAAAAATCCTTATTGCGATCGATTTTGATCTGCAAAGGACCGTCCAAGGGGAAGCTTTTGTAAAATTCAACCAGGGCCGCGGAGTCTTCAGGTGATGCAATCTCAAGTTTCATTCATGGACCTTTAAGTTTGTTTCCAAAGGACTTCGGTCTGTCCCATTTTCATGTTGGCCCAGCGAGCAGCGACAAATAAAAAATCACTCAGGCGATTCAGGTATTGCAAAGCCATGGCGTAGCGTTCATCGCGCACTGCAATTTCAGCAGAGCGACGTTCACTACGGCGGCAGCAGGTGCGCGCCACATGCAAGTGGGAGGCGACGATGTGGCCGGCAGGCAAAATAAAATTGCGCAATTCCGGCAGGTCCGCTGTCAATTCATCAATTTTTAGCTCCACCACGCGAATTTGTTCTGCGGTGATGGGTGGCAACATTTTGAAGACTTCGTCTTTTTCGGTGGCAAGCAGGCTTCCGATATTGAAAAGTTCATTTTGAATCTTTTCAAGGATGTCATCCAAAGAAAGCAGGATCGGATAATCGCGCAATGAGGACCGACAGACGCCCAAATAACTGTTCAACTCATCCACGGTGCCATAAGCCTCGACGCGGGGATTGAACTTTTCGACGCAGGAGCCATCCACCAAACGGGTCGTGCCCTTGTCGCCAGTACGTGTATAGATCTTAGCTTTGGGAGGTGTCGTCATAACTTTTGCCCTTTTCAATTTAAGTGTCGCGTTTTACTGTTAAGGGGTCAAGAGAGGTTCCTATGGAAATCACAGCACCGTTGATGGTAACAATTCCGCATTCTGGAGAGAAAATCCCTCCACAGACTCCCTGGTTGAATACGCTGCCAGAAGAAATCGTTATGTGCGATGTGGATCGTTACGTTGACTTTTTGTATGAGCCCACTCTGCACAAACTGCAGATTCCCTATGTTAAAACCGAGTGGCATCGTTATGCGGCTGATATGAATCGTGTTCCCGAGGACGTGGATGCGAGCTCTGTGATCGGTAACGGAAATCCTGCAGGAATGCACAACCGTGGTTTTCACTGGGTCATCACAACCTACAAACATCAGTTGATGAAAGAGCCAATGAGTCAGCAATCACACGATGAGCTGGTGAATTTGGTGTATGAGCCTTTCCATAGTAATATCCGCGACCTTTACGCGAAACTTCACGCAAAAGGTTACACTAAAACTTATCACATTGATGCGCACAGCATGCCTTCAGTCGGCACCAGTGAGCACCGTGATCCAGGAGAGCGTCGCGCTGATATCGTCGTGAGCGACAGCAAAGGGAAAAGCTGTGATCCAAGATTCAAGGATCTGGTGATCGCAGCCTATGTGACCGCAGGATTCAAAGTTGGATACAACTGGCCGTATTTTGGCGGTCGCGTCACAGAGCAATACGGCAATCCAACGCGAGAAATGCATACTTTGCAGGTCGAAATGAATCGCGAACTTTACATGGATGAGAAGACCAAGAAGCTGAAGCCTGAAGAAGCTAAAAAAGTGCAGGAGAAAATCAGCTTTGCACTCAGCTATATCCGCAACAATTTGCAGCACCTAACGTAGAGTGTCGAAGGCCGAAAAGCATAGTCACAGGGCAGGGTTTCATCTAAAGATATCCGCTCTATGGTAAATGTTTCTTTGAAGTCCGTTATTAAGCGCCTGAATAGACCGCTGGCAAGTTTGAAGCTCGCGGTTTTCATTATCATTTCAATTGCCGTCATCACAGCTGTGGGGACTATTGTCGAAGCCAAGTACGATGCTTACGCTGCCAAAAAGCTCGTTTACGATACTTGGTATATGTACACTGTCATGGGCATGCTAGTGATCAACTTGATTGCGGTGATGGTGGATCGTCTGCCATGGAAAAAACGTCACGTGGCTTTCGTGTTGGCTCACATCGGAATTATCATTTTGTTGTTCGGTGGTCTTTTGACCATGAAGTATGGCTTGGATGGCTCGATGCGAATCGATATCAGTCAAAAAAACAATCTGGTGCAGACATCTGAAACCGATCTGGTGGTTTACAGCTCTTTCGATGGGGATCGTTACACGAAAACCCTTGAGCAGGAAGTGGACTTCTTCGTCAAACCTCCAACGGAAAAAAAGCCGACGGTGATCCCGGTGTATGCCGGCGATATCAAAATCGTCGAGTATAAAAAGTACGTTCTGCCTTCTCGTAAAGTCATCGCTGATGAAAGTGGCAAAGCAGGCTCCGGTTTGCGTTTCCAGGTGCAAAATCCCAACGTCAATGTGATCGAGTGGCTGGTTCAGAAAAAAGCTGGCACTTTGCAAACGCATGATTTCGGTCCGGCTCAGGTTCATCTGGGGCCGATCCCTGCAAAGGGGCAAATGCGCAATGAAATTTACCTGGAGCCTGTGAAAGAAAAAGGCGGCTTGCGCTACGCTGTCTTTTACAAAGATTCTGAAAAAGTCGGCAAATCCGGATTCATCAAAGAGGGTGAAGTTTTTGACCCAGGATTTAAGATGGCCTTGGATTTCCGTGTTCTAAGATACCTGCCATCGGCTTTGGAAGATTGGGAACTGCAGGATATGGATCGTCCTACACCGATGACAACATCCGCTGTGAAAATTATTTTCCAGGACAAGCCTCATTGGGTGTTGTTGAACGATATGGTGAAATTATTCACAGATAATGCGGTTTATCTTCTGACTTACGGCAACCGTCGTATCGATATCGGTTTTCCAATTCAACTGAAGTCATTTGTGGTGGATCGTTATCAGGGCACGATGCGAGCTGCGGCTTACAAGAGTGTGGTTGAAGTTCCGGATTTGGGAGAGATTGAGATCTCCATGAATGAGCCCCTAAAATACAAAGGACTGACGATTTACCAGGCCTCTTTCCAGGAGGAGAATGGTCATCCTGTGGCGTCCATCTTTTCGGTGAATGCAGATCCGGGCAGATCGTGGAAGTATCTGGGTTCCCTGATTTTAAGTCTGGGTATCGTTCTTTTGATGTGGTTTAAACATTTGGATTTCAAGATAGCTAAGAAAAAAGACGGCGGGAAAAATTAGATGAAAAAGTTTTTACTCTTTTTGACAGCGGTTTTAGTGTCCCTTTCTGGTGTGGTTGCTTATGCGAAACCCGGGGACCAACTGAAGTATTTGCCGGTTCAGGATGGCGGGCGACTGAAGCCTTACGACAGTTTTGCCAAGGAAATGTTGGAGATTGTCTACGGGAAAAGTTCCTACGAGGGACGTAAAGCCACAGAAATTATCCTGACGTGGATGTTGTCGCCTCAAGCATGGGCTGACAAAAAGATCTTTGAAGTTCGCAATCACCAGGTTTTGGAGGCGATGAAGCTTCCAAAGGATCAAAGATACTTTAATGGCCAGGAGCTGTTCGGCAGCGATCGTTTTGCTTTGCTTCGTCAGGAGCTTCAGGCAAAGCGTGATGCCAAAGAAAAATTGAATCCGTACTTCCAGGCCTTGCAACGTCTGGAAAATCAGTACTTCGTTTTTCAAGAAGTGGCAGCAGGACGTATGTTGAAAGTTCTTCCTCCGAAAGAGGGGGATAACTGGATTGCTGTGGCCGATTTGCCAGAGGCGTTTCAACAAAAATTTATGGGCATCACGACGGCGTTTGTGAGTTATATCGGTGGTGTGGCAAGTGGTGCAAACCAGGCAGACATCGATGCAGCGGCAACGAAGCTTGATGAATCGATCATCGCGTTTGAAACAGCAGCGCGTGCGGAGAATCCTGCGCTTTATGATCACAGCGCACGAATTCACGCGGAAGTTCACTACAACAGTTTCCATCCGTTCCGCTGGGCTTATGTGTTCTATATCCTTGCGGCAATTGCCATTCTTTTGGTGTGGGCTCTTTCTAAAGAGTCTTTGATGAAAGCGGCCTGGGTGTTCCTGGCGATTGGTTTCATCCTGAATACATATGGTTTTGCGATTCGCATGTATATTATGGAGAGAGCTCCTGTTTCAAATATGTATGAGACGGTGGTGTGGGTAGCATGGGGAACCGTGTTTTTCGCTGCGATCCTTGAGCTGATCTATAAGTTCCGCATTGTTTTATTTGCGGGAACGTTGGTTGCTGCTTTTGGATTGGTGATTGCTGACTTCGCGCCAGCAGTTTTGGATCCTACTTTGCAACCGCTTGAACCAGTGCTACGCAGCAATTATTGGCTGACGATTCACGTGATGACTATCACTATCAGTTACGCCGCATTCTTTTTGGCGTTCGGATTGGGCGACCTTGGTCTGTTTTACTATCTTAAGGGCGAAGAAAAAAACCACGAGAAAATTCGCGCGGTCGTGACAGCTATTTACAGATCCATGCAAATCGGCGTCGCATTTTTGGCGCCGGGAATTATCTTGGGTGGTATTTGGGCTGACTATTCATGGGGCCGATTCTGGGGATGGGATCCAAAGGAAACTTGGGCGTTGATTGCGCTTCTTGGTTATTTGGCAGTTCTACACGCAAGATATGCGGGGATGATCAAAAATTTCGGCATGGTAGTGACAGCGATTATCACTTTCTCTTTAGTTATCATGGCTTGGTACGGTGTGAACTTCGTTCTTGGTGCGGGGCTTCATTCTTACGGATTCGGCGCGGGCGGCGTTGAATATGTGTCTGCTTTTGTGGCTGCACATTTGTTATTTGCGCTGTACGTGTGGGTTTTGCGCCAAGGCCGCAGTAAGAAATCGGCAAAAAATTCCTAAGAAGAGTAGAGTTCGTAGGAAATTTGATCTGCATAAAAACTAAGCGAGAGGCCCAAAGCCTCTCGCTTTTTCAATATGCTTGCAAAAAGAATATGGACAACTGGACTTTTAAGTCATTAAATAAGGGCAAAATAAATATAGGACAGCGTTGTTGGCCTCAATCCTCAATTACAACAAGAGGATAGGAGTTTAGCAAAAGGATGATTATGCATCGGGTATTTAGAAGTACGACGGCGGGCGTGTTAGCTTGTTTGAGCGCGCTCATGATTTTTTCAACACTTCTCACGGGTTGTAAATTCCAACCAGGTTGGGGTTACAACAAAGGCTATGCTCCAGAGCAGCCAATTGCGTTTGATCACCAGCTGCATGCGGGGACGAACAAGATTCAGTGTCAATACTGCCACAATCAAGTGGAAAGAAGTAAACACTCGAATATTCCAGCACTATCAACGTGCATGAACTGTCACTTGCAAGTAGCGACAGACAAACCGGAAATTCAAAAACTTCGTGAAGCTTACGACAGCGGCGGCTCGGTTGAGTGGGTTCGCGTTCACATGCTTCCTGATTTCGTACACTTTAATCACAGCGCACACATCGCGAAGGGCGTGAACTGTCAAACATGTCACGGTCCGATCGAAACGATGAAACGTGTGGAGCAATTCTCTGACCTTTCCATGGGCTGGTGTGTGAACTGTCACCGCCAACCAGAGAACAAAGCTCCAATTAACTGCTCAACTTGTCACTACTAAGGGTTTCGGAAGGTATTATGTCTGAAATGCATCATGATAATGAATTAGAAGCAAAAAAAGCGTTGCGCCCGAAAATCGTGCGTGACACGAAATTCTGGGAAACGATCGAAGAAAAAATCGGTGGTCCTGAGTTTCAAGAGAAAGCAGAGACTGAGTTTAAATCCTCTCCACTTCGTGAAAGCGACAGTGAGGACGGTTGGGCTCGTCGTGAGTTCTTGAAGTTGATGGGTGCTTCTTTGGCTATGGCGACTGCGTCTTGCGTACGCCGTCCAGTGCAAAAGATCGTTCCATACAACAAAATGCCTGAAGAGGTGACTCTAGGTCAGGCGAATTACTATTCTTCTGCATACTTCGACGGTAACGATGCGATGGGCTTGCTTATCAAAACTCGTGAAGGTCGTCCGATTCACATTGAATCAAATCCTGCGCATCCATTCACTCAAGGTGGTTTGAGCGCTCGTTCTCAAGCGACTTTGATGTCCCTTTATGATCCTGAAAGACTACAAGGTCCTAAGCGCAATCTTTTCAATGAAAAGAAATCCAACTCTCAAATCATCGACGTGAAATGGGAAGAGCTGGATAAAAAAGTTGTTGAGCAATTGGCAAAAGGTGGCGTGGCCATCCTTTCCGGCCCCATCGCTTCTCCTTCAACTCGCGCTGTAGTTTCAGACTTCGCTCAAGGCTTCAAAGCTAAGACTGTGGTTTGGGATGCTTTTGCTCACGAAGAAATCCGTGATGGTCAAAAAGCTTCTTACGGTGACGATGTTGTGCCTCAGTACTGGTTCGACAAAGCTAAGATGATCGTATCTGTTGAAGCGGACTTCTTGGGTACTTGGATCAATCCAACGGCTTACACTCATCAGTTCACTCAAGGTCGTAAAGACATTAAAAACATGAGCCGTATGGTTTCTTTCGATTCCAACTACTCATTGACGGGTGCAAACTCTGATATCCGTTTCAAAATCAAGCCTTCACAACAACTTGACGTTGTTATGGGCCTTCTTCACGAGATCATCGTGGTTAAAGGTCTTTCTTCATACGCTGGTAACGGCAATGTGAAGTCTGCGTTGGCGCCATTTGCAGACACTGCAAAAAAATTGGGTATCGACGCTGCGATGTTTGCAAAAGTTGCATCTGATCTTTGGGCGAACAAAGGTGAGTCACTGGTTGTTGCCGGTGGTATCACGACTTTGACTGACAAAGCAGTTGAGCTTCAAGTTGCAGTGAACATGTTGAACTCCGTTTTGGAAAATGACGGTAAAACTGTTGATTCCAAATCCGGCAACTCTGCTTTGACAGCGTCTTACGCTGACATGGCTCAGTTGATCCAGGATATGAAAGACGGCAAAGTTCAAACTTTGATCATGCACAAAGTGAACCCTGGTTACTCTTTGCCAACAGCAATGGGTTTCGCAGAAGCTGTTAAAAAAGTTAAAATGGTTGTCTACACTGGTGACCGCGTTGACGAAACAGGTGTGTTCGCAGATTACATCACTCCAGACAACCATGCGTTGGAATCCTGGAATGATTTGGAAGTTGGTAAAGGTGTTATCTCCATCTGCCAACCTGCAATTCGTCCTATGTACGACACTCGTTCGTTCCAGTTGTCTTTGATGACTTGGGCGTTCATGGCGAAACAAGGTCCAGCACGTCTTCGCGACTACGAAACGTTCTATGACTACTTGAGAGTTTACTGGAAATCAGACATCCACCCGAAATACGGTAAAGGCGCAGGCTTTGAAGATTTCTGGTTGGAAGCTCTTCAAAAAGGTTATGTCGGTGACGTGGTTCGTGGATCTGGCGCTCGTTCATTCAAAGTGGACGCGTTCACATCCATCAAGCCAGCTAAAGCTCAAGAAGGTATGGAACTTGTTCTTTACCCTAAAGTGGCGATAATGGATGGCTCTCTTGCCAACGTAGGTTGGTTGCAAGAGCTACCAGATCCAGTGACGAAGCTGACTTGGGACAACTACGTAATGATCTCTATCGGCATGGCTGAAAAGAACGGTTTGAAAACCGGTTCTATGATCACTCTTAAAGTGGGTGACAAGTCTGTTGATCTTCCAACTTACATCCAACCAGGTCTTCATGACGAGGTTATGGCTGTAGCAGTTGGTTACGGACGCACTCGCGCTGGTAAAGTGGCGAACGGCGTTGGTAAAAACATGAATGAGTTCATCGCTGTAGATAAAGCCGGGAAAGTTATCTTCTCTGGTCAATCAGCGACATTCACTAAGCTTGGTAAAAAATATGATCTAGCGGGTACTTCCGGAAACTTCTCTATGGAAGGTCGTCAAATCGCTGCTGAAGCGTCTTTGAAGGACTACAATAAAGATAAATCCGCTGGCATCCACAGACACAACACTTGGAACATCTGGTCTGGTCACCAATACTCCGGTCACAAATGGGGTATGGCTGTAGATCTTCACACTTGCACAGGCTGTTCAGCTTGCGTGGTGGCGTGCCAATCTGAAAACAACATCTCTGTTGTTGGTAAGAAGTACGTTCTTGAAGGTCGTATCATGCACTGGTTGCGTATCGACCGTTACTACCAAGGTGATATCGCAAACGCAGAAGCGATCTTCCAACCGGTTATGTGCCAACACTGTGACAACGCTCCTTGTGAGACTGTATGTCCGGTTATCGCGACAGCTCACTCAGATGAAGGTCTGAATGACATGGTTTACAACCGTTGCGTGGGAACTCGTTACTGTGCGAATAACTGCCCGTACAAAGTACGTCGTTTCAACTGGTTCAACTATGCGAAGCTGATCGAAAAACCAATGCACATGGCTTTGAATCCATCTGTGGGTGTTCGTGTGCGCGGGGTGATGGAAAAATGTACGTTCTGCGTACAAAGAATCCAAGACGGTAAAACTCAAGCTCGTAATGAAAAACGCCAGGTAAAAGACGGCGATATCAAAACGGCTTGTCAAACATCCTGCCCAACGGGCGGTATCGTGTTTGGTGACTTGAATGATCCAGAATCACAAGTTGCAAAAATCTGGAAAGCTGAAGAGAAAGAGCGTGGTTACGCGTTGCTAGAAGAATGGCATGCTAAACCATCTGTTCGCTATCTTTCCAAAATCCGTAACAATGATAAAGAATCAACTGGTGGCCATGATCACGGTCACGGTACTGCAAAACAAGGTGAGCACTCATGATGAAGCGTAGTCCATTAGTCCTTGGCAATAAGACATTGAAGGATGTCAGTGATGACATCTGTGCTCCATTGGAAAGATTCCCATCCAAAGGTTGGGTGGGGATGTTCCTGGGCGCGAAAACATTGCTTCTATTTTACATCGTAATCCTGGCCTGCGTAGTGGGTATTGGTATCGGTTTGCTGGGTGTAACTCATCCGGTATTCTGGGGTACGATGATCGTTACTTTCGTATTCTGGATCGGTATCGGTCACGCCGGCACACTGATCTCTGCGGTACTTTTCCTGTTCCGTCAGAAATGGAGAACATCAGTAGCTCGTACTGCTGAGGCGATGACGGTATTCGCGGTTATGACTGCGGGTCTTTTCCCATTGCTACATACAGGTCGTCCTTGGTTGGACTACTGGTTGTTCCCGTATCCGAATCAACGTGGTCCATTGTGGGTGAACTTCCGTTCTCCGCTTCTATGGGACGTTTTCGCCGTATCCACATACGCGACGGTTTCCATGGTATTCTGGTACATCGGTTTGGTTCCTGACTTTGCGACAATCAAAGACCGTGCGAAAAATAAATTGCGTAAAACAATTTACGGCGCGCTTTCTTTGGGTTGGAGAGGAACTGCGAAAAACTGGTCACACTACGAAATGTTGTACTTGTTGCTTGCGGGTCTTTCGACTCCGCTGGTTCTTTCCGTACATACGATCGTATCCTTCGACTTCGCGGTTTCCAACTTGCCAGGCTGGCATACAACGATCTTCCCTCCATACTTCGTTGCCGGTGCGATCTTCTCCGGTTTCGCGATGGTTGTGACGTTGATGACTTTGGTACGTATCGGTTTCCCTGAATTCAAAAACTACGTAACTCTGGACCATATGGAAGTGATGAATAAAATCATCATGACGACTGGTATGCTGGTTGGTTACGCGTACGCGTCTGAGTTCTTCATTGCATGGTACTCTGGCAATCCGTATGAGCGCTTCGCATTCGTGAATCGTGCTTTCGGTCCTTATGCTTGGTCATACTGGATCATGGTTTCGTGTAACGTATTGTCTCCGCAAGTGTTCTGGTTCAAACGTTTCCGTCGTTCTATCCCTGTGATGTTCGTGGTTTCCATCTTCGTTAACATCGGTATGTGGTTCGAGCGTTTCGTGATCACGGTTACTTCTCTTCACCGCGACTTCTTGCCGGCGAACTGGGGTATGTACCAATGGTCATGGTGGGATACGGGCGTTCTGGTTGGTTCGTTCGGTATGTTCCTGACATTGTTCTTGTTGTACTTGCGCTTGTTCCCAGCGGTTTCTATCGCGGAAGTTAAGCCTGTTCTACACGTTGGTTATGACACTGAAGGAGGGCACCACTAATGGCTGCTCAATATACTAAAGGTATTGCTGGCATCTTTTTGGATGAAGCAAAAATCCTAAAGGCTGCACGCAAGATGCGTGAATCTGGTTCCAACAAGTTTGAAGCTATTTCTTCATATCCCGTACATGGTATGGAAGAAGCTTGCGGTATCAAACGTTCTTGGATTCCTTATGTGACTTTCGTTGCTGGTTGCGTGGGTTTGGCTGCTGGTTTGGGTCTGACTTATTGGACTTCCGCAGTAAACTGGGCTGTGAATATCGGTGGTAAACCGTTTTTCTCTCTTCCAGCATTCGTACCTATCATGTTCGAGTTGACGATTCTTTTCGCAGCTCTTTCTTCTGTAGGTGCTTTGTTCTATGCATGCAAAATGCCACGCATTGATCCACCGATCATTGATCCGGATCTAAGCTGCCATAAATTTGCGATTTTTGTTCCACACAATGACTCTATCTATGACGAAGCCAAGCTTACGAACATGTTCAAAGAGCTGGGCGCCGTTGAAGTGAAGAAGACGGAGTACTAGAAATGAAAAGTCTTGTTAATATGACTCTAGTTGTAGCAGCAGGTTTGTCGGCAATTGCGCTGACAAGCTGTGGTCCTCGCGGCAACAAACCAAACGTTGAAATCATCCAAGACATGATGGTGACTCCTGCAGTTAAGGCTCAGTCCTATGACGAAGGTGCTCCTCATCATTCTGGCATGCGTGTTCCTCCTGAGAGAACTGTGCCTCAAGGTTTCGAACCATACCGTTACGCTACTGATTTGGAAGGGGCTATTAAGAACCTGAGAAATCCATTGGCTGGCAAAATGGATGAAGAGACTTTGTTGGTAGGTCAAAAATACTACGAAACTAACTGTGCAGTTTGCCACGGTTATAAAGGTGAAGGCGGCGAGGCTGCGAAGTCTGTTGTTTCATCAAAAATGGCTTTGAAGCCACCTCCAATGTTGAGTGATAAAGTAAAAGGCTGGCCGGATGCTCACTTGTACCACGTGATCACGATGGGGCAAGGTGTGATGGGTCCGTATGCTTCTCACATTCCACAACAATATCGTTGGCAGGTTGTTAACTACATTCGCTTCCTTGAGAAGCGTGATGGTAAATAGGATTACGTATGGGTGAACATAAACACGTAGATCTACATTTGGGTAAATTTGAAGCACCACAAAAGCTTAAAACTTTGAGCTTTGTGTTGATGGCGATCGGCTTGATCACTTTCGCAGTGGGCTTGCTTAAAAACCAGGACCGTTTGTGGACTTCTTACTTGGTAGCTTTCTTTTTCTTTTCTTGCATGGGTTTGAGCGGACTTTTCTGGATTGCGCTTAACAACACTGCGAAAGCAGGTTGGTCGGTTTCAATTCGTCGTTTCGCTGAAGCAACGACATCCTTCATTCCGTACATCCTGGTGTTCGGTTTGATCATGTTGTTCGGTTTCAAAAACCTGTTCATTTGGGCAGATCCTAAAGTGATCGCTGAAAGCCCTGTGATCGCTGCGAAAACAGCTTACTTGAATCCGACTTTCTTCGTGATTCGTTTGTTGATCTTCGTTGTTGGTTGCATGATTTTCAAATGGGTCATGGTTGGAAATTCCATCAAGCAAGATCAAACTGGTGACGAAAACCTGACTCACAAAAACGTAAGTCCGGCTGTTGGTTTCATTTGTTTCTTTGCTTTGGCATTCTCATTCTTCTCTGTGGATTTGTTGATGTCTTTGTTGCCAACTTGGTACTCGACGATCTTCGGTATCTACTGCTTCTCTGGTATGTTCCAGGCGGGTATGGCCTTCCTGGCTATCGTGATCGTGTTCATGAGACGTTCTGGCCTTGTAAAAGGCTATGTGACAGTTGAGCACCAACACGACGTTGTGAAGTACCTAAAAGGCTTCTCAATCTTCTGGGCCTACATTGCGTTCTCTCAGTTCATGCTTATGTGGTATGCGAATATCCCAGAGGAAACTGAGTACTACATCATGAGATCTTTGGATGGTTGGATGCCAATCTCTGTGGGTCTTTTGATCTTCCGTTTCGTGGTTCCTTTCCTGGCTTTGCTTCCTCGTGATGCAAAAAGAAATGACACGAACGTATTGTTGATTTCCACTCTTGTATTGGTAATGCAATACGTGGATATCTACTGGATGGTTTATCCAAACTTTAATCACGGTCACGTTGTGTTCGGGTTCTGGGAAATCGGTATCTTTGCTGGTTTTGCGGGCTTGTTCCTTCACTGTGTGATGGGTTTCTGGGCGAAGCACAATCTGGTGCCAATCAAAGACCCTCGTATGCACGAGGCTTTGAATCACCACGTTGCTTACTAATCTGGTTTAGCCGGAGTAAGCATAACGCTGGACTCTTAACAAAAGCCACCCACGCGGTGGCTTTTGTCGTTTCATACATTGTAGAATTTTACATCTGCCTTTTGGGGGCGGGTGTGGGAGTTTTTGATGAGATATTTTATTTGCACTTTGATTGTTGTGGCGGTTGTTGCTGCTTGTGATTTTAAGTATGACTCTTTGGAGGCGACGAAAGAAATCAAAGCGGTCAAAGCTGAGATGACTTTTCTTAACAACCTGCAGGAGCCGGAGTCGGCAACTGTGTATTCATTGGATCCCGCTCAAAAGGGCAGTGGCGCCACTGATTTTCATGGTTTTAAAATTCTGGGTGAAATCAAATTGAAACCTGAGGATGTGAACGAAGCCGCTTTGGAGTTCAAAGATGCAGCCGAATCCTACAAAGAGGGTTTGGCGTTGCCAGGGTGTTTTAATCCCCGTTATGGGATCCGCGTGCTTAAGGGTGGTAAAGTCTATGACTATGCCCTTAGTTACGAATGCAACCATCTGCGCGGTTACGATGGTGGCAAAGTCTATGATTTCGATGCAGCAGGAAGTCCCAGAATTCTGGCTGAGTTGTTTAAAAATTCAAATGTTCCACAAGCAGAGGCTCCTGCTGTAAAGACGGCGGCTCCCGTCGCAGAGGACGATAAATAGTCCCATTGCCTGGCGACAGATCCTTGCTTTTTTCCAATAGGAAAGGAGCTAGGTTGCCCTGCGTTCTAGACCTCTGTTGAAATTATTCAACAGAGGTACAGGATGAATTCAATCAGTTCGTTTCCAAAGTTATTGAGTTTGTTTTTGGTGGTTTTTGGTATGCAGGCAAAAGCCTCGGATGCCGACAGTCGTCCCATTCGCCCTAATTATCAGAAGTTGCAACTCTATGAACAGTTAACCCGGAGTACCTTCTCGTTGCCGTTGCCTCTGCCGGATGATCCTGGTCAAGGGGAGCCTCAGCCGGAACCGGCTCCACCTCCTCCTCCGCATTCTCCAAAACCACAGCCTCCCTCAAAGCCCCAGCCCCCATACTGCAATCCTCGTGAACCAGAGACGGCCCGCTGTGTGCGTGCGGTTTGTGATCAAATGCCAAACTTGAATTGTAATAGCGACAGCAAAATCAAAGACATTGCCTGTCAGTGTGACGGTGTAAACGGGGAGTGTGTGACTGCTGTTTGCAATCAGTTGGATCGCTTCGATTGTGATGAAAAGCGTGAGCTCTTTAACATAGCCCGCATGTGCTACGACGTTCCGGATGCGAGTTGTATCAACAGGATTTGTTCCCAGCTCGGAAGATTTGAATGTGATGACATCAGCGATATGCGAAGAGTGACAGAGCTGTGTCGGTAAAATTCATTGCACTATTTTTGACTTTCTTTTTGGTGGCCGGTGCGTCCTTTGGTCAGGAAAAAGATACAGATTCCGGGGATTACGGGTCGGATGTTGATGATTTTGATGAGCACAATCCCCCGGCGCCGGATCCATCGCAAAGAGCGCCCTTGGAATACAAACCGCAAAAAACCAAGAATGAGCTCGTGGTGGCTCCCATTCCCAATTACAACCCTGCCCAAGGGTGGGGATTGGCCTTGATGGCGCAGAATATCTTTTCGACAACTCCCGGAGTGAAACCTTCAACGGGGTTTGCTGCGATATTTGGAACTCAGAAGGAAAGCTATGGCGCGATGGCGGGCTATCTGGGCCGGATGAACGAAGATCGTTGGCGGTTGAATATTTTTGGCGGCTACGTAAGGATCAATTCAGATTTTTACGGTGTCGGTGAGGCAGCTGCAGAACGGGATCAGTCCGTTTTAATGCATCAGAATGTGACCTTTGTAAATGCTCAGTGGATGCCTCGCTTGACCGAGGGGTTCTATCTGGGACTCACGGTCGGCTACAGTAAAATGGAAACATCCTTTGATGCGGATCCGTTGCCTTCGGGTGTGACCCCCGACATTAAGTTAGATGATGATAGCTGGTTGCCCGGATTCAAAGGTCAGTATGACAGTCGCAACAATACCTTTTATCCGACTCAAGGGATTTTCTCGAATTTCCAAGGGCAGTTTTATGACAAGAATCTGGGGGGTGGTCACACCTTTCAACGCTATCGTCTGAACTACAGTCAGTACTTTGGAATGTTCACCGAAAGTGCTTTGGCTGTTCGTGTGGCGACAGAAGCCAACGTCGGGGATGTGCCTTTTTATAAAATGGCGGTGTTTGGTCGTGGTCGAGATATGCGGGGCTATAAAGCGGGTCAATATCGCGACAATATTTTATGGGCTGCTCAAACAGAGTACCGACAGCGTTTTACGGACCGTTGGGGATTTGTTGTCTTTGGGGGATTCGGGGATGTTGTTGGGAAAGCTTCAGAATTAACTTTAACTAATTTGCTGTGGGCCGGAGGGACGGGGATTCGTTTTCGGATGGCTCGTCAAAATCCCGTGGATTTCAGGGTGGACGTGGCCTACGGAGACGATTGGGCCACTTATGTCTCCGTCAACCAGGCTTTTTAAGATGGATACATACGAAGCACACTTTAAGTGTTGCTTTAATATCTCTCTGGTGGAGTTGTGGGTGTGTTGACGTTTTCTGGAAGTGATTGCTGAGCACGTTCACTTTCAGAAGGCAGCCGATTCGTTGTTGTGGGATCGGTAATTGCCGGTCTGTTGGATGGAAATGGTACGCGGGATGTATTGGGGCCCGTTTCCTGAGTGGCCGTTGAATTTGGAACTTTTGAACTGGTTGGTGCTGTCACAGTGGTCTGGTTGCCGGGGTTGGAAGGGTTGGATGTCGTTGTCGCCCCGATCGCCATGGATGCGGTAAAGGCAATTCCTATGCTGGTTAAGAGGGTTTTCACAGAGAACCTCCTTGTGGGTTATATAATTAATGATGATCGTTTTTCGGGCTTATGGAGTCGCAAAGGCCAGAAATTTTAGACAAAGTGGCGGTTTGTGAGTTACTTGTAGCGGTTTGCATGCGAAATAACACATAGCGCCAGGTGTCTTTTGGGCGCTGTCGGGGGCGAGAACACTTGACCCTTCCGGCACCGGGGATTACTAATAATGTGATGCAAAAAATCGCACTTGAATCATCATTTATCTCTCTAAAAAATAGCTCGTTCACGAGCACGCAATCATAATGTCACAAATTACAATTATTCTGCCGGATAACTCGACGAAGGTTTTTGACCATGAACCGACAGCGCTGGAAGTGGCGCAGTCCATTGGCCCTCGCTTGGCCAAAGAAACTCTTGGTGCAAAACTTAATGGATCAACTGAAATTTCTGATCTTCGCACTGTTTTGAAAGATCAAACGAAAGTGGCGCTGGTCACCACCAAATCCCCTGAATCAGTTGAGGTTGTTCGTCACTCATGCGCGCATATCATGGCTCAAGCGATCCAGGATATCTGGCCTGAAGTTAAAGTGACAATCGGTCCGGTGATCGACAATGGTTTCTACTATGACTTCGATTCACCATTTGCTTTCACCGAAGAGCATTTCGAAAAAATCGAAAAGAAAATGACTGAGATCGTGTCCAAGGATCTTCCGATTCATCGTGAAGACTGGCCGATCGCAAAAGCCATCGAAACATTCAAAGGAATGAACGAGCGCTTCAAAGTTGAATTGATCGAAGACCTTGCGAAAAAGGGCGAAACTGTTGTTGGTATCTATTTCAATGGTACCAGCTGGTTTGACCTTTGCCGTGGTCCGCACATTCAATCCACAGGTCAGATCAAAGCGTTCAAGCTTTTGAGCGTGGCGGGGGCTTACTGGAGAGGTGACGAGAAAAACGCACAACTTCAGCGCGTGTACGCGACAGCATTCAACGATAAAAAAGATCTGGATCTTTACCTGCACAATATCGAGGAAGCGAAAAAACGCGACCACCGTAAGTTGGGTAAAGAATTGGGCATGTTCTATTTCAATGAACTGGCTCCAGGTTCTCCGTTCTTCACAGGCAAGGGCGCGACGGTTTACAACTCTTTGCAAACTTACCTGCGTGAATTGTATTTCGAAACGGGTTACCAGGAAGTGATCACGCCGCAAATTTTCGACGTGAACCTTTTCCATACTTCCGGTCACTATCAGAACTACAAAGAAAACATGTTCTTCACGAAAGTGGACGAGCGTGATTTCGCTTCCAAACCAATGAACTGTCCTTCTCACTGTTTGCTTTATAACTCTGAGAAATACTCTTACCGTGATTTGCCAATCAAAATGGCGGACTTCGGTCGTTTGCATCGCTACGAGAAATCGGGCGCGATGCACGGTTTGACTCGTGTGCGTACGTTCTGCCAGGACGACGCCCACATCTTCTGCCGTTTGGATCAGTTGCAGGAAGAGATCGCCAAGTTCATGAACTTGCTAAACCGTGTTTACGACAAACTGGGTATGAGCAATTACAAAATCTTCCTTTCCACTCGTCCGGACAACCGTATGGGGACAGAGGAATATTGGGATATGGCAGAGGGTGCTTTGGCGGAAGCTTTGAAGTCCCTGAATTTGCCATTTGAATTGAATCCAGGTGATGGTGCGTTTTACGGACCTAAGTTGGATATCATGTTCGTCGATGCTTTGAATCGTCCTTGGCAATTGGGTACACTACAAGTGGATCCAAATCTGCCGCAAGCCTTTGATTTGAAATACACTGGCGAGGACAATAAGGAACATCGTCCGGTGATGCTTCACCGTGCGATCCTGGGATCCTTGGAGCGCTTTATCGGCGTTTATCTGGAGCATACAGCGGGGCATTTGCCTCCATGGATGATGCCAGTGCAGGTGGCGATCCTGAATGTTACGGACCGTGTGAATGCGTTCTGTGAGGAGTTGCAAAACTCTTTGAAAGGACACAGCGTTCGTGTGGAGTTTGACCGCCGTAACGAGAAATTGAATTATAAAATCCGTGAGGCTCAGCTTCAAAAAATTCCTTACATGATTATCGTGGGGGATAAAGAGGCGGAATCCAGAACGGTATCATTGCGTTTGAGAGACGGTTCAGAACACAAGGGTATGACCGTGGATCAGGTAATGACTTTGATTACGACAGATATTAAAAACCGAAGCTTGCAGAGCTCTCTTGCGAAGTCTGCCAGCACAAACTAGACGTCACACTTAAGTGACTCTGGTACTTAACTAAACCCCGGAGGTTTACCATTAGCAAGTTTTCAGGAAATTTTGGAGGCGGCGGTGGCGGTCGTTTTGATCGCAACAAGAAGGACTCTAAAGACTCTTTGAGAGTGAATCGTGAGATTCGTGCCCAACAAATTCGTGTTATCGACGATGAAGGTAACATGTTGGGTGTTATGACTGTGCCTGAGGCGTTACGTATTGCTGAAGATCGTGGCCTGGATCTTCTTGAGATTGCTCCAACAGCAACTCCTCCTACTTGTAAAATCATGGATTACGGCAAGTGGAAGTACGAGAAAAAGAAACAAGCAACTGCTGCTCGTAAAAAACAGACTGTTGTGACTATCAAAGAAGTGCAAATGCGTCCTCGTACGGACCAACATGACTTTGAAACCAAGATGAATCACGCTCGTCGTTTCCTTCTTGAAGGCGACAAAGTGAAAGTTTCATTGCGTTTCATGGGTCGTGAATTGGCCCATCAGGAAGTTGGTATGGATGTGATCAAAAAAGCGATCGCATTCGTTGACGACCTTGCCATGGTTGAATCCCAACCAAAAATGGAAGGTAAGCAAATGTTCCTGATGCTGGCTCCGGATCCTTTGAAAATCAAAGAATAC
Source organism: Bdellovibrio sp. GT3 (assembly GCF_037996765.1). Classification (NCBI taxonomy): domain Bacteria; kingdom Pseudomonadati; phylum Bdellovibrionota; class Bdellovibrionia; order Bdellovibrionales; family Pseudobdellovibrionaceae; genus Bdellovibrio; species Bdellovibrio sp. GT3. The sequence goes on along the minus strand of NZ_JBBNAD010000006.1, from coordinate 132,062 downwards.
GAAAAAGCTCATCCGAACAAGTCTAAACAGGACTCAAAAGAACTCGACGAACTTAAAGAAGTCGAAGTCGACGACGAAGACTAAAAAAAAGGCTGCCCCAAAGGCAGCCTTTTTTATTTCCAATTATCGCGACATGCACAGGCCCTTGGTTTCCGGACCCCACACGTTGTAGTCAGTGATGTGAGCCGATAATACAGTTCGCATGCTGTTGTCGACAAACTCCACTAAGACATTTGTGACAGTGGTGAATTCAGTTTTTCTGACATCACGAATCCCGGGTTCAGAAATCGTGATAGTTTCACAAGCCTCACCACGGTAGTATCTCTTTTTCGTTTCTCTGTCGTGGTCGTACTCGTCACGGCAGCGACGTGCGGTTTTTTCGATGCTGCAGCTTTCGGTGTATTCTTTATCTTCCCCCATCGAGTGATCTCTGGAGATTGTTCTGAACTTGATGGCTAAACCCTGGCCTGAAGAATTTTGCAGGATTTGCAGTTTGTTAAGATCAGTGATCTCTTTAATGTTCTCGACGGAGCCCAGAATTTTGAAAGCCATTTCTTTATTGCGATCTTTGAAGATCAGGAAATTTCCTTTTTTCTTATCCAGAGAAAATGAAACCGTCGGTGCCAGGATGTTCTGATGTTTTTGATAGCTGACTTTGGATCCGTCTTTTGCGGTAAGTTGAAATGATTGTTGAACTTCGGCTTCGTGCAAAATCTCTGAGTCTATATATGGACGCTTTGCCATTGCGTTTGAATTTTGGCAGATAAAAAGCGTAAGTACGCTGAATGCGAACAGTAGTGGTGTTTTCATGATTAATGCCCCTCCCCAGTGACATTTGGGGCATTAATTGCCCCAGTGGCGAGATGGGGCATTGCAGATGCTGTGCCACCGGATGAGGTGTCAGCTTGATACTATAAAACAAATACAATTTAGTTCGCGACGAACCAGCAGCCGGGGCGGGCGCCGACTTTATCGCGTGGGGCGTAGCAGGAACCCTGCTTGAAATCCGTGTCACTCATGCGAGTGTACTCGTTCTCGCGGCAAAGCATGCCTTGCAGGTAAGTATCCATTCGACATTGTGGTGTCGGATATTCTTCGTACAGTTCCGTGACCTGGTAGGTTTCAGGTGTGTTGAATTTTGGCTTCGCACCAGATTGTGTGATCATCTGATACATTTCCGCCAGTTGCTCGCTGGCAAGGGAGGCTCTCAAGCAAATGAACTTCTCGCGGGCATTGGGGTATTGGGCCTCGCAAGCGGCTTTCGCTGTGGGATCGATTTTCTTGCCAGCAAGGGCTCTTTCATTGTCTTCGCTCGCAAAATAACGGCGAAGGCATTTCAACGTCGCAAAATAGTCTGCTGTTCCTTCAAGACCGCCCCAGTCGTTGGGTTCGGAATACTTGGGGCCGCCACCCAAATGGTGACCCAGCTCGTGGCACACGGCCAATGCCAAGCCCTCAACATCGACGGAGTAAAAGCGAGCCAATCCTCCGTAAATATTGATCACGCGATCGTTTCCAAACTTTACGGCGTTCGCGTTCACCGTGCTGTCATCCCAGTAACCGTTGATGGTAAGAGATCCACCCATGGATCTAATTTCTGGTTCGTAGATGGATTTCACGCGCTCAATCACCTGATTGAATTGGTTCTTGGTGATGCCGCCTGCGGCGAACATATTCGCGGGAATTTGCAGATTGTTTTCCGGTACCAATCCTGCGCACAGGTGGCCGGAGTGGGGAGTATGGGTGGAGAGGCCGGAGGCGCTGATGCCGGTCATTGTTAGAATGGCTGCGAACAGGCCGCAAATCATGGATTTACTCATCATGGGACTCTCCGATTAAAATGAACCGAAAAGAGCATTGCGAGGATCGTTCCAGCCCCATATCAAACCTATTCATTTGCAGACGAAAAACAGTGGGTGCCGCCTAGCCAACCGTGAAAAATGTCCCGGGGTAACAGTTCCCTTTTTGTACTGCTGTGCAGAACCGTTCGGTTTTCCAGTGCGTCGTTAGGTGCGTTTGTATTTGTGGTTCTGAACTTCTATCAGGCCCGCAGTTGTCATTTCGGTTACCAGAATTCCTGGGTCCGGGTAAATCTCTGTCAGTAGTTCTTTCAGTTCGATAAGAGTATATCCTCTATTTGGAGCCAAACTTTCGGCCACTCGATCCAATACCCATTCACGCTTCATTTTTTGCGAAGGGATTTTAGTCAGTTTGCCGTATTTGAAGAAGGATTTAAGCACCTTGTCTTTGTATTGTTCTTCGACTTTGTCTTGTTCTTTAAGCTTAACTCCGGCTTCTAACACCAAATCCTTTAGAGTCATTTCCGCAAAATTAGAAACGGCTGAATAAATTGTGTAATACTGATCTTTCTTGGAGGACACCAGTCCCGCCTCCACCAGTTTCTTCAGGTGAAAAGAAACTGTGGAGGGGGCGAGTTTTAAGCGTTCAGAGATAACTTCAATATAGGCGTCTCGCTCCAACAAAAGGCGAAATATATTGATGCGGGACTCATCGGCAAGTGCTTTTAGTAAAATCAGACTTTTCATTTATTGAACTTTGCTGCCATTAAGGTTTCTGCGCACGCTATCGAGGAATGAAATCTGAATCTTTCCTATTTCGATTTCCTTTTCCAAGTCGTGTTTTACATTCATAACGAACTTTTGCGTAAAATCCAGTTCCATGCGCTCAATCAAGTCCTGAAGGGCGTAAAATGCACGCTGTTCTTGCGGGTAGATCGCAAGTGCTGGCTGACTAGGGAAACCTTTTTCTGCCAATGTTGCGAAATTATCAGCAACGGTCAGGAAAATTTTGGATAGCTCATCAATAACTCGTGATTCAATCTTTGAATCGATTTCACCACGAAATGAAGTCTTCATTTCGGTTTGAATTTTTTGAATGTTGTTTTTAAAAACGTCCTTATTGAACATAGGAACTCCTTTTCTGTTTCGATTAATATCGAAACAGACCGAGGGTGTCAATGGGTATATTTCGATGGATATCGAATTAATTACCACAGGGCGTCTTGCGGGCGTTCGCCGCGCAGGGCTTGTTCGACGTTTTCCAGGGCGCGATACCCCATGGCATCGCGGGTTTCCTGGGTGGCGCTGCCCATGTGGGGAGTCAAAAACACGTTGTGGAATTCTTTAAGCTCCAAGTTGTAGGCGGGTTCGTTTTCGAACACATCCAATCCTGCGGCAAATAATTTTCCTGATTTCAAAGCACGAATCAGCGCGGCCTCGTCGACCAGACTTCCGCGGGCGACGTTAATGAAGACCGCGTTGTTTGGTAGCAAAGCCAATGTTTCGTCATTGATAATGTGTTTGGTGTCAGCAGTGCCCGGAGCATTCAAGGACAGAATCTGACAGTGCGGAAGCATGTCGTGAAGATTAGCAAAATAAGTGGCGCCTTTTTCCTGTTCCGGCGGCAGTCGACGGCGATTGCAGTAAGCAATCTTCATTCCAAAACCCCGCGCACGATCGGCCACGGCCTGACCAATACGTCCCATGCCGTAAATACCCAAGGTTTTACCACTGACTTTCAGTCCCAGCATTTCGGATTGGCTGTAGGCTTTTCGCCAGCCGGAATCCATGATTTCCATATATTCGCGGCCCCGGCGGCAGGCATTCAATAATAAAAGCATTGCGATGTCCGCTGTGCATTCTGTTAAGACATCGGGAGTGTTAGTCAGAAAAATTCCACGAGCTTTTGCGGCAGGTATATCCAGATGATCAAAGCCCACACTGCAGGTTGCAATCACTTTGACGGAGTCAGGAAGCTTATTGATGACATCTTTTGTGATTTTCTGTTTTGGAACGACAACAATGCCTTCTGCTCTTTTTTCGTGAGCCAGAGCAACAATTTCGTCCACGCTCAGTTCGCTGTCGGCAACGGTGGCCTCAAAGCGCTGGTTTGCGAGGATGGTAACGTTTTGGGGCGCACGGTAGGGAAGAAGTAGAGTGTGTTTCATACGGGATAGTGTCGTCTTATGTGTTTTTTGTCGCAAGCAAATTTAGTCTTTTCTCAAGCTCCAATGTGTGAGAAGATTTTTTTATCGGACATCTCTTCTTGGTGTCGGGATCTTAAAGTCTCCCTCTGTTTTCACAGCAACGACTTGCAAAAAAATAAACGCAGAAGCGAAGGGGATAGTTGAGTTATGACAACTACAACGGCTTGGATTGTTTTAATTGTTGCAGGAATTTTGGAATTTATCTGGGCATCGGGCCTTAAGTATTCCGAAGGATTTACCAAACTGGTACCGTCGATCTTCACGCTCGTTACGATGGGGATCAGTTTTTATCTTTTATCGTTATCCATGAGGGTGCTGCCGGTCGGCGTATCCTACACAGTGTGGACGGGAATTGGTGCCGTCGGTGCAGTGATTATGGGTACTTTGATATTCAAAGAACCATTGTCCCTGATGAAATTGTTCTTTTTGGGGATGATCATTGCGGGCATTCTTGGTCTTAAGTTTGTAGAATAGACCTGTTTTAAGCAAAATAATTGGAAAATAGGGGCAAGCCACGTCATCCTTAAAGGATGCGATTGCCTTCTATTATTCTTTTATCAGCATTTTTTATCTCAATAGCTTATTCAAGCACGTTAACAGCAAAGGGGCGAGGTCTGGCCAGCGTGGGGTTGTCGACTCCGGCATGTTTGTTTGCGAAAAAAATGGAAGTTCACGGTCATCGCGGGATGAATGGTTATCCGGATAACACACTTCAGTCCTTTAAGGCCGCCGTGACTGCGGGCGTGGATGCCATCGAGTTGGATCTTCAGGTGACCAAAGACAAAGTCGTGATTGTAGGTCATGATGCGATTCCCAATGTGGGCACGGATCGTTGCGGAGTTGATGGCAAGTCTTTACAGAAGGCAGCGCTTTTTGATTTGAATTACTCTGACGTCAGTAAAATTCGCTGTGGAATCAAAGAATACACCGAAAAAAACCTGCAACCATTTCCCAAGTTAAGTGAAGTTCTTGAAGCATTTAAACACGTCAAGGCAAGCTCGGGAAAACCGCTGCGCTTAAATATCGAAGTGAAATACTTCAAGGATCAAGCGCAGTACTATCCACCGGAGTCCGAATATATTGATTTAATATTGCAGGTGCTGCGCGAAAGTGGATGGAATCAAGATCGCTATTTCGTTCAGTCCTTCAATCACGACTTTTTAAAGTCTTTTAAGTCTAAAGTATCCGATATTGAAATTGTCCCTCTGGTTGGAGATGCACGAAACGCTGAAAAAGCCGCCCTGGATCTGGGGGCGAAGATGGCGAATCCTGGCTTCTGGCAGGTAACGCCGGAGTTGATTTTCAATCTGCATAAGAAAAACATCAAAGCCATCGTTTGGACTCCGAACCTGGAAAGTGAAATTCATCACGTCATCGAATCCGGCGCTGATGGCATTATCACAGACTTCCCAGAGCGGTTTTATAAAGTCCGCGAAGAGCTCTGCGAGCTTTACTAAAGCTTCATCGTCCCGCGCTCGTTAAAGTTCTGATGCCATGAAAAAGCTCGCTCAATAATGTGTGGAGTGTGCCCGCCGCGAGCGAGGGCCTCTTTGTAGTAGGCATTCAGTTGATCGCGATATTCGCGATGAACGCAGTTTTCAATCACTCGCAGTGCGCGTTCACGGGGAGCTAGGCCACGTAAATCGGCCAACCCCTGGTCAGTAACCAAGATATCCACATCATGCTCGTTGCTATCCACGTGAGTGACCATCGGGACCACGTGGGAGATTGAATTGTTCTTGGAAGCCGACTGAGTCACGAAAATACTTAAGTAAGAATTGCGAGCAAAATCCCCGGAGCCGCCAATGCCGTTCATCATTTTAGTGCCACCAATGTGGGTGCTATTGACGTTGCCGTAAAGATCAAACTCGATAGCGGTATTAATGGCAATCACTCCCAGGCGACGAATGACCTCGGGCGAGTTGCTGATTTTTTCAGGTCGTAGCAGAACTTTGCCCCGGTATTTATCCAGATTGGCAAAGAAGTTTTCGTAGCATTTCTCTGTCACGGCAAAAGAGCAAGCCGAGGCAAAGCTCATTTTCCCAGAATCCAAAAGTTCAAATGTGCTGTCCTGTAAAACCTCTGAATACATTTGCAAGTTTTCGAAGGGGCCATTTTTAAATCCACTGAAGACGGCATTGGCGATATTTCCAATGCCTGTTTGCAGAGGTGGCAATTGAGAAGTCAGGCGGCCTTTCTTGACTTCGTTGCCAAAGAAATCCATGAGGTGGTTGGAAATCGCCTGGGTTTTATCATCCACTGAGCTTAGCTCTATGGGGCTGTCCTTAAGATCCGACACCACTACGGCGACGATCTTATCCGGATCCATGGGCATAGTTTCTGTTCCAATGCGCGTGTTAGCTTCAGTGACCGGGATGATTTGGCGCTGGGGGGATAAACCTGTCGCAAAAATATCATGGAAGCCACGGATCTCGAGTGGAATGGTGGTATTCACTTCCAGGATAATTTTCTTCGCATGACGGGCATAGGTTAGATTGTTGCCGACAGAAGTTGTCGGGAGCACAGTGCCGTCATCATAAATGGCAGCGACTTCAATGACGGCGATATCCACGGCCGGTAAAAAACCGTAGGCCAACAGCTCTGCTGTTTCACCCAAATGTGGATCGGTGAACATGACTTCGCCGTTGTTGATTTTTTTGCGCAACAAGGAGTCAGCTTGGAATGGCATGCGACGGGAAATAGCGTTGGCTTCAGCCAGCAATCCATCCAGATTATGGCCTAAGGAAGCACCGGTCATCAGATTGATTTTTAGTGGATTCTTTTGCGCCTTTGCTGCAAAAGCTTTCAAGGTGGCTTTGGGGTCGCCAGCCTTTGTGAATCCACTGGCTCCCACGACCATTCCGTCTTTGATTAACTCCGCAGCGTTTTCAGCGGAAGTAATTTTACTACGAAATCTTTCGGCGATGCGGTCGTGGTGCATAAATCCCTCAGTCGTTTATTTCCGCCAGAATGTCGTTAACCATTTCCAGACTTCCGGTCGGCGATCCCCGATGTCGAAGTGATTTCCATCAAATTCGACATAATCATGAGGCACGCTGTTTTCTTTCAGTAAATTAGAAATCTGGCGAGCCCCATACTGCAAATGGAAGTTGTCCTTTGTGCCAACATCCAGATAGAGGCCATCAAGTTTACGAACCTCGGTCAGACGTTTTGACAAAAAGTGAACAGGATCTTTTTCAAGCCACTGCTGCCAAATTTCAATATTTTTATTTCCTGTGCGCGGATCCAGCGGATAATGAAAGTCACCTGAGGAGCCTTTCGGTGAATAACACGCTGACATCCCAAAGGCGTTCAGTAATGAATGCCAATTGCGAAACTTGGTAAGCTTGCCGCTGCGAAGTTCTTCCAGAACTCGCAATCCCGATTGTCCGTATTTTTCCCACACGGGCAGGGCCTGATAAAGATCATTGATGATGCTCGCATCAAAAAATGAATCCGGAGCGATAGCGGCGCACAAACCAAACACATCAGGATACTTACTTGATAAATGAAGTGCACCATAGCCGCCACTGGAGCCTCCCATCACACACCAGTCGGCAGGATTTTTTGAAACAGAGTAGTGTGAAAGTGCCGGAACAAGTTCCGTCATGATGTAGTCTTCATAGTTCCCCACGGCTGACGAGTTCAAAAATTGCGAGCCACCCCAGGTGGTGAGTGCATCCACGAAAACATACAGAGCCTCAGGTGCTTCGCCACGGGTGCAGGCCTGATCAATCACTTGAATTGTGTTTTGTTCATTGAACTTGGGATTGAAATAAAAAGGCGCATTGCCGCTGAAGCCCCCCAGCACCAAGACAACTGGCCAAGGTCCGTTGTTTTTTGGTAATAACAAAGGATTGAAGCGGACTGCGGAATCATTCAGTGGATTGTTCTTAAGAACTTCACTGCGAATCTGCAAAGTCTCAATTTGAAAGTTATGAACTTCATAAGCACGGAGATTTGAAAGCGTCTCAAAATGTTTCATATTGAGAATGGTACAGGGCTGCGTGGGTGAGTTCTAGTCAAATGCACAGGGCCAAGAAGATCGACAAAACCTAAGCAAATCCCGTCTTGGGAAAGGGTTGTCATGTTATGGGAAACGAATAACAAAAAAGCCGTTTTTCACTTACGAATTCGCTGAATTAAACCGAAAATACTATCAGTGGGAGCCCTCATGAAACATCAGATTTGTGGCCTTCTTTTGGGGGCGATGTACTTGTTCACTTCTATGCCTGCCAGTGCCGCACTCGGGGACCAATTGGTCTCGGGCTCCTCATCCACTTCCAAATCTGCACAATCCAAAAAAGCAACTTCTGCAGGTACGACTTATACGATCAGTGAAACTGAATCAGGCGACCTTAAAATTCGTCAATACGTGAACTCCGCAGGGGTGGTCTTTGCAATTTCCTGGAAGGGCACAAGTTTGCCACCTCTTGAGGAATTGTTAGGCACTTATTTGCCGGAGTACAAGGATAAGATTGCGGCGCGCGGCCGTGTGTATGGTCGTAAGACTTTGAAAATCAAGACGGATAACATCGTCGTCGAGGGATCCAGTCGCCAGACAGATCAGCGAGGGCGTGCTTACATTCCAGCAAGCTTGCCGCAGGGCTTTGATTTAAAGGACATCAACTACAATGAATAAAATCAAAGCGGCTTTAATTTTATTGAGTGGACTTGTTGTCGGCATGAACCAGCTTGGATGCTCGGAAGGTGGTGGCGGTAGTACTCGTAAGCCTTCCGTTTACTTTCCTACAAATCTTACTGGTGATAACGTAGTTCCATTGTCCGTTGGGGCTTGCGGGGTGCATGGCTATGTGAATGAGCCGTGTATCAGCGTTACGATCTGCAAACCCGGAACTTCACAGTGCCAAACTATCGATAACATTCTGGTGGACACGGGTAGTTATGGTTTGAAGATTTTTAAATCACTAATCACGGTTCCGTTGGATCAGGTGACATACTCGGGTGATTCCACACGAGGGATTGCAAACTGCACGCGATATCTCGATGGTTCCGGGCATTGGGGGCAGGTTGTAAAAGCTGATGTGAAGTTAGGAAATATTAAAACTGATGGTTCGGTTTCTATTGTAACCCTGGATTCTGACTATTCAGAAAAAACAAAATGCGCTAGCAACCCTGATTCAGGTCCTGATGTGGCTGGTTTTAACGGCATAATTGGCGTAGGGTCTTTTGTTGAAGATTGCAGTGTTGGGTTTGGCACTGTCGGACAAAATGGGTGTACTTCCGGGGTCCCCGCGACCTTGCCGAATAAATACTGGGGGTGCAAGTCTACTACAGATGACTGCATTGAGGTTCCAGTTCCTGCCGCAGATCAAATCGTAAACCCTGTTGCAAAGCTTGTATCACATAATAATGGACTTGTGATGATGTTGCCTGATGTGCCTCTAGTAGGAGCTGGTGCGGCCTACGGATATCTTATATTAGGTATCGGTACGGATGCGAATAATTCAGGGACAGACCTGACTGTTTTCGCTCAGGACCATGATGCGACTTTCGCTACAGAGTACAATGGGAATACATACGATTACTCATTCATTGATAGCGGAACTAACTTTAACGGATTTCCACAACAATCTGGTGGGTATCCAGCTCTGTGTTCCGGAGATTCGGGTTTTTATTGCCCGGCATCCTTAATCAACATTTCAGCAACGATGAAGTCGGGCGCAACCACGAAAGTGGTATCTTTTGAGGTCGGTAATATGGTCACGTTGGCTTCGTCAGAGCCATACAGCATGGTTTACCGCAATATCGCCTTTGACTCGTCGGATCTAAATGGAGACCCCTTTGATTGGGGGCTGCCGTTTTTCCTAGGCCGGTCGGTCTATGTTGGGATCTACGGGAAGTCGGCAGTCATCAATCGTACTACCGGAAATCCTAGCGGAACTACGGTTTCAGGACCCTTCTGGGCTTTCTAACTACCTAAAATCATTAATATATCCAAAGGACGCCCAAGCGTCCTTTTTTCGTTTTACAAGCCTGTTAAAATGCTTGCATTTCCACAGTATTCGACCTAAAACCATGAGTCCGTATTTATGACTGACTAGGGCACTACTAAGAGTCTTCCCCATCGGGAGGAACGCCTTATCGGAGACAAGGGAATACCTATGAAAATGCGTACTCACTCAGGCGCTAAAAAACGCATGAAAGTTACTGCGAGCGGCAAAGTTAAGAAAAAAAGCACTCGTATGCGTCACTTGAACTCTCACATGAGCTCAAAAACAAAAAGACAACTTGGTAAAACATCTTACGTAGAAGACGCGAACATGCTTCAAGCACGTCGCTGCCTAGTATTCTAAGGTTTTTAAGTTAATAAATAAATTTTCTCTCTTAAGCCGTACAAATTGGCAGTAGAGATCTAAACAGAGGTTCAAAATGGCTCGTGTAAAATCTGGTAAAACAAATCGTGCTCGTCACAAAAAAGTTCTTAAAAGAGCAAAAGGTTACTACAGCGCTGGTTCTCGCGCGTACATCCACGCGGTAGAGAAAAATGACCGTGGTATGGCTTTCGCTTACCGCGATCGTAAAGCTAAAAAACGTAACTTCCGCACTTTGTGGAATCAACGTATCAATGCAGCTGCTCGTTTGAATGGTACTACGTACTCTCGTTTGATCGGTGGCTTGATTAAAGCTGGCATCCAAGTAGACCGTAAAGTTATGGCTAACTTGGCTATCACTGATGCAGCGGGTTTCGCAGCACTTTGCAAACACGCTTTGAAATAAGTCGAAGCTCATAAGGAGCAACGGCAATGAGCGAATCCAATACGCAGTTTGAAAATCGAAAGCGCGACCATATCAGGATCGCGCTGGACCCAAGGTCTCAGACTGAAGGGCAAACGGGATTGGATTCGATCGAATTAGTTCATGAGGCTTTGCCTGACTTGAATTTTAAAGAGGTCGATATTTCGACCTCTTTTTCTTTTTCCAAACAGTCTTTCTCTCTTTCTTCTCCCATTTTTATTTCTTCCATGACCGCGGGTCATGAGCACGGTCGTGAAATCAATCAGGCCCTGGCTCGTTTAAGCGATCGCCGTCAGATTTTGATGGGTGTGGGCTCTCAACGTCGTGAATTGAATGATACCAATGCTGCCGAGGAGTGGACTCTGGTGCGTAAAGCTGCACCCAAAGCCCGCCTCCTGGGAAATATTGGTATTGCTCAATTGATCAAAACCCCGTTGGATGACATTCGCCGCTTGGTGAATGCGACCGAAGCGGTGGCTTTGTTTGTCCATGTTAACCCTCTGCAAGAAGCTTTGCAGCCCGAAGGCACCACAGAGTTTAAGAACTCCTTACAAGCTATTGAAAACCTCGTGAAATTCGCAGAAGTTCCGGTGATAGTGAAGGAAGTTGGCTGTGGGTTTTCTGTGAGTACGCTGAAGCGCCTTGAAGGCACCGGCATTGCCGCGGTCGACGTGGCTGGTAAGGGCGGAACTCACTGGGGACGTGTTGAAGGTTATCGCTCTGAAGAGACCACGATGCTTTACCAAGTGGCGCAAACTTTCGCGAACTGGGGCATCAGCACGGTAGAGTCTTTACGCAATGCTAAGGCGGCTGGCGTCACTTATGAAGTTTGGGCATCGGGCGGCGTGCGTACGGGCCTTGATGTGGCTAAACTATGTGCCTTAGGAGCGAAAAAGGTCGGAATTGCAAAACCGTTTTTAGAAGCGGCTTTGCAAGGCGACGATGCTCTGGAGAACTTACTGAATCGTTTGGAAACTGAACTTAAAATCGCACTATTCTGCACAGGCAGCGGAAACTTGGCTGAGCTGGCAGATAAGAAGGTGGTTCGATGAAAAAACAACTGCAAGAGATCTTTAAAGGTTTCTCAAAACTGACTCGCCAGGAACGTTTGGATTCTTTGGTTGAGGTGGGTGCTTTGCAACAAGCGGACGTCGATTACCTGGCAAAGGGTGGTCTGCGTGACACGACTTTGGGTGAAAAGTTCATCGAAAATGTTATCGGTTATTTTCAAATGCCTTTGGGCGTTGCCACTAATTTCCGTATCGATGGCAAAGACTTCGCTATTCCAATGGCGGTGGAAGAAACTTCCATCGTGGCAGCTGTTTGTAAATCTGCAAAATGGATCCGTGAATCCGGCTCTATCACAACTGAAGTGGTGGGCAGTGAAATCATCGGTCAAATTCAAATCGCCAAAGTGAAAGACTTTGCGGTTTTTGAAAAACAACTTCTGGCTCAAAAAAACTACATGATCGAAATCTCCAACCGCGAAGTGGCTTTTGGCCTGGTTCGTCGCGGTGGTGGTGTTCGTGATATTCAAGTGCGCCGTGTACCTCGTGGTGATGGCACTGACATGGCTGTGGTTCACGTTTTGATGGATCCTTGCGATGCCATGGGCGCGAACATCATGAATCAGGTGTGTGAATACCTGAAAGAGCCGATCGAACAATTCACAGGCGAAAAAGTGACGATGTGTATCCTGTCCAATCTAGTGGATACAAAAGTCACTCGCGCTGTGGTTCGTATTAATGACATTGATCCGGCTTTGGCCGAAAAAATCGAAGAAGCTTCTTTGTTCGCACAAATGGACCCATACCGTGCTGCCACCAACAACAAAGGTGTGCTGAATGGTATCGATCCGGTTTTGGTGGCGACAGGAAACGATTGGCGTGCGGTGGAAGCGGGCATTCATGCTTACGCTTGCCGTGATGGTCAGTATCGCTCCATCACCAAATGGTACCGTGAAAACGGCGGCCTGACCGGTGTGTTTGAAGCACCATTAGTGGTTGGAACTGTGGGTGGTGTGACCACTCTGCATCCAACGGCGATGATGTGTATGAAAATGTTGGGCACTCAATCCGCAAACGAGCTTTCGCGCGTGATTGCGGCAGTGGGATTGGTTCAAAACCTGGGGGCTCTGAAAGCTCTGACGACTGTCGGTATTATCGAAGGCCACATGAAGCTTCATACTAAAAACCTGGCACTGGGAGCGGGCGCTGAAGAGCGTGAGATCCCGGCGGTACAAAAGAAGCTGGAAGAGATTTTGACTATTCGTAAGCGTATTTCCCTTAGCAATGCGATTGAAGTTCTAAAAGAGCTTCGTGCGGGTCAGGCTTCCAGCTCGACTCAGCGTCCTCACTAAGAGGAGTTCAACTTGGCTTTGACGTGCACGATTCCTGGTAAGACTTTTTTGGTGGGCGAATATCTGGCCCTCCACGGCGGACCGGCCTTGTTCGTGCTGTCGAAGCCTTGCTTTGTGGTCACGGCAGTCAAGGCCGATGAAAATCAAAGCACGCCGGGCTTGGGAAGTATTCACCCTGAATCTCCGGCTGGAAAATTTGTACTCGATCATGCGCAGTACTTTAAAAACATTAATTTGAAATTTGAAGATCCCTATAAAGTCGGTGGCTTTGGTGCCTCGACGGCGCAATTCCTGGGGGCTTATGCTTTTTGGATGCACCGTGAATCCCATCAAATCGGGATGGAAGCTCAGTTTGATTTCAAGCATCTTCTGTCTGTGTATTTGAAGTATGCCTGGAATGGCGAAGGGGCTCCGCCAAGTGGCACTGACCTGATCGCGCAGATGAAGGGCAACCTGACATTCTTTGAAAAGCGCAAAGGTTTATTGTCAGTCACAAACTGGCCTTTTGAGGATCTGGATTTTTATCTGATCCACACGGGCAATAAAGTGGCGACCCACGAACATCTGAAGACTTTAAAAGAGTTCGATTCGTCGGCTTTAGAGAAAGCCGCTTATCAGGTGCATGAATCTTTCGCTGCTGTGAACTCGGCAGAGTTGATCAGTGGTGTGAAGGCTTATGCCCAGGCATTGAAAGATTTGAATTTTACTTGTGAGCCCACGTTGAAACTTTTGGAAGGGCTGCGTGCACTACCGGGAGTGAAAGCGGCGAAGGGCTGTGGCGCTTTGGGCGCCGATGTGATGTTTGTAGTGACCGATAAGAATCAGTCCGAAGTGATTGAAAGACATTGCCAGGAAGTGAAGGTGAATGTGATTGCCTCCAACCGCACAGTTTCAGCAGGTCTTCATATCAGTGAGAAGGAAAGTTAGTCTATGAATCAGGTTTTGGTTTCTGCTCCGTCAAACATTGCGTTGATCAAGTACATGGGAAAGATTGAAGGAACGGGTAATAAACCGACCAATGCATCTTTGTCCTATACTTTGGAAAATCTGCGCACCTTCGTGCGTTTGACCGAAATTGACGGTGGTGTCGACCGTTGGAAACCGCTGGTGCGCGAGGATCTTGAAAAAATCGATCTGTCTGAAAAAGGTCAGCAAAGATTTTTGAAACATCTGGCAAACTTGAAGGACAAGTGGGGAGTTACAAAAAACTTCCTGGTTGAATCCGCTAATAACTTTCCCTCTGATTGCGGTCTGGCTAGTTCCGCGTCAAGCTTTGCGGCTTTGACGTTGGCAGCAGCCGAGATGTTTCAAAAAATAAATCCACAACCTTGGGGTGCAGATAAGAAGTTTTTGTCTGAACTTTCCCGTCAGGGGTCCGGCTCTTCTTGCCGCTCATTGTATACGCCGTGGGCTTTGTGGCAGCAAGAGTACGCGCAACCGATGAATCTGCCCTTGGCAGACATGCACCACATCTGTGTGGTGGTTGAAGCGTCCAAGAAGGAAGTATCGTCATCAGAGGCCCATAAGCTTGTTACCACCAGTCCTCGCTTTGAAGGTCGTGTGGAGCGTGCTGAAATCCGTCTGCGTGATCTTTCCATGGCACTGCAAAACGGCGATTGGGATATGGCTCGCCAGATTGTTTGGGATGAATTCATTGATATGCATCGCTTGTTTGAAACCAGCACTCCGGCATTTAGTTACATGACAGAAGCTTCCAAAGAAGTTCTGGCCGAGTGCGAGAAGTTGTGGAATCGTTGGCAGGATGGTCCGTTGGTGACCATGGATGCCGGTGCCAATGTGCATATGTTGTTCCGTCATGATCAGATAAAACGTTTTTCTGAATACCGCCAGCATTTCGGCGAGAAATTCAAAGTTTTAGCCTTCGAGGGAGTAAAGCCTGATGTCCACTAGTTTTCAGTGCACGGCTTTTGGTAAATGGATTCTGATGGGGGATCATTCCGTGATTCGCGGATATCCTTCATTGGTGTTTCCAATTCCATCACGCACTTTGGAACTAAAATACACTCCTGGCGAGCATGCCCTGGTTCTGGATCTTAAAGGTGATCACGGCCAGGAAATGCAGCTTCTTTTCTGGGGTGTTTTGGAAAGAGCCTTTCAGCTAAAAAATATTCCTCGTCCGGTTTTCACTGGAACCTTGCATGTGGATTCATCGTTACCTGTGGGTGCCGGGATGGGTGCTTCCGCCGCTCTTTGTGTGGCGCTGACTCGGTGGCTGGGACACCTGGGTTACGTTCAGGAATCTGAGTATTTTGAGTTTGCGCGCAGTCTTGAAGATCTATTCCATGGCGAAAGCAGTGGTATTGATATTTCCGTGGCTTTAAGTGGACAAGGATTGCGCTTTGTTCGCAATGGCGAGCGTACTGAAATCACTCCGAAATGGAAGCCGCGCTGGTATATCTCTTATTCCGGCAAACGTGGCGTTACCGCAGATGCTGTTAATAAAGTGAAGGATCTATTGGCTAAGCAGCCTCCCGTGGGCCAGCAAATTGACCTGAACATGGCCAAGGCCGTCGAGACAGCGCAGAAGGCGTTGTTGATGGATTCAGAATCAGAAGGTCTGCAGACTCTGGTGCAGGCCCTGAATATGGGTGCTGAGTGCTTCGATAAATGGGGCCTGAATGAAGGGGCTCCGGCAAGTCACATTGCCTGGTTGCGCGAGCAAGGAGCCATTGCCGTGAAACCCACGGGTTCAGGCGGTGGTGGGTATGTGATATCCCTTTGGGAAAAACCACCCTCTGCGGAAACTTTGAAAAATCTGATTCCTTGCTAAGTTTAAAAAGTAAAACCCCATCTAAAAAGATGGGGTTTTGTTTTAAGGGAGGCAATTCAGGGGAATGAGCTGCCAGGGAATGGTTATTTACAGATTGAAATCGCTTTGGTCGCCGCCACGATTTTTGCGTAAGGCGAGTTCGATGATCGCAGAACGGCCCAGTAGCGGGCGCCACCTCTCCAGCTTCCGCTGACCTGTCCCGCGATACGGGCATCTTTTCCCATCCAACGATTTAAGATGCGGATACCACAGCTTAAGTTCGTATATGGATTATGCAGGTCGGTTGTCTTTTTAAGGCCACACCCGTAGGCGTTGCCACTTTCAACTGAGAGCTGCAGAAGGCCAGCGCTGATCACGTTGTTGCCGGAACTGTCATCGAAGTTTTCCGTGTAGTTCATCGTAGGTGTGAAATTTGATTCATACTTTGTCATCTGTGATATCAGGTAGACCCAGAAGTTCTTACGTTGTTCGCGAGTCAGACTGTTGTATTTCGGACAGAAAGTGGTGCCGTCAGCCGGAATCACATCAAGAAGGTCTTCTCCTAAAACCTCAAGTTGAGTCATCACGTGCGTGGTCCATAGTTTGCCATCAGTTTTTGCAGCTTCCCAAATTGGGGCGACAGCCAAAGCACCAGGTGTTGGTGACGGTGTCGGTTCTACCGACGGTGTAGGGGTTGGTGTTGGATCAGGGGTCTCAATTCCGGCTGCTGAGTCGTCGCCGGTTGTGCTGGAAAGTTGACTGGAGCTGAGTGAGGAATTGTTTCCGCAAGCAGTAACCAGAAATCCCGAGATCAAAATAAAAAGCAGGTTTTTTATAATGAATCTTGCCATGTCAAGATGATCGGTCATGGCCCGGAAAACCTTTACTGTTTTTAAAACTGTCTAAGGCTTAGAAGGAATGTCTTTGAGAAGAGTCAAAAATTTGTACGATAGTCGGGGAATCCGCTGTGGGTGCGGTTTTCGCGGATGTGAGGGATTGTGCGTTTAGGCCTTCTTCATTTTCATATAGCGCAGGCGTTCCTTCTCGGGGAATTTTTCAATGGCGTAGCGAAGCATGGTCCGTGGCATGACTGCCGCGTGTTTGTTTAGGAATTTCTTTTCGGTCTTTACATCGCGTTTGCCCACTTCGCGCAACATCCAGCCCACGGCTTTGTGAATAAGATCGTGTTCGTCTTGCAGAAGCAGCTCTGCGATTTTCAATGTGTCCAGATAGTCGTGTTGGCGCAAAAAATAGAAAGTCGAGATGATCGCAATCCTTCTCTCCCAAACATTTTTTGACTTTGCATATTTATAAAGGATCACGCGGTCCTTGTCGAAGAGGTGAGGGCCAAAAACCGCCGGAGCAATAGTGTCCACAAGATCCCAGTTGTTGATTCCTTTTCGATTTTTAATCAAAAAGGTGAAGATCTTTTTCTGCTCTTTCTCATCTGCCTTGCGATAACGCTGTGTCAGAATTATTAAGGAAATAAGTCGCTCTTCGTGAATGGGTGACGATAGAAGATGAGTTAGTTCTGAGAGAGGCAATTCCTTGAATTGCTTAGCGATAGCGCGGCTTTGACCGACAGTTAGCCCTAAAAACACGTCGCCTTCGGCGTACTCACCATGGCCGGTTTTAAAGAATCTTTGAAGAACTTTCGCTCTCGGTTTGCTTTGCAATTTTGAAATTTCTGAATGAATTGTCATGATTTTGTTATTCTATACGATTGTCTCCCGCGTCGATAGCAATTTGATAGTCGACAACGCTTGCTTAGTTAAGTGGTCTTCATTAGATTGCGCCCATAATCTTTGGACAATTAAATACTAAACAGGAGTACAAAATGAAAAAGTTTTTGATGATTCTTTTGTCTTTGGGCTTTGTTGGCTCTACTGCAATGGCATTCGAAGGTGCCCTTGTTCCAACACTTGAAGGCGCACAAATCCAACCTCTAAAAGGTGGCGTTTGCCCTGCTACACCGGTAGCAAACGGTAACTATTGTAAGCCAGCAGGCAACTCTTGCCCAACGGGTTACGACCAATTCGCGAAGCTTTGCTGGGGCGGTTGGAAAAAAGGTTTCCAGAAGTGCGGTATCTCTTGTAAGCCACAAGAGCAATGCGGTTGGAATCACAGTGGCGACTGGAAATGCAGCCGTCCAAGAGCTGGTGCAGCTCCGGGTCCACAAGCATTTGCTGGTGAAATCTCTGGTATCTTGAACCTTCAACAAGATGGCGCAGTTGAATTCAAAACTGCAAAAGTTATCTGCGAAGATCAAGGTCCTACTGCAGGTGACATGGAACAATGGGTTGTTTGTCGTCCAGCTGACGGTGTAAACTGCGGCTCTGGTTACAAACGCATGCATAAATACTGCTGGGGTGGTTGGAAAAAAGGTATCCACCGTTGTGGTTATGTTTGTGAAAAATCACGCAACGCACATGACGATGGCAACGGCGGCTTCGGCGGCCCTTTCCACGACTAGTTGCTAAATCAAATTTCTGATTTTCAAAGGCTCCCGTTCGGGGGCCTTTTTTTATTCCGGAACGCTCTTGTTAAAAATTACGCTTTTCAAAAGTGACAAGGGTTTCAATTCTTGGTCTGATTGCGGAACTTTATTAAAGGGAGAATTACTACTATGAGATTTCTATCTACACTGCTTTTGTTGAGCGTACTGGGTTTCGGTTCTGCTCAAGCATATCAAGGAACACTTCAAATGACGGCTGATGGGTCCGTTGTTTTGAATCCTTTGGCAGCAAAATGTTCTGATGTGCCACAGCCAGCGGCTGCAGACGAAATGGAGCTACAACGTGCCTGTGATCCAGCAGGAAAAACTTGTCCAGATGGATATGTAAACTCACGCAAATACTGCTGGGGTGGTTGGAAGAAGGGCATTTATCACTGCGGTTATGCTTGTAATGCCCGTGCAAATTGCAAATGGGCGCCACATGGTGACTATAAATGTGACTACGGCCGTGGCAATAAAGGCCATGGTGGAAGAAATCTTTTTGCTGAAGAGACAGTTTCCGGTCTTTTCGCCATGAACGAAGAGGGCACAGTGGCTTTGCATCGTCCTGCCAAGATTTGTGAAAATCAAAAACCGGGCGAAGCTTATGAAGGCAACACGTGTGTGCCTGCAGATGGTAAGACTTGCTACAAGCCTTACAAACGCATGCACAAACACTGCTGGGGCGGCTGGAAAAAAGGCTTCTATCGTTGTGGTGTAGTTTGTGTGGTACCAAGACAGCCCACACAGAACTAGTATTAAGAATGTTTTTGAGCGTAGCTGAATAAAGCAATGGATGCGGCAACAGTCGCATTCAGAGATTCAACACCGTCTGTCGGCACAGACAGGCGGTTCAGGCCCTTGACGCCGCTAAAGCCGGGGCCTTCTTCGCCGATAACCAGGCGAAGGTTTTTGGGCCAGTTGAATTTGGCTACGTTTTCGCCCTTCATATCCAAAGCGTATATCTCGTTGTTCGTCTGAACGAACTCCAAAAATTTTCCGGTTTTATACAGCGGAATTTTTAGCAATGCACCCGCCGAGGCCTTGATGGCTTTCGGATGGTAAGGTGAGCTGCTTTCCTCGGTCAGAATAATTTTATTTGCTTTAAAGGCAACAGCAGAGCGAACCAAGGCGCCCAAGTTGGATGGATCCCCCAGGGGAGCAATCACTTCCAGTCCTTCGGGTTTGGCAGCTGCGTTCAGTGACTCGATTGATTTTGGTTCCAAAACCAAAAGGTTGTAGTGCGTGCCCACAACGTCGACTTCGTTGAAAAGGGCTTTCGGCAATTTAAAAACCGGAATGCGCTGAGTTTTTGAAACCGCATGAGTTAACGTTACGGATTTCAAGTCTTCGTGCAAGATCTCCGCTTTGATTTTAAAATTTGGATTCTGCAAAAACTCCTGAATAAGCTTTTCGCCCATCAGAATAAATTCACCGTGCTTTTTAATACCCCGGGAGGACGAAAGATCCATCCAGCGGCGAAAGTGGTCATTCGTTTTAGAGGAGATTTCGATCATTTGTAAACCGCCCAGCGTCTTTTCTCTTCGTTTGTCAGCTCCTCAAACAACATCTCTTCGCCTTCATCTTCATCCGGTAAAGGCATGTGTTTGATTTTCTCATAGACCACCATGCGGCGGTCATGAGGTGTGTGGGGCAGGGAGTAGGCCGTGTCCTCGACCAATTTGAAATACTCGGACCAGTTCTCTTTGGCCATTTTGATTTCCGGATCCACGCCGGGACCTTTCATGAAATACACACGGCCGCCGATGTTCAGGCAGTTGATGACATTTCCAAGAGTATTTCCGATATCCTCCACCGCGCGTGTGATGGCGCCATTGACCGGGTACACGCAGTGTTTGTTGATATTGCGGCCCAGGATGTCCAGCTTCGGAAGTTTCATTTCAGTGCGCACGTGTTTTAAAAATTCCACGCGACGTTGCACGCCCTCGCCCAGAAGAATCTGTTCGTCCGGGTACATGATTTTCAAAGGGATGCCCGGGAAGCCTGGCCCTGTACCGACGTCCAAAAGCGGGAACTGAAGTTTCGTGTGCTTCATGATGATGATGGAATCGATGAAGTGCTTGATGGCGATGTCTTTCAGCTTCAACAGGCGCGTGAAGTTTTCTTTTTCCTGATTCAACATCAACAGGCGATAGAAGTGGGCCAATTGCTGACGCTGGCTGTGGTTCACCAGGTTGAAATCATGATTACGAAAAATATCAGCCAGACGATCGTTGGCTTCGTTCAACTCGAAAATGGATTCAGGTTTTTTATGGCGTCCCTTTTGTTCAGCCGGCGGGGCGCTGGCGAACTTGGCACCCATTGCTTGCGCACGGGCTTCTTGACGGGCTTTATAGGGACTGTAGTTCGATTTGTTCTTATGTGCCATGGAACGGCTGTTATAGCCGTTTTTGTCTTAAGATAGAAGGGTTTAGCTTATTTCGAGCGGAAAAGCGGAGTCTGTGGAAAGGGGCCCTGTAAAAAGCCCCCGGGACCCGGGGGATTCGTCGGGATTTTAGACACTGATCAGATTCAATTATCGCTCGGAACTGATGCCGCGGTAGACGCGGTTACCGTCCTGGCGGGCTCTTTCGTTATAGGCCTCTTGTTGCTTGGCCTTGGCAGCTGCATAGGCAGCATCGCGCTGGCTTCTGGCCGCTTCAGCTTTCGCCTCAGCCGTCCATTTCGCGATATTACGACCGTCTTCATTCAGGCGTTCGATTTCCTTGTTGGTGACATCGCGCTTGTCTTTGTATTCCTGGGCGAACTTTTTATAGCGAGCCGCCTCGTCTTTTTGATACTGAATTTCTTTTTGCGCCTTGAGTTTGCGCTCTTCGTTCATTTTGATCTGGCGTTGATATTCTTTCACCTGAACCGTCAGGCGTTCTTTTTCCACGCGAGTCTGTTGAGCTTCACGGGCAGCCTGTGCTTCAAGGTTCTTCGCCTCGCTGGTTGTTTTTACGGCCTGTTGGCGCATTTGTTCGCGGCGAACCTTTTCACGCTCCAGGAACTTTCGTTGCTCCTGGGCATCGATTTTCGCTTCCTCAGACATGCCCATGGACATTTCGGCTTCGATATCCGAATCCAGCTGAGCAAAGCTTTGGTGTGAATATGTCAGGATTGCCAGAGCTAAAAGCAAGTATTTCATAACGACTCCCATAGGGAATATATCGGCGCCGACGGGGGGCGGCTGAACGGTTCTGGACCTGTTTCTCACGGAACAAATGTTGATTTTTCGAGGGACAATATCATCTTGAGACAGGACTCTGGCGCGGGAAAGTGGCCGCTTTTGCTTAATTCAAAAGCATGTTGTCCTTGCCGCCATGGGCTATGTCGGCCAAATCCTTGAAAATAGGGGCTTTTGGCGGGATAACTGACTTCTATGACAACGTCCAAACTCGATTCCATCAAAGAAGCGGCACTGGCGGCCTTCAAAGCGGCTCCTGGTTCCAAGGAACTTTACGATCTCAAGGTTCAATACCTTGGGAAAAGTGGTTCTCTTACAGAAATCATGAAAGAAATGGCTTCCTTGCCGAAAGAGGAAAAACCTCTGTTTGGTAAGAAGGTCAATGAAGTGAAGGCAGTTCTTGAAGCGGCTTACACAGAAGCGGAAGAGGCTCTTAAGAAATCTGAGATCAATGCCAAGATGTCTTCTGAAGAGTTGGATCTGACGTTGCCAAGTGCTTCGCGTGCCAAGGGCTCGCAGCATCCGGTGAACATGGTGATCGAGGAGATCTTCACCATCATGTCGCGTTTGGGATACTCCGTACGCACGGGACCTGTGATCGAAAAAGATTACTACAACTTTGAAGCTTTGAATATTCCAGCTGATCACCCGGCGCGTGACATGCAGGATACATTCTTCATCGATAAAACTCACGTCTTGAGAACTCACACGAGTCCGATTCAAATCCACACGATGGAAGAGGAAAAACTTCCACTGCGCGTGATTGGTACCGGTCCGGTGTTCCGTTGTGATAGCGATATTTCGCATTTGCCGAACTTCCATCAAATTGAAGCTTTGTGTGTGGACGAGAAAGTTTCCATGGCAGACCTTAAAGGCACGATCAGTTTCTTCGTTCGTGAATATTTCGGTCCAGGTTTGAAAACTCGTTTCCGTCCAAGCTTTTTCCCATTCACAGAGCCTTCTGCGGAAGTGGATTGCTCTTGCCCGATTTGTAAAGGCAAAGGCTGCAGTCTTTGTAAGCAAACTGGATGGATCGAGATCGGTGGTTGTGGATTGGTAAATCCAAAAGTCTTCCAAATGGCGAAAATTGAATATCCAAAATATCAAGGTTTCGCATTCGGATTTGGTGTTGAGCGTATGGCCATCATCAAGTACGGCATCGAAGACATCCGTTTGTTCCCTGAAAATGACGTTCGTTTCTTAAGGCAGTTTGTAAAATGAAAATCAGTCTAAAATGGCTCCAAGAATATGTGGATGTGAAAGAGTTCTTTACCAAGCCGGAAGAACTTGCAGAAACTTTGACTCGCGCGGGACTGGAAGTCGAGGAGATCACGAATCTTGCCAAAGACTTCAATCACGTGGTGATTGGTCACATCCTTGAAAAAGACAAACATCCCAATGCGGATAAACTTTCCTTGTGCCGTGTTTCGACGGGCGATGTGGTACACCAAATCGTTTGCGGGGCGCAAAATCACAAAGCGGGTGACCGCGTGATCGTGGCCTTGCCAGGGGCAGTTTTGCCGGGCAATTTCGCAATTAAAAAATCTGCGGTACGTGGTGTGGACTCTGCTGGTATGCTTTGTTCTTTGAAAGAGCTGGGCCTGGCAAAGGAATCTGACGGCATCGAAATTTTGCCAGTGGATGCGCCGATCGGTAAATCTTATGCAGAGTACGGTGGTTATGACGATATCACTTTCGAATTGAAAGTGACTCCGAATCGCGCGGACTGCCTAAGTCATTTCGGTCTTGCACGCGAGGTGGCGTGCTTGCTTTCAAAAGAATTGAAAACTCCTAAAGCAGAACCAAAACTGGGTTCAAATTCCTCCAAAAAAGAAATCGCCTTGGAAGTGAAAGCTTTTGATCTTTGCCCGCGCTATACAGCTCGCGTGATCAAAGGTGTAAAAGTTGGTCCGTCTCCGGAATGGTTGAAACACCGTCTGGAATCTGTGGGCATGAACTCCATCAACAACATCGTCGACGTGACGAATTTTGTGATGATGGAATTGGGTCAACCATTGCATGCTTTTGATGCGAAATTCATCGGTGGCGGAAAAGTCGTCGTGGATCGCGCCACAGCGGGTGAAAAGTTCATCACTTTGGATGGTTCTGAAAAGACATTGACCGGTGAAGAGCTGACGATTCGCGATGCTTCTCATCCAATGTGTTTGGCGGGTGTTATCGGTGGTAAAAATTCCGGTGTGACGGATGCAACCACAGAAATCTTCCTGGAGTCCGCTTACTTCGTGCCAATGAGTGCGCGTAAAACTTCACGCACGCACGGTGTGGATTCTGATTCCGCTTACCGCTTCTCTCGCGGAGTGGATCCAGATGGGGCTTTGCGCGGTTTGAATCGTGCGACTGCATTGATTTTGGAAGTCGCCGGTGGCGAAGCATTTGCTGATCACCATGACTTCTATCCAAATCCAGTTAAGAAAAATCCAATCACGATCACTGTGAAAACTGTTTCTGATCGCCTGGGCTATGAGGCGATTGAATCTCAATTCGTGGATTACATGAAACGCCTGGGCTGCGGTGTTGAAAAAAATGGCGAGACTTTCAAGGTGTTGCCTCCAACATTCCGTTTTGACCTTGAGCAGGACATGGATCTGGTTGAGGAATATGCGCGCCTGAATGGTTATGATCATATTCCTGAAGCGTTGCCGGTATTCACAAATCCTCCAGCTCATCACGATAAAGGCTTCCTGCTGAATAAATCAGTGAGCGAGCTGGTGCGTGCGGATGGTTTCCAGCAGGCATTCAACTTTGCATTTGTGGGCTCCAAAGGCGAGAAACCATTCCTTGGTGATGTTTCCGCTTTGAAAGCAGCGGGCTTGAACGCGACGGCAAAAGAAATCCGCATCATGAATCCTCTGAACGAGGAAATGGATGTAATGAGATCTTCTTTAAGCTTCGGCTTGTTCAAGAATCTTTCCACGAACTTCCACTACGGCAATATGATGGGTCGATTGTTTGAGATCGGCAGCACATTCTATACGGGTGATGATGGTTCTTACGGAGAAAATCCGCGTTTGGGTTTTGCTTTATGGGGACGCAATGAAAACCTTTGGAATAAGTCTTTGGATTATCCAATCGTGTTTGAGTTGAAAGCGACAGTGGAAACTCTTTTGAAGTCTTTGAATATTTCTTCTTACACTTGGGTGACTCCTGCCAACAAAGCAGAGGTTCCAGCATTCATGCACCAAGGGCAATTTGCCCAGTTGTTGGTGGAAGGTAAGAAGGTGGGCTTTATCGGAACTGTTCATCCGGTTATTTTGGATGACGCAAAAATCCGTGTGCCTGCGGCGATCGGTGAGTTTGATCTGGATCAATTGTACAAAGGTCAGCCTCGTCCATTCCGTATTCAAAGCGTTTCCAAGTTCCAGGTGGTGGAGCGTGACTTTGCCTTCGTGATGCCAAAAGCGCTGAAGGTGGGCGATGTTCTAAAAGATATCCGTAAAGCTGCGGGTGCACTTCTTGTGAATGTGGATGTGTTTGACCTGTATGAAGGCGACAAAATGGAGGCGGGCAAGAAGTCCGTGGCGATCCGTTTGTGGCTTCAGGATAAAAATGGCACACTGCAAGAAGAGCAGATCTCCGGAGTGACATCGAAGGTTCTAGAGTCTTTGAAGAAGAATTTTGACCTTTCCGTGAGATAAATTGTTGATTGTTTTCAGATGCTTGTTACGCTTTAGTCTGCGAAAGCAGGCAGTGCTGAGGTCCCGGCAGGGACGTAAGCTGAAGCTCTGCGGGAGCAGGCAGTGCTGAAGTCCCGGTAGGGACGTAAGCTGAAGCAACGTTTGAAGTTAAAGTAAGATATTAAAACAAAGTGAAGGATCACAATGGCTGGCCAAAACTTGGGTAAATCAACTGTGACGAAGGCCGATATCGTCGAAAACGTCTACCAGAAGATCGGCTTCTCCAAAAAGGAAGCTTCTGAACTGGTTGAACTGTGCTTTGATACCTTGAAGCACGTTCTGCAAAATGGCGATAAAGTTAAGATTTCTGGATTTGGAAATTTTGTCGTGCGTGGAAAAAACGAGCGCATCGGGCGCAATCCGCAAACGGGCGAACAAATCAAAATCTCTGCTCGTCGTGTTCTGACATTCCGTCCTTCACAAGTGTTGAAGGCAATGTTGAACGGTGAAGAGTACGAACATCTCAAGGATGATGACGATGACGATGATGACTACGGCGACGATGAATAGTCCTGAAGCGGATACCACGGCAGCTACAAGTGAGCGTACTGAGTATCCGATGACTCCGATCGTTGATCAATTTGCCAATGATGGGCAAATGAGCTTTGAGAGCTCTGAGCTTTCACTGGGTGATCAGCATCTGGAATTCGTGGAGGCTGAAACTCAAGGTGCAAACCCAGAGGCTTCTCAGATGCCGCAGATTTCCATCCCAGCCATGCTGTGTGATGAAAAGTTGATGGATGAGATCAAGGCGATCCCGAATAAGATGGCTTTTAAGATCGGCGATGTGGCTGAGATTTTGGGTATCAAACAATACGTTCTTCGTTACTGGGAAACGGAGTTTGATGTTCTTAAGCCGAAAAAAGCTTCCAACAATCAGCGCATGTATACGCGCAAAGATGTTGAGAATGCGCTCTTGATTCGTAAACTTCTGCATCGTGATCGTTTTTCGATTGAAGGTGCAAGAAATGCGATGAAGGAACTTAAAGCTCATGTGCGCAAAGAAAAAGACATGAGTCAGGTCTATCACAAACTCGACAATGTGAACGAAATGGTCGAGGGTTTGTTGACGGATATCCGCAAACTTCGCGGAATGTTTATGTAAATCCTAAAAGGGCTTCGGAAACGAAGCCCTTTTTTTATTCCAATCACCAGCGGAAACTATGCTTTACGGTAACGAATCCATTTCTCACTATACTCGCAGTAATATCACTATCTGGATGCTTATGGCATTTCAGGCGGGTGTTTTGAATATGGGTGGCTTTATGGCCTGCCATCGATTTGTTTCTCATGTGACGGGGTTTGCGACTTTCTTTGGTCATGAGTTCAGTCAGAAGAACCGAAGTCAGGCTTTAGGTATGCTGATCGTGCCATTGTTCTTTTTGTTTGGTGCGATGGTAAGCGGTTATCTGGTGGATCTGCGCTTAAAGCTTCACAAGAAACCCAAATACTATATTGCCTATGCAGTGATGCTGATTCTGATTTTGCTGACGACTTTGGGCGGCTGGCTTGGATGGTTTGGTCCTTTTGGGGCTTTTCTTGAGGAGTCACGAAAAGGATATTTGTTGTTGATCCTGTTGTGTTTTACTTGCGGCATTCAGAATGGAACTATCACCAGTGTTTCAAGATCCGTTGTGCGAACCACTCATCTGACCGGTATTACGACGGACTTGGGGATTGGGTTGGTGCGACTGTTAAATAAGCAAAACCTTAGTAAAGAGCACGGTGAGCTGCTTGAGAGTGAACACAAGGCGACCTTCATGCGCGTGGGGATTATCGCCATGTTCGTCCTGGGATCCGTTGTTGGTGGTTTTTTATTCCCTGTGGTTGGATTTTCAGGATTTTTAATCCCGGCGTTTACCACCGGGATTTTATTGGTGTCGATGATCTATTTTCAGACTAGAAGCCCACATTTAAAATCGGAGAGATCTTAAAGGGACCGGTGTTGTTCATATTGACCAGGCCGATCTGAAGACCGTGAAGATTGTCGGTTACATTGATCAAGCCAATTTGAAAGCCATAGACAGACTTGGCGCGATTATAAAGTCCCAATTGCAAGCCATATATAGCTGTGAAGGCGCTGATGTTAGCCAAGGAAAGCTGAACACCGTAGACGCTGCTTTCAGCCACGTTGTAGTTGGTCATCAAAGCTGCTTGCAGACCCACGACCGAGGTTTTTTGTTTGTTGTAGTTGCCCATGCCGGCCAGCTGCAAGCCGATGATGCGAGTGTTGCCGTAAGTGGCATTGAAAACCCCAGAGACACCAATACCCACAAAATCCTGATCTGTGATATTTCCCAACAAGCCCAGATCCACACCATAGACATCGCGGTGCTGTCCCCATAGTGCGCTTAGGCGCAAACCTGTGATGGAAAAATCCTCAGGAGGAAACTGAATCGGCGGCACGATCGCCACCGATAAAGGTGTGAAGGCCGCGAAGCTTTGTGTAGAGATCATAGAAAGGGAAACGATAAGTGGAAGCAGAAATTTATTTTTCATATCCCATGATAAAAACATCCTCTATCAGTCAGCAAACAATCTGCATGAGATCCCGACTTAGGTGGATTTTTATTTCTGCAGTGATGGAAACTGCTGGAGCGGGGTGAGTTATTTTATTGGAGTCAGGCGAGCGCTGTTCTCTACGATCCATGTTTTGTAGGCCTGGATGCTGGTGTAGAAGGTGCGAGTGGAGCAGCCAATGTCGCCGCGACTGGTGATACCCCAGACGAAGTATTCAGAGCCGGACTTGATAAATGCCGGACCACCGGAATCACCCAGGCAAGGACCGTGGGTTTTGTCCTGCGACAAAATCACTTCAAATGGGTTTGGGAAACTGCCAATTTTCACGGAAGTAGATTTTAGAACAGCGGGACCGGAAAGCTCTTCGCTGAAGCAGCGTTCTTTGTTTTCCTCGTCATCAAAATAGCAGATAGCAACACCTTCATCGATCAGGGCCTGAAGGTCCTCGGTTTGAGTGGTGTCGATTTCGGTGACTTCGTCTGATTCGACACCATAGCCTGCGACAATTGTAGATAGGCCTGCCTTAAGAGATGACGGATTTTGGAGAATACGCGCCGCTTTGTAGTCTTTAGGGACAGATCCTTTGAATTTTAGAAGAGCGATGTCGTTTGCCGGATTGTTTGTTCCCCGGATTTCTTCCGGCACTTTGAATTCACGGTGAACGACGGCAGCCAGAGCCCGGCGGGTGTTAGGCGATTTGTGAAGCAAGTCATAGTCTTCGATAATGGGATCCATGTCCCGTGCAAAAACAACGAAGGTTTCATCAAGATTAGGTGTCAGGCAGTGGGCTGCTGTCAGGATGATGTTATTATCAAGCAGAACGCCGGTGCAAATCATGGAGGTATTGACGTCGTAAATTCCGACAGTCGATCTTGCAATAGGAGAATCTTTTTTTACGAGTTTGCCGCCAATGATCTGTTCCGAATTGCGAGTCTGCAAAGAGTCATGGCCGACCTGAGTGCAGGCAGCACTTGAAAGCACAAACAGTATCGTGAGGAGTTTGACCAACTTCATGAGTAAAAACATTCCTTTGCGAGAGTGTATTCTAACGTGATTTGCCGCCATTTCCAGCCCCGCATAATTATTTCTAATTCCCAGGTGGATCTGACCAGAGTTTGGACAGATCGATGAAAAGAACTTGTGATAACCAGAGGTTGGGGGAATCATTGAGCGTGGGGGATGCGTATGAAAGCTTTAGTGATCTGTTTGTTTTCTGTGTTGTTTTTGTTCCATGGTATTTCGGAGGCCCAAGAAGAAGGACCATACTTTGAAAATACAATTGTTCCCCGCAAAGGACGATTGTTTGCCGTGGACTTTGATACAAAGGCAAAAACGTTTCGTGTCTCTTTGGTGGGAAAAACAGTAAAGGGTTTGAGTTCTTCTCGTTATGCAGTGACAGCAGCAACAACAGATGCGAAAGGGCTGGAGCAACAACTGGATTTGATATCAGTGGCTGAAGGATACAAGTTCAAGGAAGAGATGCCACTTAACAAGGAAATTAAAATCAAGGTTCATGACAAGCAAACCAAAGATTCAGAATTGTTTTTGTTAAAGCCATAATTAAACAAAAAATCTCAGAAAAAAAACAGCAAGAAAGTTGCGGTTTTTTCGTTTTTCTTAGTTGTTGCGTTTTCTTAACATCTTGATTTCTAGGGAATAAATTAAAAACTCTTCGCGTGCACTAATTCAAATGACGGTTCTGTAATTGACCAGCTGTAGTTAAAACGATTAAGTCCGTGTAATACACAAGTTTTAGTTACATATAAAAAATTACCTAAGGTTAATTAAGGGAATCGAACAATGAGGGGGCCTTTGTGGCGAAAGTCGATTCCGCACCGGAAGCAAAAGAAAAATCTGCTAAAAATATTTCAACAAAGTTAAAGCCGTTTTCAGAGGGAAAAAAAGCCCTCTCAGCTAAAAAAACAAAACATAAAGATTCTTTTGACAGCGATCTGGAGTTTACGTCTCAGACTTTGGGATTTGATAACATCGCAAAAGAACAGTTGCGTCAGCTGCTCTTTACAGTGAAAGCCGTCCGACGTGGTGATTTTGCCGTTAGAATGCCGCTCAATCAGGAAGGTATCATTGGTGAAATCGGTGAAGTCCTGAACGATATCATTGAACTGAATGAAAGCATGGCCGACGAATTTGTTCGTGTGCGATCCACCGTTGGTCAAGAAGGTAAAATGAATGAACGTGTATCGATGGGCTCTGTGAAGGGAGCCTGGTCGATCAGTGTTGATTCAGTGAATTTACTTATTGGTGATCTGGTTCAACCGACTCAGGAAGTTGCTCGTGTCATCACCTCGGTGGCAAAAGGGGACTTGTCTTCAAAAATGGTTTTGGAAATTGATGGACGCCCGGTTAAGGGGGAGTTCCTTCGTATCGGTACCACCGTGAATTCGATGGTGGATCAGCTGAATTCATTTGCTTCCGAGGTGACTCGTGTTGCGAAAGAGGTTGGTACCGAAGGTAAGCTTGGTGGACAGGCGGATGTTCGAGGAGCATCTGGTATTTGGAAAGATCTGACGGACAATGTGAACAGTCTGGCGGGCAACTTGACCGACCAGGTACGTAATATCGCGAAAGTAACCACGGCCGTTGCCAAAGGTGACTTGTCACAAAAGATCACGGTTGATGCCCGTGGGGAGATCTTCGAGTTAAAAAATACAATCAACGTCATGGTGGATCAGCTTTCATCATTCGCGGCCGAGGTGACTCGCGTTGCGAAAGAGGTGGGTACGGAAGGTCGACTGGGTGGTCAGGCGGACGTAAAAGGTGTCTCGGGTACCTGGAAGGATCTGACTGACAACGTAAATGGTCTGGCGAATAACTTAACCGCGCAGGTACGTAATATCGCAAAAGTTACCACCGCAGTTGCAAACGGGGACTTGTCACAAAAAATCACGGTTGATGCCCGTGGGGAAATCTTCGAGTTAAAAAATACAATCAACGTCATGGTGGATCAGCTTCGTTCTTTTGCCGCCGAAGTGACCCGTGTTGCGAAAGACGTGGGTACTGAAGGTAAGTTGGGCGGTCAGGCCGACGTAAAAGGTGTGTCGGGAACTTGGAAAGATCTGACGGATAACGTAAATGGTCTCGCGAATAACTTAACCGCGCAGGTACGTAATATCGCAAAAGTTACCACCGCAGTTGCGAACGGGGACTTATCACAAAAAATCACAGTTGATGCCAAGGGTGAGATCCTGGAACTTAAGGACACTATTAATACGATGGTGGATACGCTGCGCTCTTTTGCCGCTGAGGTGACTCGTGTTGCGAAAGACGTGGGTACCGAAGGTAAGTTGGGCGGTCAGGCCGACGTAAAAGGGGTTTCCGGAACTTGGAAAGACTTAACAGATAACGTAAATGGTCTTGCGAATAATTTGACTGCGCAGGTACGTAATATCGCAAAAGTTACCACCGCCGTTGCCAATGGTGACTTGTCACAAAAGATCACGGTTGATGCCAAGGGTGAGATCCTGGAACTAAAAAATACGATCAACGTCATGGTGGATCAGCTGAACTCATTCGCGGCCGAGGTAACTCGTGTTGCGAAAGAGGTGGGTACCGAAGGTAAGCTGGGTGGACAGGCCGATGTAAAAGGTGTGTCGGGTACTTGGAAGGACTTAACGGACAACGTAAACAGCCTTGCCGGCAACTTAACGGATCAGGTACGTAATATCGCCAAAGTAACCACCGCGGTTGCCAAAGGGGACTTATCACAAAAGATCACGGTTGATGCCAAAGGCGAGATCTTTGAATTAAAAAATACAATCAACGTCATGGTGGATCAGCTGAACTCATTCGCGGCCGAGGTAACTCGTGTGGCGAAAGAGGTGGGTACTGAAGGTAAGCTGGGTGGTCAGGCCGAAGTATCCGGAGTGTCTGGAACATGGAAAGACTTAACAGATAACGTAAATGGTCTGGCCGGGAATTTGACCGCGCAGGTACGTAATATCGCGAAGGTAACCACCGCGGTTGCCAAAGGTGACTTATCACAAAAGATCACGGTTGATGCCCGCGGAGAAATCTTCGAACTAAAAAATACAATCAACGTCATGGTGGATCAGCTGAACTCATTCGCAGCCGAGGTAACTCGTGTGGCGAAAGAGGTGGGTACTGAAGGTAAACTGGGTGGTCAGGCCGATGTAAAAGGTGTGTCGGGTACATGGAAAGATCTGACTGACAACGTAAACAGCCTTGCTGGAAACTTAACGGATCAGGTACGTAATATCGCCAAAGTAACCACCGCGGTTGCCAAAGGTGACTTGTCACAAAAAATCACCGTTGATGCCAAGGGTGAGATCTTTGAGTTAAAAAATACGATCAACGTCATGGTGGATCAGCTGAACTCATTCGCAGCCGAGGTAACTCGTGTGGCGAAAGAGGTGGGAACCGAGGGTAAGCTAGGTGGTCAGGCCGAAGTAAAAGGGGTTTCTGGTACTTGGAAAGACTTAACAGATAACGTAAATGGTCTTGCCGGAAATCTAACAGCACAGGTACGTAACATCGCAAAAGTTACCACCGCGGTTGCCAATGGCGACTTGTCACAAAAGATCACCGTTGATGCCCGTGGGGAAATCCTGGAAGTTAAGAACACCATCAACTCGATGGTGGATCAGCTAAACTCATTCGCGGCCGAGGTAACTCGTGTGGCGAAAGAGGTGGGTACGGAAGGGAAACTGGGAGGTCAGGCGGAAGTGCGCGGAGTGTCCGGTACGTGGAAAGACTTAACGGATAACGTAAACTTCATGGCCTCGAACCTGACGAAACAGGTACGTGGTATCGTCAAGGTCGTAACCGCCGTTGCCAACGGGGATTTGAATCAAAAATTCGTCCTTGAAGCCAAAGGGGAAGTTGCCGCACTTGCGGAAACCATCAACTCGATGACTGATACATTAAGAACTTTCGCGGATCAGGTAACAACCGTTGCCCGCGAGGTGGGTATCGAAGGTAAACTGGGAGCTCAGGCGCGCGTGCCGGGTGTTGCCGGAACCTGGAAAGACTTAACAGATAACGTAAACTTCATGGCCTCGAATCTGACGACCCAAGTACGGGGTATCGTAAAGGTCGTAACCGCTGTTGCCGATGGGGATTTGGAACAAAAATTCGTTCTGGAAGCCAAAGGGGAAGTTGCCGCACTTGCCGAAACCATCAATTCAATGACTGATACATTAAGAACTTTCGCGGATCAGGTAACAACCGTTGCCCGCGAGGTGGGTATCGAAGGAAAGCTGGGCGGTCAGGCAAGCGTACCGGGTGCCTCTGGTACCTGGAAGGACTTAACAGACAACGTGAATCAGCTCGCGGGAAACTTAACCGCACAGGTTCGTGCCATCGCCGAAGTATCGACGGCGGTAACGAAGGGTGACTTGACCCGATCCATCTCGGTTGAGGCCGAAGGCGAAGTTGCGGCATTGTCCGAAAATATCAATCAGATGATCAGCAATCTGAAAGACACGACTCAAAAGAATAACGAGCAGGACTGGTTGAAAACGAATCTCGCAAAATTCTCGGGAATGATGCAAGGTCAGCGCAGTATTGCATCGGTGGCCCAGCTCATCATGTCAGAGCTGACACCGCTGGTAGATGCCCGTCAGGGGACCTTCTTCATGCTTGAAGCAGAAGGGGCTGAAAGCTCTTTGAATCTGATTGCAAGTTATGCTTTCTCTGAGCGTCGTTCAGTATCCAATAAATATAAATTAAAAGAAGGCCTTGTTGGTCAATGTGCATTCGAGAAGAAAAGAATTCTTCTGACCAATCCACAGGGCGACTATGCCATGATCAGCTCAAGCATCGTCGAAGAAAAACCGCGCAATATTATCGTATTGCCGGTGTTGTTCGAAGGTGAACTTAAAGCTGTGATCGAGTTGGCTTCCTTAACTCCGTTCACACAGAACTATATCAACTTCCTGGATCAATTGATGGACTCCGTGGGTGTGATCCTGAACATGATCTCGTCAAGTATGAGAACTGAGGAGCTTTTGCAGGAGCTGAAACGTTCGAATGTCGAACTGGAAGCCCAGGCGAAAGAACTGGAAGACAAAGCAAAACTTCTGGAAGTGAAAAATCAGGAAGTGGAGCTTGCCAGCCGTTCCTTGGAGGAAAAAGCAGAACAGTTGTCGTTGATTTCCAAATACAAATCCGAATTTCTTGCAAACATGTCGCATGAGCTGAGAACTCCGTTGAACAGTTTATTGATTCTTTCAAAAACCCTGGCTGATAACCGCGAGAAAAATCTAAGCGGTGAGCAGGTGAAATTTGCCAGCACGGTTCACTCTGCGGGGCAGGATCTGTTGGCCTTGATCAACGAAATTCTGGATCTTTCCAAAGTGGAAGCTGGAAAAATGCCAGTCACACCGAAAGCTGTCGAGATCAAGGAAGTTCAGGAATATCTGGAGCAGACATTCCGTCCAGTTGCCGAACACAAGGGACTTGAATTTTTGATAACGGCTTCACCAGACTTACCGAAAGCCATGGTCACGGACGAAAATCGACTGCACCAAATATTGAAGAATCTTTTGTCCAATGCCTTCAAGTTTACGGACAAGGGGCATGTGAATCTGGATGTCAGTTATGATGCCGCCGGAAATTACCCGGGTGGAGCGATTGTTTATCGGGTACAGGATACGGGTATCGGGATTCCAGCGGATAAGCAGAAGTTGATATTTGAAGCCTTCCAGCAGGCGGACGGAACAACCAGTCGCAAATACGGCGGTACTGGTCTGGGCCTGACGATCAGTCGGGAGATTGCACGCCTTTTAGGTGGTGTGATCAATGTGGAAAGCATGCCAGGTCAGGGCAGCAGTTTCAATTTGATTCTGCCAGTAAAGTACTCAGCTCCTGAGGGGGTAACGGTCAATGTGCGTGATGAAAACTCTGAAGTGTTGCCGCTACCGATTGATGCCGAATTTACCGGTCGAAAGATATTGATTGTCGATGATGACGTACGGAATGTTTTTGCTCTAAGCAGCGTTCTAAAAATGCGCGGCATGAACGTGGTTTTTGCGGAGAATGGCAAGCAGGGTATTAAAACATTAAATGAAAATCCTGACACCGATCTGGTGCTTATGGATACCATGATGCCGGAAATGGATGGGATTGAGGCTATCCACGAGATTCGCAAAATCGAGCAATTTCAGAAATTGCCGATTATCTCTTTGACCGCGAAAGCGATGAAAGGGGATCGCGAAAAGTGCCTGGCTGCCGGGGCATCTGACTATGTGACAAAACCGGTCGATGAAGTTTATCTGTTATCGGTAATGTACTCCTGGTTGCCAAAGGCAAATGTGAACCCGCAGCTCTAGGAGTTTGTAACCATGAACAAAGTGGATATTCTTATTGTAGATGACCGTTTGGATGGTCTGTTGGCTTTGCAAGCGGTATTGACGGCGCCTAATCTGAATCTGGTACAGGCGCAATCAGGCGCCGAGGCTCTGGAGCTTGTGGACAAGTATGATTTCGCGGTGATCCTGCTCGATGTGCAGATGCCAGGAATGGATGGTTTTGAAACGGCCCAACGGATTCGTTTGAATCCGCGCCACCTTCAAACGCCGATCATTTTTGTGACCGCCATCAATAAAGATGAACAATATATTCATAAGGGATACGAGGTCGGAGCAGCGGATTATATCTTTAAGCCTTTTGAACCTTACATTGTGAAGTCAAAGGTTCATATCTTTGTGGAGTTATTCTTAAAGACCAAGCAGCTCGAAGAGCAGGCTGAAATGATTCGCACGTCAGAAGCACGGGAGCGCTTTCTCAGGCTGGCGGAGCTGGAAGTTGAAAGTTTGCGACGCTACCGCAGTCTTGCGGATGCAATTCCGCATATTATCTGGCGGGCGAAGGGCGATGGCACCTTTGACTACTTTAACAAGGGCTGGACAGACTTTACCGGTCTTACGATCGAACAGAGTCTTGGCAATGGCTGGCAGTCTGCAGTTGATGCCGGTGATCTTCGGGAGTTACTGAAGGTCTGGATGAATTCAATGGACGACGGCAGCGCCTTTGAAACGGAATGTCGTTTGAAAAGTAAAAATGGCGAAACTCGCTGGTTTTGGATACGGGCTGTGTCTGATACAAACTATCAGGGATTTCGCTCCTGGATTGGAACCTGTACTGACATACACGATCGTAAAACGGTCGAGTTGAAGTTGATTGATGCAGAAAGAAAAGCAAGTGCAGCCAGTGTTTCCAAAACAAATTTCCTAGCCAATATGAGCCACGAGATTCGGACTCCGATGAATGCAATTTTGGGATTCACGGAGCTGATGGCGGATGAGGAACAAAGCGCCGCGGAGCGTGCGAAATGGATTCGAACCGTGCAGCGAAATGGCGATCAGCTGTTAAAAATTATCGATGAAATTCTTGATATCTCCAAAGTGGAGGCAGGAAGACTGCAGATGGAGCGGGTGGAAGTGGATGTGGAAGGTGTCCTAGAGGACATTCGTTCCCTTCTTCGTCTTCAGGCGTTGGATAAACGACTGGATTTCCGCATTGATCTGGATAACAGCATTCCGAAGTTGATCATTTCTGATCCAACCAGGTTGCGCCAGATTCTGCTGAATCTTATTGGAAATTCAATAAAGTTCACCAGTGAAGGTTATGTTCATGTTGATGTGGAATGGGTTCCACGCACTGAATTTGAATTGCACAATAAAATGCGAATTTATATTTCAGACTCTGGTGTGGGTATTCATCCCGAGCATGCCAGTCATTTGTTCCAACCTTTTGTTCAGGAGGACAGTGCGACCACAAGAAATTTTGGTGGCACGGGATTGGGGTTGGCGTTGTCCCGGCAGTTGGCCCGGGCCATGGGCGGAGATGTTGTCTTGTCGGGTAGTGTACCAGGTCAGGGCAGCACTTTCATGATTGAAGTCAATGCGGAACCTGTCAGCGGCACTGCTTATATTAGTAGTTTGAATTCGGTAACTCCTCGCGATGATGGAGGTTTTAATTTTAAAGGAAACAAAAAACTTGAGGGAATGAAAGTTCTTTTGGTTGAGGATGTGGAGGACAACCAGGCGTTGATTTCCCATTTCCTGGGAATCGTGGGAGCTACGGTTGATTTTGCTGAGAATGGGCTTGAAGGGGTGAATACGGCCTTGGCCCATGACTACGATGCCGTCCTGATGGATATTCAAATGCCGATTATGGATGGTTATGAAGCCACGCGAAGATTGCGGGCTCAGGGGTATGAGCGGCCGATTATTGCGCTCACAGCCCACGCACTTAAGGAGGAGACAGTGAAGAGTATTGATGCGGGATGCACGCACCATTTGGCGAAGCCCGTGAACTTCAATCAGTTGATAGATTTACTGGCGGGTATACATAGGGATAAAGGTGTGCGGGAGGATCATTGTGCCATTTGATGATTCTGGAGACGTCACGCTGGAGATAAAAAACTTCATCAGAAAACACATACATTCTGTGACACTTTTGGACGTTTTGTTTCTACTAAAGGCCAACGAACAGCGGAGTTGGACACCAGAGGAAGTCAGCCTGGAAATGCGCAGTAATCCGGGGTATGCACGTTCTCAACTTCTGGAACTGGTGGCGATGGATTTACTGCGTGAAGAAAATGGAAGTTATCGTTATCACAATGGCGAGCTTGGGGAATTGGCGGGGAAGCTGGAAGTTCTATACAGCACCCGACGTTCCACAATTACGAACTTTATTTATTCACAACCGATTGATAGCATTCGCGACTTCGCCAATGCCTTTAAAATCAAAAAGGATTAATCGTGGCATTTTACGTTTACTTACTTTGTTCGGTTACCAGTTTTGGCTGTGCTGTTTTCCTGGGGCGGGCCTATTTTCGCAGCCGTTCCCGATTGTTGTTTTGGAGTAGTATCTGTTTTGTCGGCGTGGCTCTGAATAATATATTACTGTCGGTGGATTTCCTTTTGGGGCCCAGTTATGACCTCACAATGATTCGTGCCTGGTTGATTTTGGGCGGAATGGCGGCCATGGTTTATGGTTTGATTTGGGATACGGTGTAGAATGAGTCAGGAAATTGTAAAACAATTTATTTATGGCGCCGTGATGATGGCATCGCTGGTTTCCGGTTTGTTTTTTCTTAAATTCTGGAGAAAGACAGCGGATCGTTTCTTTGCGATGTTTGCCGCTTCATTTTTTATTCTGGCAGCGGAGAGATGGTTTCTGGTTTTCATGCCAACACAAGGGGAGGAAAATACCTGGATATTCTCCATGCGACTATTGGCTTTCTTGCTGATTATCACGGCCGTGGTCGATAAAAACCGAAAATAGAACATAAAAAAAGGCGGCTCTGAGGCCGCCTTTTGACTATTTAGCACCGAAAGATTTTGCGGTGTCTGTGATCCAAACTGCATAGTACAGAATGTTCATGTAAATGATATCGGTGTTGCAACCCAAGCCGCTGCGGCTGGTGACACCCCAAAGCTGGTATTCGTTACCAACCTGGATGTAAGCCGGACCACCAGAGTCTCCGGAGCAAGCCGCTTGACCGCCAGTTTGGTCCAAAACAACTTCACCTTCATTGGGCGTGTACTTGATTTTTACCTGCACAGCTTTAAGAATTGCAGGGCCGCTGATCTCTTCACGAACACAGCTTGTGGCTTTACGTGCATCGTCGTTGTCGCAGTAAACTTCGCCATTATTGATCATCTGTTGAAGATTTTTTTCTTTGCGCGGGTTGACTGGAATCACCTCAGCATAGTTCACACCGTAACCAGCAAGAATCGTCAAAGCGTCTCTTTTTAGTGCTGCGGGTTCAGTCAGGATTTTTGCTGGAGTATAGTCCTTTGGAGTTTCGCCTTCGTACATCATCAAACCGATGTCGTGTCCTGGGATTGCCATGTTGTCTTGGCTGCCAGCGAAATCTTCGTGAGCTTTCATTTTAACCACGCGGCGAACAGCTGGGTGAGTTCTGAAATTTTTACCAAGATTCAGGATGGATTCCATGTTCGGATGGAAAACTACATAGACCTCCGAAGTTTTTTCGCCGATGCAGTGAGCTGCAGTCAAAACCAGATTTCCTGGCAAAAGCGAACCCGTGCATGTGAAGCCGAAGTTGTTGTCGTAGATTCCTACCACACTGTGGGCCAGCGCAGAGTCCTCTTTAACCAACTGGCCGCCAATAATAGGCGTAGCAGACTTATTTGATACTAGTGTGGGTTCAACAGAAGCGCTGCAACCCACAGTGATGAAAGCAACAGCCAGTAAAAAGGCATTTAGAAGTTTCAACTCGTGTTCCTCGCAAATAAAAAAAAGTGTGGGGTCCTTTTATAGAACCACCACACATTTGCAAGAAAAATTAATCACCTGTAATGATTTTTTCGAGGCCGAGTTTTCAATTAGGATTCAGTATCCAAAATCGGGAATGATTTAACCAAATCGTCGATGGCTTTCATCTGCTGCAAGAACGCTTCAGCTTTCGCCAAAGGCAATGCAGAAGGGCCGTCACATTTTGCATTCGCTGGATCCGGGTGAGCTTCAATGAACAAGCCAGCAAGGCCCACAGCCAATCCCGCGCGGGAAAGCTCTGCGACCTGACCGCGGCGACCTGCAGAAGCCGCACCCATTGGATCGCGGAACTGAAGCGCGTGAGTTGCATCCAAAATAACGGGCGCACCTTTAGAAACTTTTTTCATGATATTAAAGCCCAGCGTGTCCACGACAAGATTGTCGTAACCAAAACATGAACCACGTTCACACAAGATCACTTTGTCGTTTCCACACTCTTCAA
Organism: Bdellovibrio sp. GT3; assembly: GCF_037996765.1. Lineage (NCBI taxonomy): Bacteria > Pseudomonadati > Bdellovibrionota > Bdellovibrionia > Bdellovibrionales > Pseudobdellovibrionaceae > Bdellovibrio > Bdellovibrio sp. GT3. The sequence continues at coordinate 92,541 of NZ_JBBNAD010000006.1, read as the reverse complement.
TTTTTTCCACGATGTTGCCCATTTGGCTGGGGCTTAGGAACTGGGGTTTTTTGACGTTGATCACCGCACCTGTGCGAGCCATCGCTTCAACCAAGTCAGTTTGGCGCGCCAGGAACGCCGGCAATTGAATAACGTCAGCAACTTCAGAAACTGGTTTTGCCTGTGCGACTTCATGAACGTCCGTGATGATTTTTACGCCGAAAGTTTTTTTAAGTTCAGCAAAGATCTTAAGGCCTTCATCCATGCCCGGGCCGCGGTAGGAGTGGATAGAGGAACGGTTGGCCTTATCAAAGGAAGATTTAAACACGTACGGGATTTTAAGTTTGTCAGTGATTTTAACGAAGTGCTCGCACACTTGCATGGCAAGGTCACGGCTTTCCAGCACGTTCATACCTGCAAACAGGACGAATTGTTTGTCATTTGCTACTTCGATTTTGCCAAGTTTAACGGTTTTGTTTTGCATGGGCTGACTCTAGCATTCCAGCTCGCCCATGCAATCAGAAAAGCTCTGCGCAATCGCCTGGAGCTTCAACAAAGTGCCGATTGAACAGCCAACCCCGGATGCGGGAACACTTCTCTGGAGTGAGGGCTTCGCCGATCTTAAAGCGGGCGGCCACGGAGTCTTTGCGGGCGTTGTGCAGCCAGCCCGGTGGGTTTTGCGCAACCAGTACATCCATAAGGGGTTTGTCCAGGGTGTTCAAAGGGACGTCAGGATCGACGGCCTTCATGGGCACCTTTGGGAACTGTAAAGCCTGTAGAAAGGCATTGAATGTCAGCGGTGTGGTTTGCATCAGGCTCGCCAAGCTGTCGGGGTAGGTTTTAAACTTCAGGGGTGCAGCACCTTTGGAGCAAACCAGTGAATAAAACTCGATATTCAGCAAATACAAATCACATTGGGAAAACAGATCCTCTGAGGAACGAATCAAACTGTCCAAGGCCAAGGGTGATATTTCCCCATCCAGCCACTGGGCAAAAATTCCGTCGTCATGAAGGGCTGATGAAACGGCCTGTAAAGCTTCACGCGTCCATAGTTTCGCTGCAGCAAAATAAACCGGTGAAGGCACGTTGTTGTAAATAAGGTCGTACTTCTTTTTCGTCGTCCTTAGATAAGTCAATCCGTCGGCTTCGGTGAAAGTCACTTTGGGATTATGCAATAACTTATCGGCGACAAACTTAAGGCTGCCGGCAACTTTTAACATCGTCGGATCCAGGTCCACGATGTCGGTATGAGCAAAAAGCTGTTCCGCTCCCAAAGCCGTCGCGCCCGTGCCCATGCCGATCACCAGGGCATTATTAAAATTATTCACGTAAGCCAAAGGCGTCAGGCCCATCAAAGTATCAATCAAGGGGATCGGTTCCTGGTGCGGAAGGAAGACCGACGTGTGACCGTTCATGAACATTAGTGAGTACTGTCCAGCGAACTCTACAAAGTTAACCTGGCTGCTGTTGTGTTTGAAGGTCTGAACTTTGCTGATTTCCTGAGAATAGGAATACCACTGCGCAAAACCACGCATATTAAAGCTGCCCAAATCCCAGGAATATGTTCTTAACAGCCCCCAAGATAAGCCGCCCATGATCACAATCAGCGAACTGGTGATGATGCGGAGTTTGATGGTGCGAACTGCGAAAATCAGGCAGCACAGCCCCAGTAAAGCCCAGAGTTGAAAAATCCCCAACACTTCAAAAAGTATCGAAATGAAAACCAGAATGCCCAAGGCATTTCCCAAAGAATTGATGCTTAGATAAATTCCCAAGGGGATGTATTCATTTTCTTTTTTCACCAGTGGCAATAGGCTTCCGAAAAAGAAACCAAATGGAAAGATCAGCCCCAGGGTGAATACGGCGCGAATCATAAAGATGATGTACGGGGTGTTTTCAGGTGTCACAGAGGAGTGAAGTGCAGCTCCATCAAAGGTGCTTAATCCACAAACATCCAACATCCAGGCCCAAGCCACGGGCCAAGCTTGAGTCCAAACCAAAAGTGCAAAAATCAATATCGCCGATTTGCTTTTGAAATCTGTCCAGCTCAGCCATTGATAGCCTTTGCGCGTTTGAAACCACAAACTGGAGGCGGCCCAGCTCAGCAGCAATGCCGCCAAATACAAAGTGTAGTGAAAGGCCAGGGGCGCCAGTGTGGTTTGCACTTGTCGATAAAGAATCGACTGAATCACGCCGCTGATCACCGAAAACACAAAAAGGGACAGGAGTAGCTTTTTTGCTGAAGTCGAGAACAGCATTTCATTTGCAGAGCGGCTGATTGGTTGGATGCGGTCTTTGTCGCGAAACCACCAGTAAATACTCCAGAAGGCTTCAAGCAGCGTCAGGCCAATCAGGATTTGCGTGATGCCGACGGAAGAAAGTAAATCCAACTCCGTCCATATCAAGGCCCCGACCACCAACAGATGGAAATAAAAATAAACCTGATTGAAGCGTTTGGTGGAGGATCCAGTTTCGGTGCCGGTTCTTAAGAAATACAACGGAAGAATCATGGCCGAAACAAAGCTGATCAGAAAAAACAGGACAAAGCCCAGAATCAAACTTAGATGGGTGGCAGCCAATAAGGTTGTGTCGTTTAAATAGAACCCCAGCAGGGCGACGTTAAGTATCACCAGCGAGAGGTGACTGTTGGAAAGAGTGAACTTCCAGCGATCCGCAAAATAGCTGCCCAGGGAGGTGCCCAGGTAGGCCACTGCGATCAGGAAAAGTTGAATGAAAAAAAGACTGCCGAAAATTTGCGATAAAATTCTGGAAATAAGAACCTGGTACAGCAGCACAGGAATTCCGAACCAGAGGAGAAAAATCTTTTCAGAATTCGTTTTGAACCTATCAAGACTGAACATGTTTTTTCTCCAAAAGACCCGGTAGTGCGAACAAGTAAATAACTATCATGAAATGCAGGTAGTAGCGGTAATGGAAGACTTCCTCGATGCCGATATGAAACCCCAACAGAGCAATTAGCCAAATCCATCTAAGCAGGCGCGGTCCGGTCAGGATAAGGAAGGCTCCGCATTCCATAATAAGTATTGCCCATTGAAGAAATACGGCCAAGCTGTGGTTTTGAAGAATGACTTTTCCCAAATAAGATTCCATGTAGCCCATGGCGTGTACAAAAATTTGCAGAGTGGTGCCGTTGGGCCATGAAAGGCCTGAATAAAAAATCTTTTCCCAGCCGGCCAGGCAATAAAATGACAGCACCACGACAGCCGCTGCCTGATAAAAATATCGCTGTAGTAAACCCCATTCACGCAGGGTTAATAAGATTAGTAAAAGAGAAAACACCGATTGGCGGTGATCGCCGAAGGGTTCATTCTGTAAATACCAGGAGGTGCTGAGTATGAAAAACAACGATGAAACAATTGAAGACAACCGCGGAACCAATTTGAGCAACCATAGGGTCGCACTGACCAGAAAAATGCCCGTGCAAATTTGAAATGCCATTTTGTTTTCAATAAACGCTTCCGGTAAATAGCCGATCACCGAAACTGGCAGGATAGCACCTGCCGTTCGCCAAGGGATAAATAACTGATCCAAGCCTAGAAAAATGGAACACAGTAAGACCAAGCGGCGAAAGCCATCAAAGTAACGAATAGACGTTGGCCAAATCATATAACCGTTCCTCTACAGACCGGTGGTGCTGAATCGCTGTTTTCTGCGAGATGTTCATTGGACCACCAAAATAGGGAGTATTTAATGACTCCAAAATTCTGATCACTGCGCTGCCCCCAAATGGTTCTGATAAGACAAAACTCTTTAGGAATCTGATTTTGTTTGGACAGGGTGGAGAAGTGATTCTGTAACTGCTCTGTGGTTAGGATTTCACCCCAAGCGTAGACCGTGGCTGGGTGGCGCCCGACGTCGTAAGTGGGATCGCCGTCATAGTTGTTTTGCAATTGCAAACTGAGCAAGGGGATCTGTTCTCCTGTGGGCAGGCTTGCATGATAAGTTTCATACGTCGTCGGAGCATCCGCAAACAGGGGATACCGCTGAACAGGAAATAGTGGGCGTGTGAAGAAGCTGACCACAAATATCACGGCCAGAGTCATCAAAAGAATTAGTTCAGATTTTTTATTGAAAAATTCCATTGGTTTTAAGGCTAGACGATTGGTAGCATCTTTACAAGCATCTAAGGTGGAGGCATCAGGAATGTTCAGTCAGGGTATCACAGCAATGTTTTTGACGGGATTTTCTGGTTTGCTTTATCAAATTCTTTGGATCCGCGTTTTTTCAACTTTGTTGGGCGGAACCACATTGTCTATTTCCTGCGTGATTGCGCATTTCATGCTGGGACTTGGGCTCGGGACGGCATGGGCGCCCAAGTTGCTTCGACGATCATTTCGAAAAGAGATTCCCCTTTATTCCTATTGTGAATTTGCGATTGTCGTGGTTGTTTGCGCCAGTTTTGCGATTCTCACTGGAAACACAGAGTCAATCACGCATTGGTTGCGGGACTTTTCCGGTCCAAGTTTGATCTCCCATTTTTTACTGACGGGGATCTTTATTTTCCCGGCCACCTTTTTAATGGGGTTGTCGTTCCCGGTGATCAGTTACAAGTTTTCGGAAGCCAGTCAGCACCAATGGCTTTATGCCGTGAACTGTCTTGGCGGGGCCGTGGGGGCCTTATTGTCTTATACGGTTTTGATTTACTATGCGGGGCTTGGCAAGACCCTGGCTCTAGGGATTGGCTTGAACTTTCTGGCAGGTGTGATTTTCTTTCGACATAAATTTCAGAATTTCTCATCCGAGAAGACAGCAAATACTCCCAGCCATCAAATGGCAGCGGAGGGATTGTCTGCAAAAACCATTAAAATCTGGGCGGTTTGTTTAAGCGGACTCAGTGGTTTTTTCGTTCTAAGTCTGGAACAGTTGTGGTTTCGCCTGGCCTCATTGCTGTTAGGTGGGCGTGTCTACGTGCACAGTCTGGTTTTGGCGGTGCTTTTATTGTCGCTGTTTCTTGGTGCAGCGTTAAGTCCACGTTGGAAAGATTTGCCGGTGCGGAGTCAGGTTTCCCGATTGATCAATTTATTATTGCTCGCGGTATTTTCAGTGTGTGTGGGCTTTTTATTTTTTAATCACACCATGGGTTTGGCAGTTGATTTGGTAAGTCCGTACCACAAGAGTTTGCATTTTGTTTTTGCGGCGGCATTGTTGGTTTTGGCCATCGTGCCGGGTGTGATTTTAGGTTTGTGTTTCCCTTTGTCGCTGCGTTTGATTCAGGCTGGGGAGGTTTCTGCCTTGGCGCGCACGAAAAGTTTGTCCCGGGCAATTTATGTAAACACCTTCGCCTCGGTATTGGGGAGTCTGTTAGCTACTTATGTTCTGTTCAGATATCTTGGCACCGTGAACAGTTTGAAGTTTTTGTGCGCGGCACTTTTGATTTTGGCCCTTTTCGGTGCGGTTCAATTTACTCAAGGCGCGCGGCGCGGATTGACTGTGATTTTTGGGCTCGTACTTTTGGGCTTCGTTATATTGAAGCCGCTCAGTCTTAATTCCGCCGAGACAGTGTTGTTTGAAGCCGAAGATGAGTTCGGGTATTTATCCCTGGTTCAACTGAAGCCCTATCCCGCTCAGCCAGATTTAACTCGCTGGGCGATGTTCAATAATTTCAGCTCATTGGTGGCGCCATATGGTTTTGATAAAACAAAAGTGGTGCAAAAGAATCTGGCTTTGTATCCGGCCCTTTTTGCCAAGGATCTGAATAATGTCCTGGTCGTGGGGATGGGGTACGGACTTACCACGGAAGCCTTTGTACAGCTTCCAGTGCAACAAAATATCACCAGTGTTGAATTGCTGCCGTTGGTTTTGCGGGCGCAAAGTGAAATGACTTTTAAAAACAACGACTATCTGAAAGATCCAAGAGTGATAAATATCGCCGCCGACGGTCGTAGTTATGTCGCACTTTCTGGCAAAAAGTGGGATGTGCTGACTGTGAATGTGGATCCCTATGGAGTCGGCACAACGCATTTGATGTCAGCAGAGTTTTACAAAATCGTGACTCAGAATCTGGCGCCGGGCGGAGTCTATGCACAGTTGTTGTTTGGGTCCCAGCACTCCATTCAAGCCTTGATCAATACGGCTAAGCAGAGTTTTCCGTACTACAAGATTTTGCCGGGTTACGATTATGATGGAATTATCTTCCTGGGTAAAATGGAGCCATTTACATCGTGGGATGCGGCTCGTTGGGATCGGGCAGAAAAGCTGATGCCAAGCCGTTCCTGGGATCAGGATGGATTGAATACACCCAATGATTTCGATATTGCAGAGAAAGTGGCAAATAGTTGGATCGAGTACATCCGCCGTGAGGTCGGTGTGAATGATGCCATAGTCACGGATGATAATCTGTTGATTGAGAAAAGCCGAACATCCGCGACGGATTTGTTTCTTAATTATCCAAGGGACTACTAGGGCTCAGGTTGCCAGCAGCCGGAGGATTTCAAGTCAGAGGTGGTGTCTTGAAGGTGCTCACCTAAAAAATGTGGGTTCAAGGCCTGCACCATATTGCTGATGGAATTGGCTTCCAAAATACTCTCATCCAAAGTGTTCATGCGGACATCGTTGGTCGTGGGAATATCTCGATAGACCGTGAAGCAGGGGTCTTTGAAGGATTCCTTGTTAACAAGAGTATTCTGATAAAACTTAAGGTCTTCATTTTTAAGTAAATCAGAGATTCTGGTTTTTCTAAGTGCACGGGGAGTATTGTAGGCTATCACGATTGGATAGGGTATTTTCACAATATCAATATACTTAAAGTGCTTTTGCAGCGGAGCCAGGAATTCGTTTCGTTGTTTAATATCAATGACCGAGGCGATATCAAAGTAAGTCTGATAGACGCCCTGTGTTTTCAGGCATGATTTTGCCAAAGACAAAAACTCGTCCGTAAACAGTTTCCCGGCGTTAAAGTTCCCCGGATAGGTGGAGGTGTTGACGATCAGGTCGTAGGTTCCAGTCGGACAGGCTTTTAAGAAATTCATTCCATCTTGCAGGTGAAGCTGAATCCCAGGGCGAGTTGCCAGTTGGTTGTTTTCAAAAGAGAATAGGTTCAAGGTTTTGCGAACGGCGGGTGATATTTCGACCAGATCGGTGTTTGCGCTGATGGCCGCGACACCCCAGGAGGTTTGTCCGGAACCCACGCCGATAACCAGGGATTTATCGATTGCTCCTGGGAAATAGGGAGCTGCAATCAATCCCACCAGGTTTTCAGTGAATAAATTCAAGTCATGAGATGCATGGCCGTCGATGTAGTACATGCGCACCGGTTCATGGGGTGGGACGTTTGAGTATGTATTATGGATGGCGATGGACGAAAACGCTTCGGAGTGTATCGTCGTGGTGCTTGGAATTGATTGCGCGCGGATTTCTTTGGACAAGCGATTGCCAAGCAAAGAATCCGCCTGGCTATTTTTAAAAGCGAAAAAGGCCAGAATGGCCACGCCGGCCAAGGCAGTTGCAGTTTTAAAATAGCGATTTTCAAAATGCGCAAAAACCAGCGCGCAGGCACTGGCAATAACAATAGCCGTGGCAAAATAAGAATTGAACCAAAGCTGCGAAGACATCAATACGGCTGCCAGCATCCCCACCGTGTTGCCAGCGCTGGCAAGGATATTCAATAAGCTTGAAGACTCATCTATCGCCATGTCCTCGGAAATTTCTTCAGCGCCGCGAATGAACATCAGACTGGAAAACAAGACTGGCACGGTAAGGAATAGGGCCTGCACAAAACTAAGTGCGAAATAATTTGCAAGAGATCCATTCATCAAGTCCCGCAACCATACGGGCAAACTCGGAAAGAATAGCTGAATGATCAACAGAACACAGGCCCAAGCGATGAATAATACCGCACGAGGGACCGTCTTTGCCCATTTTTCAACGGCACCAGCAAAACTCATCCAAAAAAAGACAGCCATGGTGATCAGTGTGGCCTGCAGACGGAAGGCTTCAGTTAAGAAAGTCTGGGTTTTTACGGCCCAGAATATTTGATAATAGCTAAGTGTTGAGATCGCCACCACGGCGAAGATGCTGAGGCGATGCCTGGGTGCAAAGAATTTCTTCAGATGAAATTGCGGATTTGAAGTCAGATGGAAACGTTCTTTTTGAGCCAGGAGGTACAAAGCAATTCCCAGTGAGATCTGGGCTAAGCCCAGTGCTGCCAGCGCTGTCCGAATGGACAAACCGTGAGTGAAGTAAATTTCAAAGGCTAAAAGACCTGCAATTGCACCCAAGTGGTATAGAGAGTAAATCCAACGATAGCGAATTTGGCGCAAGTAATAGCTGTACAAAGGTAGCTGTGCCCCAAGGCAGAAGGCGGGAATAAGCAGACTTGCAATCAGCAAAGTGTCGGGTGGAGTTTTAAAAAACAGAAGTAAATTGTAAATGCCGGTTAAAACTTCCAGCAGGGGCAGGTGTTTGCGCAGTTTTGAAGAAAATAAATTACCAAGCGCCGAGCCGCAGATGAATAGCAGCGTCACCAGAATGAACGTGGTGTAAAGATCCCCCAAAGTCACCGACACGACTTTTTGGTATAGAACTTGTGCTGAAAGATTTAAAAGGCCCGAGAACAGGGCCAGCAGTAAAATCATTCTTCATCCGTAAAAAGAAGGCGCCCACTCGGGGGCGCCCTGTTTGTGAATTTTAGCGGCAATATGTTCCAGTGGAGCCTTTAACCAGTACCTTGCCGTTGTCGCATTGGTAGCTCGTGGAAGTTCTGGTACCCGTGGCATTCTTGGAGATTTGGTATGAGCTTGTAGTCGTAACACCGATGGCGTCACAAGTGCTTCCGCATCCAGGTTGCGATGCTGGCGGAGTACAAACAGATTTGTTGGAACTTACGTACACCGTCAAGTAGGCACGCCCGTCACAACGATAAACTTTGGAAGTCACACGGGTGCCCGTTGCGTTTTTACTGATTTGAACCTCAGTAGAGTTGGTGGCAACGAGCGTGTTACAGTTCGTGCAGTCGCCCGGAGTAGGGGTTGGTGTGGGTGTTGGTACAGGCGGCGGTGGAGGTGGTGCGGAAAGATCGCAGCTTGCCGCTGCTAAAGTTGCCACCCCATTGATACACTGAACCGTCAAAGTCCCGCCAATAACTTTTTGTTCATTTTTATTGGACATGGCTGGCTGTGGTTCTGTGCAATTAAAGTTTTTGGTTTCGCCATGAGCCAACGGCGGTACCGCCAGGCGGGATTTTGCAGCTCCCACTGAGGCATCATCAAAGATGGTGCTCATCATGATGAAGGCATCACGGCAAGGGGTTCCATCGCTTCCCAAGTTGACGGGGGCGCTGACGCTTCCTCTGTTATCCGTTCTAGGGCTCTTATCCGTCGGAGAGTCCTTCTTAAAGCGGTACTCCCAGCGGTTGCCATTGCTGCCAGGTCTTGAAAACCCGGTTTCGGAAATGACTGCGATCGTAAACAAGAGCAAAACGCCAGTTGCTAATTTCAGTTGAGTTTGCCTTTTCATGGAATCCTCCCAAAAAAAAATGCTATCTCAATTAAGGAACAATTTTAAGAAAAATATCCCAGACGCGCCCTTTCTTTTCTTCGCCCTTTTTATCCTTGTAGGTGAACTCGCCCGGTCCTACAAGTCGCGCGTTAGGGCCCAGATCCTGGGTCGCATCCGTATATTTCACGGAAATCGACTCAACACCCAGTTGTTTGAGGGTTTTAAGCTCTTTGGCGGAGCTTTTACCATCGTGATTGCTGTCTTTCCAAAGTCGCAGTTTTGCGAAGACCGGATCTTTGGAGTCAATCAAGCCATCTTTATTGAAGTCATAGACTTCAAGGTTTTTGAAGCCGTCCTGGAAGTTGTTAATGTCGCCAAAGAGTTCGTGACCACCGTCGACTTTTTTGTTTCCATTTTGATCATGGACCAGGAAGTACATCTCGTCATCAAATGTCGGCCAGGAGATCTTTCTTCCGTTTTGGTTGGCTATAAGAGGAAACTTGGAGGTCTTTTCAACCTTCGGCAGTTCATCATCAAATTTTAAAACCAACGGGGAGAAGTAACCACCACAGAAAGAGGTTTCACCCGGAAAGGCTGCCAGCATGGTCAGGGATTTTCCGTTTTCAGAAGCATACCAGTTGCTGGCGGCGGTAATGGGGCCATCAAAAGCCATGTAGCGGCGCTCGCTATTGCTGTTGGTAACTTTTTGCGCAAAGGTGATGCCGCTGAGGAAGTCCGATTTGACATCCAGTGCATCCAATTTAGTGAAATTAGTACCTGTTGCCAGGACATCCACAGGGATGGTTTTGGCACCTTCCAGGTTAATGCGGATTAAATTTCCCTTTAAGCGTGCACGCAAGCGCGTGCTGGTATTGTTGTCCAGGACAGTCGCATTGGTTAAATCCACATCGGTACTGGCGGAGGTCCGCATGGTTGCAGTTGCCGGGAAAGTGATATCGAGTTTTCTTTTACCACCGGCAGCCGTTAGATAATACAAGGTCGCCGTGATATCTGATTGCTCAGAAATTGGATTTGGAACGGCACGAAGATTTGTACCAAAACAGCTGACGTAAATATCCAAAGTGGTTACGTCCGAGTTTGACCCGTTCATCACAAGCTGTGAATCCAGAACGACGTCGTTCATATTAGGCCCGGTAAAAGGCAGAACGCTGGTCGTTGAGGACTTCTTGGTTTGCGCTTGCAAGGAAAGCGGAACCACTAAACTGGCGGCGATGATAAGTTTCAAGTTCATATTTTTCATCGTTTCACCTCAAGACTGATAATAGGGAGGGTGATCGCTTTTCTTACAAATTTAACTTCGCTTACGCCGGATAACAGCATATTGACGTCTTTATATTGACCATTTGTCAGTTCCTGAAGCCATAGCTCCGACTTGTTTGTCACCGAGTTTACACGTAATTCAAATCGTACCATAGTCACAGGTTCAATTTTGACAAAAGGTGCAGCTCCACCCACAGCGGGCAGTGTGCGCATGAATCCATCAACGTTTGTATAGTTGGCCAGGGTGATTGGGTGAGAATTAATGATGTTCACTTTGGACTCTGCATTTGACAGCAGTCCAAGGTCACTGCCGCTTACTTTTCCAAGGTAAGAAGCAAAACGGGGAGCAGTCATGATGCTGATCGAACCACCGACAATGGGGCGCAAATAAGTAGGGCAGCTTAACATAAATAGCTTTCCTGGGGCCCAGCGCGTTTGAAAAATCTGAGTCATGGAGCCATTCGGAGATGAACCCGTTGTGCCCTTTAAATCCGGGATGGAATTCAATCCCACATATTGAACTGTTCCGTTCAGCAGTTGGTTGGCTGGTACTGAGGATTGTCGGTAGGCGAACATCGGATCGAAAATGACCGAGTCAAATTCAGCCTCTTCCGACTGAAGCAAATAGAAATAGCGGTTGGCCTGACCCGGCGTCATAGTGAAAGATCTTTGCGCAGAATTCTTCGCCTGATCCTCGATAGTGGAGTAGGGAACGTCAGGATAATAGTCAAAGAAGTTGCGATTATTATCGTCGCGTAAATCAACTTTATTGAAGCTGGCCGCTGATTTTTTCAGAATATTCACTGTGGCAATATTCAAAACAGACAACTCGGTGTCGCCTTCAGATGCGGAGTTAATGCGTTTTAATTGATTGGTGAAATCAAACAGGAACGTGGCATTGCCCAAGGCGACCACGCCCACAAGTGCCAAAACCACCAGGAGTTCCGTGATGGTCATGCCCTTTGCATTTTGCAGGGGATTTTTACTTTTTACTTCACTGTGATGAAGTAGGTGTATTGTTTCCACCGTTCCTCCTGCTTACCAATGACTCTTTTATCTGCGGGCAGGGCGACCCTCAGGTCGACCTGATATAAATTTCTAACAAATAAACTTGGTACGATGACGTAGCCAAAATAGGCCTGGCAAGGATCCTTTTTGAAGCATTCTGATTTCGGGATCATGGTCCCGTAGGAAAGCCCAAAGGGCAAAACATCCCTTTTCAAAAGAGCTTCCTCTTTAGCCATGTTGGTTTCAAAAGACACCTGATACAGGGACAGATTGAAACGAATGCTTTCCACAATAGCCTGAACGTTGTCGTTCGAGGCGCGAGTAAGTCGCATTTGCGCCGAAAGATTGGAAATATAAGTGATGTAGGAATAAGTGGCATAGCTGACGATCACGCCCACCACGATAGCTGCCAAAAGTTCAATCATTGAAAAACCGCGGTTGTTGTTCAGTTTCATCCTACAACCCCTTTCCGCGGCTGACTTCCTTGATTAGGAAGCGCTTCGATTGTTTTTTGCATTTAACCAAAGTATCACGGGCATTTACGATACCGCAGTCTGGATCAACCGTGGTCCACTTGAATGGATCTGCTTTACGCAGGCTCACAGGGTTGCACACCCAGTGCGCGTAACGGTCAGAAATACCAATGTTGGCCTGCCATAGCGGTGCCAGTGTCCCAGGTGCGCAACTCATCAAGGCACCTGCTTTATCCCGACCCAAAATGCCGGCATTAATAAGCTCCTGCGTTGCCTGCGGGTGGTAGATGCTGCTCCAACGGATGCCGGCATTGAATGCCGAAGGATCAATAATCAACTGATTGGTGATCACAGTTCCAATGATACGCAGTGGTTTTGAGCGCGCCATAATTCGGAATGTTTCACACGCAAACATTCCCGCAATAAGTGTTGCATCAGGATCAATGCGGCATTCTCTGACCAGCGAGTGTGTTGTAAATGTCGAGCTGGTGCCGTATGTCCAGACACCTTCATAGTATCCTGGCGTTGTTCGGGTCGACCAGTCCGCATTGAACATCCACGCATTGCGCGCCTGGCGGGCGAATGATGTGTCCCAAGTTGCAGCAGGGAAGGCTGAAAAATCCGCATTGGAATTTCCTGGTTCCGGCGTTGCAAAACAGCGGTCATCGAATTCTGCCAGATTTTCCGGAGTGTCTTTTGGTACATGCAAACCAATGTATTCTGAAGTAATTGGGAAAGAGTAGTTCGCCGAGGCTTCAAGGCCTGAATTCGTCTGCCATTTGTTAAAGTTCACACCCAGATTGTTGGTGTTGGCCACCAGAACCATATCGGCGCCAGAACGTGTGAAAGTCACACCGTTGGTTTTGTTTTTGAAGTATGGCGTACCACCGGGAGGTCGCAGATTGGTTCCATTTAGATAACCGTAATCGTAGGCCTCAAATACAAACTTCACAGAAGGGGATGAGTTGAACAAAACACTTCCATTGGTTTTATAAGGAGCTATGTCCAAGGAGCCGTTAAACTCAACAGTCATATCGACTTGATTGAACTGAGTGCGTCCCGAAACCACCAAAGGAGCGGTTCTGATGGTGATCGAAGAACCCGCTGTTCCCGTTGGGTACAGCGTTACCGTGCCTTCACGGTGTACGTAGAAGTCAGTGATATAGGCACCACGCGCACCTCCCGGTGCTTGAAGACCGTTGTAGTACACGCGGGCTTTCATGATCGGAGTTCCCGCCGTTGTCGAGGCGTTTGACATAGCAGCCGTAGCTACGTTTGGCACTGTCGTGATTGCTTCGTATCCATTGATAGTGGCTTGCTCGACAAAGTTATCCACGTTGCCGACATTGAAGCTTAATTGCGCGCGATTCGCCGAAGCTGAGTTGGCGCGAGCCCAAAGCTGTGAAGGGTTCGTGATCAAAAGATCGTAGGAAGCCATCAAGCGGGCGCGACACAGAACCTGTGAATTGAAGCTGTTTGTGTCGCCGGGAGCGATGTTATAAAGGAAATCCAAACCTGTATCGCGACCTGGATCCAGTTCATATCCACCCAGAAGTCCCGCAAAGTTCGGCAGCTCATAGTTAAACATGGAGCCTTCACCACCGGCAGTTTTAACCATGAAAGGCTGATTGTCCTGCATGATTTTCCCGCCGCCCAATACCACCTTATCCACGAAGGTCACGTTTTTCATGGCAGGGCGAAGTCCAGAGGCTGGCAGATGCATATCACCGTTGACGAAAACCGGGCTTTCGAATCTTAAACCGGGGCTTGATCCAATAGGTGCGGAATTGATGCGATTATTGCCGCTGCTTGCGCTGCTGGCTTTTGTATTCAGATATAAATCATTTGCTAAAATCAACGAGAAGTAGCTGAGCTCGCGTGGATAGACGATGTTTTTTGAAACCAGTGTTTCATCATACTGTCTTTCAGATTTGTGTTTCAGGAAGATCGTGACTTTCAACGGAACTTCCTTACCACGAACGGCAGAGATCGCCGTTGCATCACGCTCGATTGTAAAGGTGGCTTGGGAGTATTCTTCCTTAAGTGGTCTTACGACAGAATAGAGAGGATGCGACTCTGTGAAATTGCTCAATTGAACAGTTGTCGAAATCGATTTCAAACGTGTTGAAGACAGTGGTTCCGGATGTGGAGTGCCAGAGTTGCGGATGAATAGAAGTGTTTCGTCCGATAGCAAAAGTCGTTGAGTGTTGCGTGGGTGATTCATGGTGCAGTTCAGTTCCTCAACCCAAGTCGAGGACAAGCACCAGCTTTGTTTCACAGCATTGACGGTGTAGGCATACAAACCATCCATCACGATGCGGCGATCTGTCTTGTTCGCCGAGCGAGCCATCATTTTTGCTTGAGTTTCAATATAGGCAATGGAGGCGAAGAACATGATACATACGATCACGCCACTTATGATCGCCATAAGTAGAACGGAGCCCTGTTGCGAGCGCAACAACTGCTTATGAAACGTACTTTGATGGTTCAAACAATCCCCTTTGTTCTATCTATTTATCGGTTAAACGAACGTTTTCTTTGAGTGAATAGGAGTCAGTATTGTGCGGTTTTTGACTGCGAATGGCTCAGATTGAGACATAATAATTCGATTTCGACAATTGCCACATCAAGATTGCCATTTCGTATAGCAAACCTCGCCCATCGTGACGGTTTCAGCAATGAGTATTCTTGGTAAATTGGAAGGGCACGGAGGTGTAAAATGTCTCGACATAATAAAGGCAGAGGATTTAGCCAGACCAGCAAACGTTATGATGGAAGTATTAAAGAGCAAAGGCGGGCCGCCCATAATAAACAGGCGGATCATTCAGCAGATCCACATGCGGAAGAGTCTGCTTCCAGTGAAAGCGAAAATCGTGAGTCTTCACAAAAAGGATCTCACTCAGAAAGTCGCAAATAAGACTGCCGCGTTTAGTGAATTCAAGAACCCTTGGCTTTGCCAGGGTTCTTTTTTGTTTTGGATTTTTTAGAGGTTTTGCTTTTTTTACTTTTCTTGCCCTTTTTGCGGGACTTTTTAGAACCATATTTTTGCTGAGCTTCTTTGCGAATAGCTGCATTTTCCTGAATATAAGGCAGCATGCCTTGATAGCCTGTGATGGGTTCTTGTTGAGATGCTTCCGGAAGTTCTTCTTGTCCCCAAGCCAACGGGGAGATCATGAATGTGAGAATCACGCTGAAAGTGACAAGATGTTTTATGTTCATCCGCAAACTTTAGCGTGATTCTTTATCAACCTCAACTATTTCCACGCCGCCAACGCATTCCATGCGTGGCGATTTTCAATTTGACTGTAGTCATAAACATCTATGTGAGGAATCTCCTCACTGATGACTTCCAGGCTTTCCTGAAACTCTGCAAGATTCGGAGTGACGCTGCTGTGTTGCCCATGCCATGTGGAGATTTCAATATGAATCACCACTTCGCTGCGATTTGCAACCAGGTCCTTGAATTCCAAAGCTGCCGGCAAGGTCCACGCTGGATTGAAAACGGGATTTCCGAATTCACCGCGCCATTGTTGCCATAAAAGCTCACCAACAACGAAGTCCATTTTCTTGGCACCTTGAAGATTCAGAATACCATTCAGATCAAACCCCACATCATCGCGAATTTGTTCCGGAGTGGAAAGACTACCATCCGCCAATGCCGGCCAGGTTTGCACAACACCAGCTTTGATGCCTTTGGCATGACTGACTTCAGCCATAATTCCCAGTAAATCCGTGACGCCTTCTGCGCGCATTACGAGCCAGTTTTTATCTCCAAGCTGTCCATCAGGGTGGCGGGCAAAGAAGGCCTTGTTGGCTTCGGGATTGAAATCAGCTTCCATGCGCCAAAAGCAATCGACGGTGGGTTCAACAGCTTCGACCGCATAAAGATGTGGAAATTTATCAGTCAAATCCTTTACAAAACCCTGAAGCCATTGGCGATACTCAGGGTGCCAAGCCGACAGAATATAAGTTTGTGACATCGGTTTGTAGTCACCACCATTCGGTGTTTTGGATCGCCACTCTGGACGGGCATCCCAGACGGATTTATTATCGGTGACGTTGATGACGGCCACCACATGAAAATCATGGGCCCGGGCCAAAGTGTAAATTTCATTGAAAATATTCTTCTCACCAAAATGAGTTTCGACGGTGGTTAAAGGATAGTCCGTAGGATAAAAGGCGCCATGGTTTGAAACATAAGCATACAGAAACAAAGTATTCACATGGGCCTGCATCGCTTTATGAACAACCAATTGTGCGATTTCAGGAGCGGTTTTTTCAGGATAAAGTTCATAGAAATAAGAGGGGTCCACGCGGAGTCCGCGCATTTCAGGTTTGGCAAAACCAAGAGCCGGCAAGAAGGGCAGTATCAGTATCAGAATCCATTTCGTCATAGTGTTCTCCTAAGGGACCCTATGTTAACGAGATGGAGTTTATGAATCTACTGGGGAAAATAGGTGTTTTGACAAGCACGACGCAAAAGCTCTGCCTCTTGCCAAGTTTTCAGGTCGCGGAGAGCACCTTTTAGGTACCACATGATCTTAAACTGTTCCCGCATGGTCAGGTTGCAAAAGCCGGTGTCGACGTAACAGCTGACATGGTCGTGCATCGCAGCTTTTTTGATTTTGGAACAAGTCAGTCCTGTAGCCGTTTCCTGCAGGCGAACTTGCAGGCAAAGGCGCACGTCCTGAAGCCAGATCTGGCTGTCTGGGCTGAACTTATGTTCATCTTTGACGAAGACTTCGCAGTAAGGAATGCCGAAGTTTTCCCAGTAGCCATTTTTACCGCAAGGCTGTTGCGCAGCTTTGCAGCGGTAGAATTCACAAGAAGTATTAGATGTGGGGCATTCACCAAACAGGTCGCTGTCCATTGCAAAAAGCACAGGACTTAAGAGGAAAACGGAAGTAAGGATCAAGTTTCTGGTGAATTTCATGAATTGCTGTGTACTTTTGCGCAATTGGCCGGCGGGATCAAGTCGCATTGTAAAAGTCAGGTAAAAGTTACTCTCGCAGCTACTATCTTCAAAGGAGCTATGCTATGAAGGCCTCCTATGAAAATCACTGACCTCATTTTTTCCTATCCCGAAGAGTTGGTAGCAACCGCTCCTCAGCGTCCTTCACGTGTTATGTGGGTTGAAAACAACCAGCCATGTGAAATTTCCATCGAGGATTTGAAAAGCAAAATGAACAATGGGGATGTGTTGGTCGTGAACAACACTCGGGTTCTAAAGCGTCGCGTGTTTTCCGGTGATGTTGAAATTCTGTTCCTAAAGCAAACTTCAGAGTTTGATTGGGAAGTACTGTTTCCCTCAAAGAAATTCAAAATTGGCCAGGCATTGGAGCTGCCTTTGGGCGTCTCCATGACGTTAAAGGAAAAAGGCCGTCCGCAAAAGGTGACCTTGAGTCAGGCTGTCACCGAGGACTACTTTCAAAAAGTGGCCGAACTCCCACTTCCGCCGTATATACAAAAAGCTCGTAACGAGCGCCACACCGTGGATGCGGATGAATCCTGGTACCAAACCGCCTGGGCGAAAACTCCGGGGAGTTTTGCTGCTCCCACCGCAAGTCTGCATTTTTCTCACGCCGATATGGAACAGTTGCGCGCTCAAGGCGTGCAAATCATTGAAGTCACACTTCATGTGGGGTTGGGGACTTTCCTGCCGGTGACGGCGGAGGACCTTAACGATCACGACATGCATGAGGAGTACGTGGAGATTTCCGCAGCCAGCTGGCAGGCGATTCAAAAAGCCCGGGTATCGGGGCACTTGATCTGGTCCTTGGGAACAACCACCACGCGCTCTTTGGAGAGTGCGGCAGGGGGATTGTTGCAAGGTTCGGATTCTGAGGGCTATCGGGGCTTCACCAAGCTGTTGATTCAGCCTGGGTACCAATTCAAAGTGGTGCAAAGACTTCTGACCAACTTCCACCAACCGGAATCCACTTTGCTTGCTTTGGTTTCGGGATTTTCTTCCTTGGAAACAGTTAAAACTTGCTACTTATGGGCGATTGAGAGAAAGTTCCGGCTCTTTTCTTATGGCGACCTGACAGTCTGGATAGGTAAGTAATTATGCTAGATGGTAAAACTATGACGACCAATACAACTGAAACTGAAATGAACCTGGGCCAATTCGTTGTCCATAAAACTGAAGGCAATGCCCGTCGTGCCACGCTGATGACTGCCCACGGACCTGTGCAAACACCGGTCTTTATGGCCGTCGGTACAAAAGCCACTGTTAAGGCCATGACTCCTGAAGAGCTAAAAGAATGCGGAACTCAAGTTGTCTTGGGCAACACCTACCATCTGCATTTGCGCCCTGGTGAAAAGACCATCAAAAAAATGGGTGGCTTGCACAAGTTCATGAACTGGCACGGTCCGATCCTGACCGATTCCGGCGGCTTTCAGGTTTTCTCTTTGTCCAAACTTCGCAATATGAATGAAGAAGGTGTGGAGTTCCGTTCTCACCTGGATGGCGCCAAACATTTTATCTCTCCTGAAAAGAGCATGGAGATCCAAATGGATCTGGGCTCTGATGTCATCATGGCTTTTGATGAATGCTTGCAGTATCCGGCAACAGACGAGCAAATTGAAAGCTCCATGGCTTTGACCTATCGCTGGTTGTTGCGTTCCAAAGCAGCGATGACTCGCAAAGAGAGCTTGTTGTTCGGTATCGTTCAGGGTGGATTAAGTTTGAAGCACCGTTTGAAATCCCTTGAGCAAATCACTTCCGTGGATTTGCCAGGATATGCCCTGGGTGGTTTCTCGGTGGGCGAGCCTATTCACTTGATGCATGAGCTTTTGCCACACGTAGCTCCAAAAATGCCGGCCAATAAGCCGCGTTATTTGATGGGCGTTGGGACGCCAACGGATTTAATTATTGCAATAGATTCGGGCATCGATATGTTCGATTGCGTCATGCCTACTCGAGTGGCACGTAACGGTACGATCTTCACGTGGCAAGGTAAAGTCAGCATCAAGCGCAGTGAATACAAAGAAGACCCATCACCGCTTGATCCAGAGTGTGATTGCTATACGTGCACGAATTATTCGAAGGCTTATTTACGTCACATGTTCTTGAGTGGTGAAATTTTAGGCTCTCGTTTGAACACAATCCACAACATTCATTTCTATATGAAATTGATGGAAAAGGCCCGCGAAGCGATCGCTGAAGGTCGTTGGGCGGCGTTCCGTGACGACTGTCTAACGCGTTTCGTAAAGAAAGGCTAACTGACATAACTATTGATTCTTCCATGGAATAATGCTGAATTTTAGTGCCGGCTTTGCCGGGCAGTGCCGAAACCCCGGTAGGGGTGGAGGCTGAAGCAGCATCATTGGAGGAATCATGTTATTCGAACTTCTTGTTAATACAGCACACGCGCAAACGGCAGCTCCAGCAGCTGGACAACCATCCACTCTTGAGATGTTTGTTCCGTTTATCTTTATCTTCGTTATTTTCTACTTCCTTATTATCCGTCCTCAATCCAAGCGCCAAAAAGACCATCAAAAGTTCTTGAATGAAATCAAACGTGGCGACGAAGTTATCACTTCTTCAGGTATCTTGGGTCGTATCGAGGGCATCACTGACCAATTCGTGACTGTTGAGATCGCGGATGGCGTGAAAGTTAAAATGCTTCGTACTCAAATTGCGACAACTCAGAAAGCAGCAACAGCGACAGAGGAAAAGAAATAATGGACGGACTTCGTTGGAGAACCCTGGCTGCGGCCTTGGGTATCATTTTGGCTCTCGTTTGGTTTATGCCAAACGTAGTGAATTTCGGAAACTCATGGTGGCCATCTAAACAAAAGATGAACTATGGACTTGATATTCAAGGTGGTTTGCACCTTGTTATGGGCGTTGACGTAGACGGCGTGGTGAAAGAGTCCACGACTCGTTTGATCTCCTCCCTTAAAACAGACACTGCCAAAGACGGCATCACTTTGACGGATGTTAAATCCGAGCGCCTTGAGGCGGGTGAAGTGACTTTGTCTTTCGCGGCGGCTGAAAAAGCCAAAGTTGAAAAATACATGTCTGAAAAGCATCCAGCGGACCTTCAAGAAGTGGGTTCCACGGATACAACGGCTACGTACCGTTACTTTGATGCTTATTTGAATGACTACAAAAATCGCGTGATTCAACAGGCGATTGAAACAATCCGTAACCGTATCGATGAGTTTGGTGTGGCTGAGCCTTCCATCTCTCAACAAGGTACAAACCGTATTCTGGTTCAATTGCCAGGTATGGCGGATGCTGAAAAAGCAAAACAGTTGATCAATACAACTGCAAAGCTTGATTTCATGATCGTATCCACTGAGAAAACTCCACAGGAACTTCAAGTGATGATCGCTGACGCTGAAAAAGCGGGCGGTTATAAAATGGATTCCATGAAGTATTCAGACTACGTGACTCGTTTGAATGCGGACCTTAAAGGTAAATTGCCTGCAAAGTCTGTGATCTACTTTGAAAAGTCTGCGAATGCGACTTCAATGGAAACGGGCGCCATTCCGTACCTTCTTAAAGAAGACACGGATCTTGGTGGTTCTGCATTGGATGATGCAAGCGTTGGTTATGACAACTACGGAGCGCCAATGGTTTCTCTTCGTTTCAACTCTGCAGGTGCGACAAAGTTCGCTGACTTGACGGGTTCAAACTCGGGCAGACAAATGGCGATCGTACTTGATAAAATCATCAAATCCGCTCCAAGCATTCGTGAGCGTATTGGTGGCGGTCAGGCGACAATCACTTTGGGTGGTGGCCGTGATCGTAACCAAATGATGGACGAAGCGAAAATGATTTCCACAGCTCTTCGCGCGGGTGCATTGCCTGCTTCTTTGGAGCAATTGGAAGAGCGTCGCGTGGGTCCAACTTTGGGTGCTGACTCTATCGATAAAGCGAAAATGGGTGCTTACATTGGTGCCGCATTGATCTGCTTGTTCATGATTGTTTACTACAAAGGCATGGGTTGCGTGGTGGCAGTGTGCTTGGGACTGAACGTTCTGGGTGTGTTGGCTCTATTGACTTCTTTCGGTGCAACTTTGACGTTGCCTGGTATCGCGGCTATCGCCTTGACGGTGGGTTTCGCGGTCGATGCGAACGTGTTGATTAACGAGCGTATCAAGGAAGAGTTGGCGCAAGGGCACAGTTTGAAAGCCGCAATCAAAGAGGGCTACAACCGTGCGATGTCTGCGATCATCGATTCCAACGTAACTACAGGTGCTACTGCTGTGATCCTATTGTACTTCGGTACAGGTCCGGTGCGTGGTTTCGCGGTGAGCTTGTTGATTGGTATCGTGACAACTATGTTTGCGAACGTGTTCGTATCCAAAGTTATCGTGGATCAGTTGATTTACAAATTTAACGTGAAAAAGTTGTCCATCTAGGATTGGTGCAAAAATGACTAATAATACAAAAACTACGACAACTGAATCTTGGGGCAAAATCGATTTCGTCGGCAAAACAAACCTTTTCACAGGTATTTCCGTTTTGTTGGTTGTGATCTCCCTGGCCTACTTGGCGATCAAGGGTGTTAACTACGGTATCGACTTTAAAGGTGGTACTGAGTTCCAGGTTAAATTTGCTCAAGGCGTGGCGATCGATCAAGTTCGTCAGTCCGTTGACGATTTGAAATTGGGTGATGTCGGTGTTCAAGCTATCGGCGAAAACAACGAATTCATCATTCGCTTCCAAGGACAACAGGGTAAAACTGATAAAGAAACAAATGAAATCCTAAATCAGGATATCGCTAAAATCAGAACTATGATCGAAACAAAGTTTGCTGATCATAGCCCTGATATCCGTCGTGTCGACACCGTGGGACCTCAAGTGGGTGCGGAGTTGAAACGTAACGGATTGCTGGCAGTTTTCTATTGCTTGCTGGTGATCTTGATCTACGTAGGTCTTCGTTTCGATTACAAATACGCTCCGGGCGCAGTATTCTGCTTGTTCCATGATGCGGTAATCACTTTGGCGATCTTTGTAGCAGTTGGTAAGGAAGTGAACGTTCCTATCCTGGCGGCGATTTTGACTTTGATCGGTTACTCACTGAATGACACGATCGTCGTATTCGACCGTATTCGTGAAACTGATAGCTTGTATCATGATAAAGGCTACAAATTTATCATCAATAAAGCGATCAACGATATGCTTCGTCGTACGTTCATGACTTCCGGAACAGTTTTCACTTCAGCTTTGTGCTTGTGGTTGTTCTCGGGTGGTACAGTGGGCGATATCGCCTTCGCGATCTGCGTGGGTATCGCATTCGGTACTTACTCTTCCATTTACGTAGCAGCACCGTTTGTTATGTACATGGATAAATTGGTTAGTAAAAAGGCTTAATAAATCGAAGGCCCCGATAAGGGGCCTTTGTGTTTTAACTGGGGAATTATTCCCGCGGAGTGATAGTGAATCCACTTTGGAAACTTAGAGAAGCAAATGGCGAGGTGGCAACACCCGCAAAGGTCGAGGGGCAATGGCCATCCTTGATCGGCAAGCTTCTTGCGGCCCGTGGATTCACTCAAGCCGGTGATGTTGATAAGCTGTTGTTTCCAAAACTTGGAGATTTGAAAGATCCACTTCTATTGAAGGGGATGTCTCAAGCACTCGAGCGTCTGGGTCAGGCATATATTAATAAAGAAAAGATCTGCATTTATGCAGACTTTGACCTGGATGGAACTTCCGGATTGGCTTTGTTAAAAACCGGGATGCAGGCTTTGGGTTTTACCGAAGTTTTGCACTACCAACCGAAGCGCTTGTCTGAGGGATATGGTTTCCATGCGGCCGCGGTTGAGGAGCTTAAATCTCAAGGTGTTTCCCTGATTATCACGGTTGACGTTGGCATCACTGCGCATGCGGCGATCGATAAGGCCCGCGAGTTGGGTGTTGATGTTATTTTAACAGATCATCACTTACCAGCAGATACGTTGCCATCGGCCTACGTGATTATTAATCCAAACCAAGGAACTTGCGAAAGTGGTTTAGGTTATTTGTGTGGTGCGGGAGTTGCATTCTATCTTCTGCGTGGATTGAAAAGATACTTTCATGATCACGCGCAACTACCTAAAAACAATTGGGATCTTAAAGAGGTGCTGGACTACTTCACGATTGGGACTTTGACCGACATGGTGCCTTTGGTGGACGACAATCGAGTCCTGGTGAAGCACGGCCTGGTGAAGTTGGCAGAGACGAAAAGAGCCGGACTTAGAGCATTACTTGAAGAGTTGGATCTGCAGGATCGCGCACTGACCAGTCAGGATGTGGCAATTCGTTTCGCACCAAAATTGAATGCTCTATCACGTATGGAATCGGGGATTTTGCCAATTGATATCTTCTTGTTGGAAGATCAAGGTAAAGCCCGCGACATGGTTCGCCAGGTGATGAAGAACAATTCCACACGGGTGCAATTGCAAAGTGATGCGGAAGCTGAAGCTCAAGAGTTACTTAAAGACTGGCCTCATAAGGACTTTGTTTTTGTGGCTTCTTCCAGCTTCCACCGTGGGGTGGTTGGACTGATTGCTACAAAGTTGACTCAGGTCTACAACAAACCAGCTTTCGTGGGTTCTGTTGGTGACGATGGGATGATCGTGGGATCTGCGCGTTTGCCTCAGGGACAGGAAGCCTGCTTGGTCGAGGCGATGTCCACGGCAGCGGAACTAATGAGTCGTTTTGGTGGGCATTCTGCGGCTGCAGGTTTTGAGATCGCAGAAGCCAAGGTGTCACAATTTGTGAATCGCCTGGATTCACACTTTTCAGATCTTCGCGAAAAACCAAAGCCATTGGAAATTTTCTACGACGTTCAGGCGAGTTTGCCGGAAGTCAGTACCAATCTAATGAAGTGGTATGATTTTGTCGGTCCGTTTGGTGCCGGTTTCGCGATTCCGCTTATTCATTTTTCCAATATTCAAGTCTTGTCAAAACGGGAACTCAAAGGTGGACATCTGCGTTTGAAGCTATTTGATCCAGACAGCAATGCCACTATGGAAGCTTTGTTATTTACTCCGACTCCTCGTCAGGTGGAAACTTTGCACAATGTGCCGGGTTTTTATGATATTCTGGGGGAGCTGCAGTGGAATTATTTTGCTGGGCAAAAAACCATACAAATCCTGGTTCGTGATCTGAAGGCCATGTCATGAAGAAAAAGAAAAAAGTCGTCGTATTGCTGTCGTCGGGCTTGGACTCGACTGTTAATATTTTTGAAGCCATCAAGCATCACCACGAAGTGGTGCTGGCCCTGACTTTTAATTATGGGCAGAAGGCCGCAAAAAAAGAAATCGAACAATCTGCTAAAATCGCAAAGTTTCTGAATGTGCCCCATAAGGTCCTGGATGTGACGTGGTTTAAGGAGTTCAATAAATCTTCTTTGCTGGTGGAGGATCAAGAAGTTCCCACGGGTAAAGACGTTGAAATTGATAATCTGGAAAAATCCGGCGAAACAGCCAAATCCGTGTGGGTGCCAAATCGCAATGGGATTTTCCTGAATATTGCTGCAGCCTACGCGGAAGCTTTGGGCGCGGACTCTGTCATTCCAGGATTCAATGCTGAAGAAGCAGCGACATTCCCGGATAATTCCGTGGACTTCCTAAAAGCTGCAACTCACGCGCTTTCATATTCGACTTCAAACAAAGTGACCGTGGGTTGTTACACGGCTCATTTGAACAAGCCAGCCATTGTTCTATTGGGACAGGGACTGGATGTTCCTTGGGAGCTGACTTGGCCCTGTTATTTTGCCGGAGAGGAATGGTGTGGGCAGTGTGAATCCTGTCAGCGCGCCAAGCGTGCCTTTGCTTCCGCCAAGGTCGATGTGAAAAGTTTGTTTAAGGGGTAAGTTATGGAAATGCATTTTATCGAAAAGAAATTCGCCTACGATGGCAGTCAGCTTCATTCGCTATTTGCATATCTGGATCACGGGAAACTGGGACCTTCCATTATTTCCTGGGTTGGCAAATGTGATATCCCGGCGGCACACATGGTGGATGGCGAGGATTTGCTGGCTAATGCTGTGATCGCAGGCGACGAGATGCTTCACTTTATCATTGAAGTATTTGATCGTGATCTATTTAGCGGTGTGGCTTTGCAAAGATTGTTTGCTGCCATCGCACGTGACTATATCCAGGCTCATGCCGGCACTCATCTTAAGTCCGATACCTTGATTCGCGATGGGGATGATATTTACTGGGGGGATCGCAAGCTTTCCATCAGTATCGCCACGAAATCACCGGTTTCAACAATGGTTCACTTTGCAATGAATGTGACGAACGAAGGCACCCCGGTGAAAACGGCGTGTCTGGGGGATTTTAAGCTGGATCCTCGAGAGACAGCTCATCATTTGATGTCATTATTCACAAAAGAGTTCCAGTCCATTACAATAGCCACTCAAAAAGTCCGACCAGTTCCCTAAATCTTTGTCACAAAATGGCTCCCCATGTCCTAATAGTGGGTAAGGGCCAAAGGTGCCAGGGTGAATTATGGAATTGCAGCTCATAGGCATGTCCTGTGTGAATTGTGCCGGCAAAATTGAAAAAGCACTTAATGAACTTCCTGAAGTTCAGGCCACCGTTAACTTCGCAACGGAAAAAGCACATGTTGAATTTGATCCAAGTTCAATCACTCCTGAGACTCTGATAAAAGCCATTCAAAACCTGGGTTACCAGGCTTTTGAGATTAATTCTGATATTGATGTTCAAAATGTAAAAGAAATTGCCGCGGCCGAATACCGTCGGGATCTACGGCATTTTGTTATTTCGGCAATACTAACGGCGCCATTTATCGTGGAAATGATAGTGATGTTTGTTCGTCACGATCACGAGTTGATCCCCCGTTGGCTGCAGCTACTGCTGGCAACGCCAGTGCAGTTTTGGATTGGTTGGAGATTTTATGTGGGATCATACCACGCACTAAAAGCTAAAAGTGCCAATATGGATGTTCTGATCGCACTGGGAACTACCATGGCTTATGTATTGAGTGCCGTCGTGACACTTAAGAATTGGCATGATCAGCACGTTTACTTTGAAGCCAGTACCGCGGTGATTACATTGATCCTGTTAGGTAAGCTGATGGAATCCAGAGCCAAAGGCAAAACCTCTGAAGCTGTGGAGAGTCTGATTCGACTGCAACCCAAGATGGCCTTGGTAGAGCGGGACGGCACTTGGGTTTCTATTTCCATCTCTGAGGTGAATACGGGTGACAAGGTCCTGGTAAAAAATGGTGAAGCCATTCCAGTTGATGGAATTGTAGTAGCGGGAAATTCATCGGTGGATGAGTCCATGTTGACCGGCGAGAGTTTGCCAGTGGAAAAAAATCCAGACAGTCATGTCTATGCAGCCACTTTGAATCAACAAGGCTCCTTGCAAGTTAAAGCAACCAGTGTGGGTTCTAAAACTCAACTGGCACAAATCATCAAGATAGTCACGGCAGCTCAGGGCTCCAAGGCACCCATTCAGCGTTTGGCGGACCGTATTTCCCGCATCTTCGTACCTGTCGTGGTTGTGATCAGCATTTTAACTTTTTTTGGAACATGGCTGTTTGTGCAGGATATGCAGGCGGCCTTTGTTGCTTCAGTTTCAGTGCTGGTTATTGCCTGTCCTTGTGCTTTGGGACTTGCGACGCCGACCGCAGTGGTTGTGGGGATAGGTCGAGCGGCACGTCTGGGGATTTTGTTTAAAGATGCCCGTGCGCTGGAGCAGGCTGAAAAGATCAGCGTCGTGGTGCTTGATAAAACCGGCACCATAACTGAGGGGAAACCCGTTGTCACCGAGGTGCATGGAGTTTCATCGTTCAATCAAGATCAAGTTCTGACCCTTGCAGCAAGTCTGGAAAATGGCTCTTCTCATCCTTTGGCACACGCTCTGACTCAAGGGGCCTTGGATCGGGGGATTGAATTAAAATCGGTGCAGGATTTTGCAGTTGTTAGCGGTCATGGTGTTACAGGAACTATAGAGGGAATTTGCTACAAACTTGGACGACCGGATTGGGTTTCTAGCGGCGGATTTCTGCAGCTGGATTTGCTGCAAAAGCTGGAATCGCAAGGTCAAACTGTGATGGTGCTTGGAGCAGAAGAGCGCATTTTGGGTTATGTCGCAGTGGCCGATCGAATTCGCGAGAGTTCAAAACAAGCGGTCGCGGAATTGCAGGCCTTGGGTGTACAGGTCATGATGTTAACGGGTGATAACCAAGGGACTGCCAAGGAGATCGCTCGCCAGTCGGGGATTCTTGAATTCAAAGCCGGAGTTAAACCTTCGGATAAAGCCAATGTCATTGTGACCTTAAAAAGACAAAAGAAAACAGTGGCCATGGTGGGGGACGGTATCAACGATGCGCCGGCCCTTGCGATGGCGGATGTGAGTTTTTCAATGTCGTCGGGGACTGATATTGCCATCGAGACTGCGGATGTGACGTTGATGCATAATGATTTGCAAGGTGTCGCTCAGGCTATACAGCTCTCCAGAGTGACACTTAAGAAAATTCGTCAGAACCTTTTCTTTGCGTTCTTCTATAACACTCTGGGAATTCCGCTTGCGGCATTGGGTTTGCTAAATCCGGTGATCGCCGGTGCTGCGATGGCCATGAGCTCTGTTTCCGTCGTTAGTAACTCCCTGCTCTTAAAGAGCAAGAAGTTAGACTGATTTGTTTGTCTGATTATTTCGCGGCTGGCGCCACCACAGGCGGCGGAGTTTGAGGTGCCGCGGCAGGAGTAGCAGCAGCAGCAGCTGCTGCTGGGACTCTTTGGTTCGGTGGAACAGTGACCACAATCGGGCTCGCAGCTGGAATCACTTCGGTTGCAAACTCAGTGGTGCCTGAGCTGTTCGGAGTGGGCTTCTTGCCATCAGCAATCATCAAAAGATTTTTCTTCATGTGCGCAACGCGCTCCACAGAGATCTTTTTACTTTCCAAAGCCTTATCCAGATAGCGCAAAGATTTTTGCGCCGTCATTGGATTTAAATCAATATTAGCGCGGATGTGATAGATCTTGGAAAGCCCCAAAAGACATTCCTCGTTGTTCGGGACGTGGGTGAGGCCTTTGGAATACAGTTTTTCAGAGGCATCCAGATTCTTGGCCTGATCCAAAGGATTGTTCACGGGAACGGCCATAATCGTGTTGGCTTTTCCCGCATAGGCTTTGGCTAGAGTTGTTTTGGCCATGCCATAAGGATTGGATTTTACGACTTCTTCGCCCACGGTGATGGCATCATCCCAGCGGCCATAGTGCTGAATCAAAGATGCGAAGTTGCCCGCAAGCCAAGCATTTCCGGGATCTGCTTTGATCGCGTACTTGTAGTAGCCGATGCCGTTTTCAATTTGATTGTTGGTGATCAGCAAGTGGCCCAATGACTCGGCCACAGTGGCTTTGTCTCTTGGGTTTTTAGCAAGCTCGAAGGCCTTTGTATAAGAGCCAATGGCAGCCTGGGTTTGTTTCATGTCTTCCAAAACGCGGCCACCCAGTTTGTACAACTCATAGTCCTTCTGAGACGTTTTGTACGCTTGGTTGAAAAGCCCGGAGATTTTCTCTTTATCATTGCGATAAACCGCCACCCAGGTTTTTTGTTGCAGGACTTTGGGGTCTTGCGGGTAGCGAAGTTCAAGAGCGTCCAGAATTTTTGCTGACTCGTTCAGGTATTCCGAACTGTCGATGCTGTTGTTAAAGTAATTCACTCGGCGTACTGCGCGTGCGCGAATTAATAGAGCCTCTTTGTTTTCTGGTTCTTTTGATAAAATCTGTCCGGCAATGTGATAGGCCTCGCGGGCACCATCAATGGATTTTGGTCCACCCACTGCCATTTTGTCTTCTGCGATTTGGACTGTGTATTTATCAAGACGACCTTGCAGGGTATCGGCTGGCGCCAGTGGCGTTATTTTCACGATACTGCTTTCCATACAGTCAGCCAGGGAGCCCAGCATGTATTGGAATTTTTCTGAATTCAGATCATCTGCAGAGACCTGCACCTGTTCAAAGGTGACTTCGTCGACGACTTTGAAACCTTTGTCTTCTTTGATGAAGTCGCGGGTGATTCTATACCACGGGGTCAAAATATTGCAGCCCAGCTCATAGCCGACAAAGTCATAGCCAGTGATGTGAGTCACAGTGGATTCAGAAAATCTTCCAATCAAAGTGGCCGGGGTGACACGGTAGCCGTTCAGGGCCATCGGCGTCAAAGCGGACAAGGGGAAGCCCAGGTTCAAGAGAAGTTTTTGATCTTCCCATTTGACGATTTCCTCGCCGATGGTTTTTTGTGTGCCCGTGAGGGAGCTGGCAATAC
This sequence comes from Bdellovibrio sp. GT3, assembly GCF_037996765.1. Lineage (NCBI taxonomy): Bacteria > Pseudomonadati > Bdellovibrionota > Bdellovibrionia > Bdellovibrionales > Pseudobdellovibrionaceae > Bdellovibrio > Bdellovibrio sp. GT3. The sequence continues at coordinate 63,100 of NZ_JBBNAD010000006.1, read as the reverse complement.
GATTGCGGAAGTTAATTCCTTCGTAGATACCTTTGGCATTTTTGCTGTCGTTACGAAGATAAGTCATCAATGTTTTCTTGGCTGAGTCTTCGCTGGTTGCAAAAGAAGCTTCGGAGATATATTTGGCATAGTCGCCCAGAGCCTCAAAGTTTGTGACGGTGTCGCTGCTGCGGTCCATGTTGATTTTGATGGTCTTATCAAAAGTCAGACGGGATTGGGCAGCAGTGGGGTGAGGAACAGTTTCAAGGTCCTTTGCGGCAAGGCTTACTTCCAATGCTTTGGAGCCTGCGATATCAGAGAAAACAAAGTCAGAGTTGCTGACGATATTCGTTGGATCCACCCAGTAAATCTTGTCACCTTCAGTCACTTTCACAATCGCGTGATTAAAGCGTTCGGCCATAACCAGATTCGGAGCGATGGCCTCCATGGTGATGCGGCTTGCTTCCTGGATGGAGGTTCTGCGAACCAGAGCGACCTTGGCGTCGATCCCCAAGGCTCTTAACATCGCTGTTGTCGCCAGGGAAAAGTCCTTACAATCGCCGGTTTTAGTTCTGGAGATATCTTTTAATGGCTGGGCTATCACCATTTTTTCAAGGCTTGTCCAGTTGCCGGAATAAGTCATGATATTCGATAACTCAGAAGTGACGATGTCGATCTTCTCGGCCGTTGTTTTGCCTTTTTTTGCTTTGGTCACGATGCGGGTAAATGGCGCGGGCAGGGATTTAACCGCCAGAATGGCTTCGTACTTTTTTGCCAGCGGAGCGACAAAATTATTCCAGTCATTCATGGTTGAGATGTCCACGCGCGAAACCAGATCCCTGTTTAAAACCGCCAGGGGTTCTTTGGGTACCTTGAAGAGGGGTTTAATCTGTTCAAACTCAAACACGTAGTATTCGCCTTCGCGGCTTTCTTTTTTTGTCAGTACATTCCACGGATCGTTCACGTGCCAATACAAGGGAAGAAGGGATTTGATTTTGGCCTTGCCGGCTTTTTCCGGGGCGTGAAGCCCGATCACATAGGATTGATTAAACAGTCCCGTATGAACATTTTTTTTGTATTTAATTTTAACTGAGTATTTGGTGACGGAACCGATTTTCAGGTTATTAAACGGAATCACCATTTCACGTAAATGACTTAAACCCTGAACAGGGCCCTTGGCAGCACGAATCGTAACGTCTTTGGCATTCACCTGGGATTCCACGCCCTCTGTCATTGTGGAGGCTTTGATAAAAGTAACAGTGACGGCATCGGGAACAAAAGGAATGGTCTGCAACACTAACTCGTTGCGACCTTTTTCATTGAGCACTTGCAGCTCTGATTCCATCACGCTTTCTGCAAGGCCATTCTTATCCACAGTGACTGTGTCTGTTGAATTGACGATGGTGAAATTCGCTTCCTGCTCGCTCATCCAATCCGCGTGGGCAGTCAAGGAAGCAGTCATCAGAAGAAGAGATGTTATTGAAATCATAGTTGTTTTCATGAATAATTTTTCGGATTATTTCACTGAAACTTGATTCATTATTGTTTAGACTGGCTAATGGTAAGCCGGGCGAAATCAGAATGTCTCTGAATGATACAGGACTCCACTGCCTGATTAGGCGGAGTCTTTTTCCTTCGCTTTGATATGAGCATCTACCAACCAAAGTCTGATGTGTTTTAGAAATCCGTCTTTCATGCCAAAGAATACGAAATGGTTTAAGTAGCCCTCAGAGGCTTTGTTTTCCTCGGAGTAATTCACGGTGGCAATGATTTCGGGATTCTGGTGCTCCTGAACCCGCCACAGGATAAATTCGCGGAAGGCTCCGGTGGAAATGGCGCGGTGATACTTCATGACAAGTCCAGCCTCGGAAATCTGCGTGATCTCAACGGGGTTTGCAACTTTGGCTGATACGATGCCTTTGATATAGGGGAGGGACGTGGACTCTACCGTGGTGATCGCGAAATTCGTGATCAGTTTTTTCGCGATATAAGGTTTATCCAGCGGTGCAAAGAAAATGTCTTTGCACCAGCGGCTCATGTCCATAACCTCCGGCGGAGCGATCTTGGTTCTGGAAAGAATGATTAACTGCGGAGTGCCTTTCCATTCCACACTGTGTTTTTTGCCCCGGGCCTGCATCTTTTCAACCAGGGACTGCCAGGTTTTTTCCTTTTCAACATCCAGCATGTGATAGTTCACGATGACAAGGTCAGGATTGATTGCGGGATTCTGGCGATCTTTACTGTCCAGATCCTGCAGGTCTGAAAGTAATTGTCCCTGGCTTTTATAGCTGAAGACCTCCACATTCTGGAAGCGTTGATTCAGCATGGTTTTGAATTCAATATCCAAAGTCTCATCGTCATTCAAAAGAATGATGCTGGTTTTGGTATTGCCCTTGGGTGTCTGCAAATCAATGGTCTTGTGGTCTTTGTTCTGGATGATGTCGCGGCGGATTTTCGTGATTTGCGCGGGGTCGGCGGCGACGAATTGGAATGTGCACAGAAATTCCTTAATGGATATCTCCTTGCAGGCCACGCAGACCGCGATAATACTTTTCTTGCTGTCTGATGAGAATGAATCACTGTAGTACTTGGTGATCGCGCCAATCTTAATTTCGTGATTATTCAGACTGGTGAAGCCGATTTCAGACAGGGATTGAAATTGAATGTCCTTAAGCATCTCAATAGTGGCTGAAATTTTCGCCGCCGTCAGTGTTGTGCTGGTCACAGGATGATGTCCGGTGAGGGCGTATTGCAGATGTTCTTTGACGATCAATTTATCAAAGGGCTTGTAGAGCACATTATTGATGATGCGCTCCTCAGCCAGTTTGATATCAAAATCCGGATTATCGAAGGCTGTCAGGATCAGGGCTGTCGGCTCTTGTTCAGAGCACATTTTTTTGCGAATAAAGAAATCCCGGGCTCTGCGTACCAGTCCCATGTTTTGCGTGCCCAAGAATTCATTCTTGGCAACCACCAGGCGCAGTTCATCAGCGACAGTGGGTTCTGGAGTGTCAGAGAGATCAGAGGGGTGTTTGTGACCTGCGTTTGCCAGGGCTTTGGGGCCCTCAACCATCGCGATCTTAAGGAATTCATGAAATGAAGCCAAGTCTTTGAAAAAGCGAATAGAGAGCTGAGGATCTATACTTTTTAGGCTGTCATATAGATCCTGACTGGTTCTCTCGTCGTCTTCCAAAATCAGGATGAACTTCATATTACTATTGTATATTGGAATGAGACTAAAAACCAGATTACTGGACCACTGTCTCGATGTGGGAATTTATCTGAATAGAAAGTAAACCGCACCGACCAGACACAGGGAGGCCCACAGGTAATCCAGCTTTAAAGGCTGTCCCATATACCAATAAGAAAACCCGGCAAAGACCACCATGGTGATGACTTCCTGAATGATCTTAAGCTGTGGCAGTGTGTAGACTTCAGAACCCAGGCGATTCGCCGGCACTTGAAAGATATACTCAAACAATGCGATGGCCCAGCTTCCCAGGATCACAATCCACAGGGCCGAGCTTTTGAAGTTTTTTAAATGTCCGTACCACGCAAAGGTCATAAAGACGTTGGAGATCAATAGCAGCACGAGAGGGCTTACATACTGAAGCATTATTTATGAGACCTTTGGTTGTAAGCGTGATTGCACAGCAAGCTGGCAATGCGGCGGTACTCACTCAGCAAATCCAAATGGATGGAACTGGTGTTGATGGACGTATTCAAACCACGGTTCAAACGACTAATGTGATTCTCTCTGAGGGAGATTTCCAATTTCGCGAGATCCCGTTTCAGTTGAATGGCCTCTTCGCAAAGCTCACGGTTCTGATAGGCATTAATAGCCATGGCAGAAACCTTCACCACTTGCTCGTGCATCTCGCGAATCTCGGCCCAGCCTTCGCCGGAGAACTCAAGCTTCAAGGCGTTCTTTTTGATCGCCAAGGCCAGGATGTTGATGTCGATGGCATCCGCCGCACGTTCCGCATCAGACAGGAACATGATCATGTTCATGATATTTTGATGCACGACTGTGCTGGATTTATTGGCATGGTCCAAAAGGAACATTTTGGTTTCGCGGTACAGGAAGTCCACTTTGTTATCGCGATCCTTGATGGAATCAAAGACTTTGGGATCATTGGTTTCAAAGAGTTTGATGGAGTCCTTGATCATACCCAGAACGATATCCGCTGTGCGCATGATTTCGCGATTTGCGTAGGACACCGCCAGGGCGGAGCTTTGGTAATTGTTCATGTTCACGAACTCGGTACCAAACTCCTCGGAAGCCGCCTTCGGGAACATCTTTTCAATCCACTGGGCACCTTTATCGATGAATGGATAGAAGATGATCGCAGAAATGACATTGAAAATTAAATGGGCATTGGCGATGGATCGCGCCACCGTCGTATCAAAGGTCATCAGGAAGTCGATGAATATCTGCGTGAACGGATAGAAGATCACGACACTGATGGTTTTATAGAAGAAATGCGCCCAGGCCACCTGGCGTCCGATGTAATTTCCACCAGCGGCCGAGATCAAGGCCACCGAAGTCGTTCCAATGTTGGCACCGTAAACCCAAATCATGGCATCGTAAAAAGTGATCGCTTTAACTGCTGCCAAGCTCATCGCCAGACCAATGGTGATCGCCGAACTTTGCACAAAAGCGCAAAAGACGATGGAAATCAGCAACGAGTATCCAGGATTATCACGGACACTTTGAAAGAACTCCGTCAACATCGGGTTTTCGGCAAAGTGATGTGAAGATGTGGAAACCAGCTTCAGCCCCAGGAACAACAAACCAAATCCCATCAAGACCAGAGACAGATTTTTGAATACGGTCTTTTTGGATTTAAAATAAAACGCAAAAGAAATGGCAAACAAGGGCAGCGCATATTGGGTCAGGTCAAACGAGATCAATTGAACCGTGATCGTTGTACCAATCGCAGTTCCGATGATCACACCCATCACTTGGCGAAGATTGATAACACGGGCAGAGCCGAGGCCTACCAGCATCGAGGTCGCCGCTCCTGAACTTTGCATCAGGGTTGTCAGCCCCACGCCCGTCAAAATGGAAAGCAGCTTGTTTTGCGAAAGGTGATTCAGAAGATGGGTGATTTTACCGGCCATCAGTTTTTCAAGGGAAGAACTGGTCATGCTCATGCCGTACAGGAACAAAGCCACGCCGCTGATCAAGATGATGAAATAGGAATTCTGTGTATCAATCATAAAGATTCATCATAGCACCATTTTTCGTTTAAGGAAGGGCGAATTCTGATTTATGCTGAGTCCACCTCGGAGGAGAGTTTCATGGCAGATCTTAAAAAGCCGGTTTTGGTTGTGGCGGCGGTCATTCGCAAAAAGGATGACTCGGAAATGCGCATTTTGCTGGTGCGTCGAGGACCCGGTCAAAGCGGTGCGGGCTTTTGGGAGTTCCCCGGAGGTAAAGTGGAGCCGGGTGAATCTCCGGAGCAGGCTTTGCGACGGGAAATTGATGAGGAGCTGGGGATTCAGATCTCCGTGGGTGACTTGGTCGGGGAGTTGGATTTTGATTATCCCTCCAAGACCATTCGCTTAAGAGTCTACGAGGCAACGACCACCGACAGTCAGATCACGTTAAGTGAGCATGATGCATTGAAATGGATGAAAGCCGGGGAGATTGTGACCGAGGAGTTGTCGGGGGCGGATCGCCCTTTTGTAAAGGTGCTTCAAGGCAGCAAATAGCTTCGCTCCTGAGCTGTCGGCAGGCGGCAAAAATCGCGGTGACCGAACCAAGTATAGCGGTTTTTTGCAACCATTTTATAAAGTGAGTCCCGAATAAATCCTGGAATGATCCAACCCAGTCGAGACACATTGTAGACGCCACCCAGTCCAGAAAGAATTTTAAGTACAGCTGCTGAACGATGGTAAATGCGACCTGACTCGTAGTAAACCACAGTGTCCAGAGACTCACGGTCCTGGGCTGGCAAAAGACTTTCTGCAGTGGTGCCTTGAAGTGGGGCAAATAAAAAATAATGATTCGGATCGCGAGAGATCACGGCGTCGACAAAGCCATTACAAAGGTGGCAGACTCCATCGAAAAAGACCACATTTCTCATTTTAGCATCGACATTTTCCATAGCAATCCTAGGTTACAATCATTATAATACATAAACAAGCTGTGGGGGTCCTTAGCTATGGAAGTATTTCTGTTTCCGTTAGTCAACGTGACATTGTTTCCACATACAACAAAGCCCCTGAATATTTTTGAACCTCGCTATTTGACTATGGTGAAGAATGCCGTAGCTCACAATAAGCCTATTGCCATGGGCTTTATTGAAGACCCTTCCAAGGTGGGTCCGGTATCTCCGGGTGAGCCCGTGCCATTCGTGCGTGAAATCGCAGGTTACGGCTACGCTCAGATTATCGAAGAGCGAGTGAACGGAACTCTTCTGGTCTTTTTGCAGGGGCAAGGCAAGTTACGTTTGAAGCATACAGTTGACCACAAGACGCCGTACATTGTGTGTGAGGCCGATATCATTCCCGAGCAAACTTTGGTGGATCCACAGCATTTGGTGCGTCTTCAGGGGCTGCATAAAGTTCTGATACGCTGGATTCACACCCATATTCCAGATCCCGCACAGCGCGACATGTTTTTAAGAAATATGAATTTGCCCGAAGAAGTCGTGGGGTCTTTCGCATCTTATATGGTCAGGGACTATGATCTGCAGCAGATGGTGCTGGAAATTAACGACATCAACGAGAAGGTGGATTTTCTCCACCGTCTTACCGAGTCCAATGAACTGACTACTTAAGCCGGGGTCTTGTCAGCGTTGCGCATAAAAAACACCCATTGTAGCAAGGTCACCCAGATGACATGGGCCAGACACAGGTGAGTGACTTTCATCCACGTCGGGGCATGAAATACCAGCGTCCCAATTCCAAATAAAATTCCCAGGATCAGGATACCGCTCATCTGAGCGGATTTTTTTTGCACCAAAGGGTGCGAGGCGGATTGGGACTTCAGCCAGAAAAACAGTGCCAGACTGCCGGCACCAAGAACGGCCAGCAAAGGATGCAGGCCGCGCAGGCGCACCAGGAAGTGAGAATCAGTGGAGAGATCAGCCATAAAGCCTTCAAACAAATTATCAGTTGGAAACAAAGAGTTTGAGAGTGAAGCCCAGGCTCCGGTGATGCCCAGGATCACAATGATCAACGGGAGATATTTAAATTTACGATAGCCTGGCATCGGGGTCGGCGTGGTGTCGCTGAGGGTTGCGGCAGCAAATGCCAAAGCCACGGAGCCGGTCAGAATGAACGAATTGATCTGATGCAGAGCCATGATGAAGGCGCGATAAGGAGTGTCGTTGGTGGTGACCAGGCCAAACAGCACAAGTTTTGCGCCAAGCAGGGCTTCAGTGATCATGAACACCAAAGTCGCCAGTGCGGCTTTGCGGGCGAAGTGACCCACAGGATAGATTTTGCGAGCCGCCCAGTAAAAATAAATCACGACAAAGCCATAGATTCCTGACATCAGGCGATGTCCATACTCCACCCATGTTTTACCGCGTTGCGCTTCAGGAATCAGTTGGCCGTTGCACAGTGGCCAAGTGTCGCCGCAACCATCTCCTGAGTGGGAAATTCGCACCCACGCGCCCCATAAAATGACCAGGATTGTGTAAATCAAAAGTCCAAATGCAAATTTCTTGTATTGAGCGCGTGTCATCATGTGCAAAGGGCTATCATGAGCTTGAAACTCGGTCAATAAACGGCTGTAATGGACAGCATGAGTAACGGACACCATCATCATCACAGTCATAGTCACGGCCATCACCATCATCACAGCCACGGTGGAGTCATAGGACGCATGCGGTTTGCGTTTGTTCTGAACCTGGGCTTTGCCCTGGTGGAACTGGTGGGCGGCTATCTGACAAACTCCGTCGCAATCATGAGTGATGCTCTTCATGATTTCGGTGATGCACTGGCTATGATTATTGCGATCTTCATGGAGAAACTTTCCCACAAATCCAGTGATCAGAATTTTTCCTACGGCTACCGACGTTTCTCAGTTTTGGGGGCGGTGATCACCGGGATGATTTTGATCGTGGGCTCTGTTTTCATTTTGGTGGAGGCCGTTCCTCGTTTGATCAATCCGCAGCAGCCTCATGCCAATGGAATGTTATTGCTCGCATTGTTGGGCGTGACCATCAACGGCATCGCAGCGTTGCGAGTTTCCAAAGGGACTTCATTGAACGAGCGCATGTTGATGTGGCACATGATTGAAGACGTGATGGGGTGGGTGCTGGTGTTGATTGGCGCCCTGGTGATGAAGTTCTGGGATCTGCCACAAGTGGATGCGGGATTGGCGATTGCCTTGTCCGTGTGGATCTTGTTTAACGTCTTTAAAAATCTGCGTGAGGCGACAAAAGTATTTTTGATGGCATCACCTTCAGGATCTTCGGTTGAAGCGGTCGTTGAAGAGATCAAGAAAATCGAAAACGTGGTGGATGTGCATCATGCTCACTTGTGGTCTTTGGATGGTGAAAATCACGTATTCACCGGCCATGTGGTGTTAAAGGAAGAAGCCACTTTGCTTGAAATGCAGACGGTGAAAAACGAAATCAAAAAAAGAATGAAAGCCTTTGGCATCATCGAAGCGACCGTCGAGACTGAAATACAGGGTGTTTCCTGTCTGGATCCACAGCACGCCTAAGTGAAACTGTTTCGTACTTCTTCAATTCAGTGAAACTCCTAACGAACTGATGGTGTACCCCAAAGGTAATTTGCAAAACAGCTTGGGTACCCACAGTTGCTCTATATAACTTTTTGATACCAGCCCCGATAAGTACTCACATATAGGGGCCACTGGTATGTTCAATAAAAATCCAAATAATAAAGGCAATGCGATTTTGCTGGTTCTCGCCGCGATGGTGGTGATGAGCATCAGCTTCTATTTCCTTTCAACCTACGTCATTGGACAGCGCAAGCAAGTGGTTAAGACCAAGAATACGGTGAACCTGAAGTTCGCTGTCAACAGTGCCCTGGATTACGTGGTCTTTGGTATCCGCCAAAAATATTGCTTTGAAAATATCACGCTTTTGCAAAACACAACCAGTTGTGACTGGAAACATGCCGGGAATGTCGAGCGTCTGGTGATGTCGGATGAACAGTTGCAGTCGTTGCAGGCGATGGCGATCGCGGGTACCAATATTGGTCCTCATGACCCGGATCTCGAGAAACTGCGTTTGGATAAAATTGAATTGTCGCTGAAGTTCCCGGTGTCCTCAGCGCATCCTTTGTTTCCGGTGGTCAACTCCCTGAAAAACGTCGTTGATGAAATCTCGGGTGCGGTGGTGCCGGTGTCATCCATGAGCGTGCTGCTGACTCGACCCTCGAATGCGGGCTATCTCCCTAAAGCTGGACGAGAAGTCTATATTCAAGCGCAAGTGTCTCTTTTGGATAATGCAGGGAATGTGATTCAAGTCGGGCGGGCTCCACTTACCGTGCGTTCTCAGCTGGCGGTTTATCCTCGTGAGATAGGTTCCTTTGCCTTGGTGCTACCAGGTAATTTGCGCATGGATAAAGAGTGGAACGAGACGCCACCTTCAGATGATAAAGGTACGGTGTACTTTCATAAATTTAACAGCAAAGGTGCTTTGGGTGAAAGTCAGGGGTTGGTTTTCACCAGTCCCGTTTTTGTTAATGGTAATATTAACCTGCCAAATGATGGTGGGGCTCAGGGGAAATCTGCTTACGCGGGTGTGACTTTCGCAGACCGGGTGTATATGGGTAATGGCTGGATTCTTAGACCCGATGATTCTCAATATGCACCCGTCACACAGGGTGGGGTGGCGGATCGTTATTGGTCGGACTCCCGCGTATTCGGAGGATTCTTAAAGGGAATTGAGAACGATGGCATGCGTGACTTGGGACTGGATGTGTTGTCGGGTCGTTCGAATGGTTCCAATGGTGAGGAGTTTGATTTAAATAAACTTTGCGCGGATTTAAATCAAAAAAGTACCAAGTTCGAATTCATGGAAGCCTCTGACTTAAAGGCGACAAAAAAGAATGAAGATAAAGATCCACCTGATGAAGACGGCTATTACACAAACTATCGCCTGACTCTGACTAACTATAACACTTTTTATGCCCAGAAAAATCCTTTGCCTGGTTACGTGACGAACGGTGATTGGAGTTCAGGAAGTGTGGCTGTTGATAATAAAGGCAAAGAAACGGGTGCCATTGTTTCTATTGAAGTCACTTACGGGCAAGATGGTGAAAATAAAAAAGTCACTGTGGATTTGGTTCGCGATGCTTTTATAACAGTGAAGTTGCCCACTCTGAATCCTGCCCTTGAATCAAATCTCGCTTCCATTTTAAGCAAAGCCCAGCAGGATTATAAAAAGATTGTGGATTCTGCAGGACAGCCCAGCGCAGCTCTGACAGATTTAAAAAACAAAAAAGCGGCCAAAGAAATAGAGCTAAAAAATGCTGAAGATGCGTTAAAGCTTGAGAAGGAAAAACCCGTTCAGCCAGTGGTTGTGGCAACTCCGTCGCCGTCGCCGTCACCTTCACCAACAGTCTCTCCCACGGTTTCACCAGATCCGACAGCCTCACCATCACCGACGGGCACACCAGAAGCTTCACCATCTCCGACTGTATCACCCTCTCCAACAGTGTCACCGACTCCTGCAGCCGATTCACCTTATCAGGATCCGGTAAAAATTAAGGAGATGGAAGACAAAATACAACTTTTGAAAAACGATTTGAATAAATTGATTTCTGATATTGCCAAAAAAGAAGACGAAGAAGGCAAGGCCAGTGCCAAAGCCAAGAGCGAGGCTGAGTCTGATGTGCAGAGTGCCCAGAATGCAGTGGATCGCTATAAAGAGATTAAAGAGAATCAGCCGGAAATTAAAGTCGACATGGATAATGCAAAAAGTTGGACTGGAAAAACCTATAAAGATCGGGTTGATCTGCAGGTCACCATTAAGAATGGTCAGAATCTGATAGACTCCCATGGCAATAGAATCAATGTGCTGTCGGTTAAGTTCAAAGCCTACGATGGTACTTACTTTAACAGTAGGCCTATTCGCGCATCGACTCCTGCGGATCACTTGCAGGGTTATTTGAATTTCGGCATCAGTTCTTCGGGTGAAATAACACGGCCCACAGTACTTACCACTACGGCAGGTGTTGGAACGGGGACAGATGACGAGGAAAGTGCGGATCTGGCCGCCAAGTGCGAAGAGTATTACAACATGATCAATTCTCAATCCTTTGGCGCCGCCAACTGGGGTGCAAGCTTTTCGGCTTCAACCAGAAATTCCTGGAATTTTGCCGGTGATGTCACTACGACTGCCAAGGTTGAATACGCAGCGGCCGACAGAATCTGGGATTCTGATGATGAGGACTTCTATGTCAAATCGATCATTAAGAACTGCGTGATTAAACCGGGTTCAAGTTTTGTTTCAGGATTTTATACGTGTGAAAACCTGACGATCATGGGTGGTCGTATAAAACCACTGCGCATCGTGGGGACTTTTATTATTGCAAAATCCCTGAAGATTGATGAGCAGGCAATTCGTACAGGGATCACTTGGAGTAGCATCTACTATCCACAAGCCACACAGGAACTGCGCGACCGTGGTGTCTTGTATCCGTTGTCGGAGCCCGGAAATCTAAAAAAATGCGATCAGCTGCCTTCTCCGATTTGGCATCCGATGCCATCCATTCAAGAGACGGCCGATCGTATGTCGTGCAACGTGATCAGTCTGCGAGCCCGGGCCAATCCATTCCAGTGGACCGCCGTTGATCCGGATTGTGGTATTCCCGTCGGTGCCACGCAAACGGTACCGAATTGTAAACGACGCCTTTACCACTATTTCGTGATCGAGCAAGCCCGTGAAGGACAAGGACTATGATTAAGAAGAATAAATTTGGCGGCATTCAAGGGCAAACTATAGTCGAAGCACTTGTGGCTTTAGGGTTGATCTCCGTGATTGGTCTTACTTTCGCGGGTGGAATGGTTTCGTTGCGAAATACCTCGAAAGCAAGTTTAATGGCCTCTGCGACAGATCGTCAGGTTTCCGATATAGCGGAAAATATCAAAGCCGGTGTTCAGGACTATCAGGTTAATTTCAATTACGACCAAACTAAGATTGATGATTTTCTTCCACCGGAAAATTTACCCATGCTTTGGGATGTGGGGATGGTCGCCGAGAGGGGAAACTGTGATAAGTGTCGCGGTAGTTACGGATATATTATTCAACCCTATGAAATCTATCGCGGTCTTTATTTAGTCACCTTAAGAATGACTCACAGTAGTTGGGCGCCGGAGAAGTTTCGGGATTACACTTTCGTGGTGAGTGCAAAATGATGATTCATAATCAAAAAGGTATCACTCTTGTTGAACTTGTCGTGGGACTGGGCCTGTCGGCATTTGTTGTTTTAACCGTGGTCGCGGTTCAAGTTCAAATGGCGAAAGAGCAAACTGAATTAACCAGACAGCTGGATGATTCCATTGACCAGAACCTGGCGGAAAGAATTATCTTTAAGAATCTGAATGGTATCGATGTTTCATATAATAACATTGAAGTTGAAGATGACTATGGAAATAACTTTTATGATTTCTATCCTGATCTGACCACGAATGTTTTAAAGAAACGAGCAGATCGTGATTTCACTTTGAATCTAAGTAAAGCCAACAAAGTATTCTATGCGTTGACTCAGGATTTTGCTTCAGGAGCAATGCTGAATTTCGATCCGGTTTGGGCCTACGACGTCGGCCCGGATCCGGGGGATCCCAATAAACCAGCATCGTTGACTTTCAGTCCCGGTAAAAGTCGTCAATGGATTTCCAATGAGGACAGCGGGGGACGACCTGGGTTTTGGCGCGAAGGGAATATCTTGTTTTTTGATACACCAAATCGAATTCGTCCGGTTGTTAATGGTGTGGTCGATAGATTGATTCCACCACGCAGTCCCTATTATCTGGGCTCGATCAACCCGCAATCAGGGGATAAATTGCAGAATATCACAGGTGATGCCGAAGGCATTTTTAAAATGACTCAGCCATCAAATGGCGCAGAAATTGCCAACCTGGATGTATTCCTAAGAGCACTCCCGGCTGTGGGTGGTGGTCAGACAATTGTGCGCGCCCGCGTGGTGAAACTCGTGAAGTACTATGTGGAGCCGGACACCAAGAAAAATGCTGCTGACTATAAAGTTCAACCTTTGAATTTATATTCCGCCGAGTACTCAAATGGTAAATGGGAAGGCAAGACGTTGCTTTCTGATGGTGTGGACCGAATGATTCTGCGCCGTGATTCGGTTATGAAGCGAATGATTTATTTTAAAATTTATAAAGCAGAAAAGAAATAGTGGTCGCTATGAGGGGGATACAATGAAAGCAGCTGTTTTATCGTTAGCGGTCTTGCTGCCGACATTTAGCGTGTATGCTGATCAAAACGTACTTTCGAACAGCACCGAAGTGCCGATGTCAGTGAATTCAGTAAATGCAGGTGAAACTATTTCCAGTGCGCCGGCATCGGGGACGGTCACACGATCTGGTAAAGATACGATGACGGTTCGTCTGATAAACTCCTGCTTTCCAACCAACTTACGGGCAGTGACGAATCCTCTTGCTAAGAGCTCTCTGGTAACGGCAGACATCAATATTCTGGTGGGAACCAAAATCTACAATATTGGTGCCGAATTTCCCTCTGTCATTGTGACTCGCGAAGGATCCGGCACGGTGGGTAGTGGCCAGGTCGGAAACATCAGTTCGTCGAAAGTAAAAATGATTCCTGCGGGAGGCACGGCTGCCATTTACGGAAATATTCTGGAATTTAAAACTAAAATTCCAACGAATGTGACGGTTGATAACTCTGGCGGCATTTCAATTAGCAAAGAAACAGTCGGGCTTGGCACAATGTCTTTTGAACAGGAAATCATTGATTGCAACACAGGCCCGGTGTTTGGTGACTACGGGTGGTCGGCAAAAATGCCTACCTATGGCTGTGGTGAATTCATGGGGCAAGATGGCTTGGTGAGTGCGACAATTGGTGGTTTGAATGTTTCGCCTGACCGCTCTATAGTTGAAATCTTTATCAGTTATCCTGGAGAGACGGGATTTTGCGGTGGCTTCTGGTCACCTTTGATGGTGTTCTTTGATGATAAGCTTCCGATCTTTGACAATGTCTCTGACTTTCCTCTGAATCCTGGCGGGAAAGTCTTTTGGCCCAGAGCGAACAGCCCTGGATTTTTTCTGGCACTGGATCGCGACAAGAATGGGATTATTGATAAAAAAGATGAACTGTTCGGAGATAATAACTCTGACGTAAATGGTTTTGAAGCGTTGAAAAAACTCGACACCAACAAAGACGGCGTCATTGATTCCAGGGATCAGGACTTTAAACGCCTGGTTTTATGGAATGATAAAAACGGCGATGGGGTTTCTCAGTCCAGCGAGATGAAAAAAGCGAGTCTCAAACTGAATAAGATTTCACTCAACTACACGCAGTTTTTTGAAAACCGCGGAAAGAACGCAGAGATTCGTGAACGATCCAAATTCTGGTACACCGATGCGAAAGGGAAGACCCGAAAAGGCAATGTTTATGACATTTGGTTTGCTCCGTACATTCAAACAAATCTTGCCGGAGGTAAATAGTAATAAGTTTGCATGAATCCACAAGAATTCTTTGGTAACACGCCATTATGGTTCGGAATGATACAAAGTGGCGGTCCGAAATCGAACTTTAAGTAGTATCACACGCTAATTACTTAAGAATTCTGGGATTATTGCGATTTTTCAATAAATCTTGTTCGTTTCCTGTCCGATAAGGACTCATATAGGAAACGTCGGTATGTATAGGACTATTGGAAATAAAAAAGGTAACGCGATAATGCAGGTTCTCACGGCCATGGTCGTGATGAGCATCAGTTTTTATTTTTTATCCTCTTACGTCATCGGTCAGCGTAAACAAGTCGTTAAAACCAAAAACGTGGTGAACTTAAAGTTCGCGGTGAACAGTGCGCTGGACTACGTGGTCTTCGGTGTTCGTCAAAAGTATTGTTTTGAAAACAACACCTTAATGCAAAATACAACAAGCTGTGATTGGAATCACGCCGGTAACGTTGAACGCCTGGTGATGTCTGATGAACAATTGCAATCCTTGCAGGCGATGGCGGCATCCGGGACGAATATTGGTCCGCATGATAAAGATCTGGATAAACTGCGCCTGGATAAAATTGAATTATCCTTGGTGTTTCCGGTGTCAGCAAACCATCCTCTATTCCCGGTTGTAAATAATTTGAAAAATGTGGTGGATGAAGTTTCAGGCGCGGTCGTGCCGGTGAAAGCCATTAAAGTACTCCTGACTCGTCCAGCGAATGCGGGTTATTTGCCAAAAGCAGGTCGCGAAGTTTACGTTCAAGCACAGGTTTCTTTGATAGATAAAACAGATAAAGTTGTTCAAGTAGGCCGTGCACCACTGCAAGTTCGCGCTCAACTTGCAATTTATCCACGTGAAGTGGGTTCGTTTGCCTTGGTACTTCCCGGCAACTTGCGCATGGATAAAGAATGGAATGCTTCCCAAACGGATAAAGGTGAGGTCGTATTCCACAAATTCAACAGTAAGAATGATCTAGGTGACAGCACGGGGTTGGTCTTTAAAAGTCCCGTCTTCGTGAACGGCAATATCACTTTGCCATATGATTCGGGTAGTGGTGGTAACTCAAGCTATGCAGGTGTTACTTTCGCGGACCGTGTCTATATGGGTAATGGTTGGATTTTAAGACCGGATAACAGTCCCTATGCTCCTGTTACACAAGGCTCGCTACCGGATCGCTTCTGGTCCGACTCCCGCGTGTTTGGTGGATTTCTGGGCGGTATTGAAAACGATGGTATGCGCGACTTGGGATTGGACGTCATGTCGGGCCGTGCCTCGGGCTCATCGGGTACTGAATATGATTGGAATAAAATCTGTTCTGAGTTGAATCAAAAAAGTTCAAACTTGGAATACATGGAAGCTTCCGATGTGACTGCGAAAAAGACGGAGTCTACGGATCCGACCAAAAATGGTGAAGGCTATTACACGAACTATCGTACGGTTCTTACCAATTACAACACTTTCTATGCTCAGAAAAACCAATTGCCAACAAACCCTACTTTGACGGGAGATTGGTCAACCGGTAAGTGGGAAATTGATAACAAAGACAAATACTCGGGTGCCATTGCCAAGTTGGAAATGCTCTATGGCTCTGGCTCAGACGAACGTAAGTTTGCGGTCGATCTTGTTAAAGACGGTTTCGTGGAGATCACGCCACCAGTCTTGAATCCGGCACGTCTGGCCACAATTAAAACGAATTTGAATAATGCAAAAACAGCGTTGAAAAATGCCCAGGATACAAGTGATCAGCAAAGTTCAAATCTAAGTAGTTTGAAAACACAAAAATCAACTGCTGAAGCGGATCTGCAAGTCGCAAAAGCGGATCTTGCAGCTGAAATGGCAAAACCTGTTGAGCCTGTGGCTACCCCAACGCCGTCTCCGACGGCGACGGTTTCTCCTTCTCCGACAGCCACGGAAACTCCGGACCCAGAGGCGACAGCATCGCCATCTCCAACAGTCTCTCCAACTGTGAGTCCGTCTCCGACAGTCTCTCCAACTCCGGTGCCTCCTGGTACATATCAGGATCCGGATGAAATTGAAAAGTTAGAAATGAAAATTACGAAACTGAATACAAAAATCAGTGATTTGAATCAACAGATCGCTTCTCTTGAGAATGTGCAAATGCCGGCGACGTCTTCGGCCAAGGATACTGCGCAAGCGAATGTAACCAAGTATCAGGCACAACTTGATGACTATGAAGAGCTGAAGGATCACTTACCGGTCGTGAAGATTGACCTGGACAAGGTTTATAGCTGGTCCGGAAAAGAGTATAAGGACCGTATTGACGTGCAGGTCACGATCACAAACGGACAGTACCTGGTTAATAAAGACGGTGTAAGAATAAACTCGTTGTCGATTCGTTTCAGAGGTTACGACGGGACTTACTATAACAGTACTCCGATTCGTTCCAATGCCGATCCAAATCACTTGTCTGGTTACTTGAATTTCCAAATTGCAAGCAACGGCTCCCTGACTCGTCCAACGGCGTTGTCTCTGACGACGAACGCAGGTACTGGTACAGTTGATGATGAATCCGCTGACTTGGTTGCAAAGTGTGATGAGTACTATAATATGATCAACTCGCAGTCCTTCGGTGCTGCCAACTGGGGTTCAAGCTTCTCATCTTCGACTCGTAAGTCCTGGAACTTTGCCGGAGAGGACAATGCAACGACAGCAGATCCAGTGGCCGCGAACAGAACCTGGTCGGTGGATGATCAGAAGTTCATGGTAAGATCCATCATTGGGGATTGCACCATCAAAGCCGGTGCTTCATTTGTGACGGGTCTTTATACTTGTGACAACCTCGTGATCGAGGGCGGTCGTACAAAACCACTGCGCATCGTGGGAACTTTCATCATTGGTAAATCATTGAAGATCCACGAACAGGCGGTTCGTACAGGGATCACGTGGACCAGTATCTACTATCCACAAGCAACCCAAGAGCTTCGTGCTCGCGGTATCCTGTATCCTCTTTCGGATCCGAACAATAGAACAAAATGCGACAATCTGCCGTCTCCAATTTGGCATCCAATGCCTTCGATTCAAGAAACAGCAGATCGTATGAACTGTAACGTAATCAGTCTGCGCGCAAAAGCGGATCCATTTAAGTGGACCGCGGTGGATCCGGATTGCGGTATCCCGGTAGGGGCAACGCAAACTGTGCCGACTTGTAAACGTCGTATTTACCACTACTACGTAGTAGAGCAAGCCAGAGAAGGGCAAGGACTATGATGAAAAAATCATTGTTCAAAAACAGGGACGGTCAAACTATCATCGAAGCCCTGGTGGCTTTGGGATTGATCTCAGTCATTGGGCTGACCTTTGCGGGTGGCATGGCATCTTTGTATAAGACTTCGCAACAAAGTTTGATGGCGGGTTCCACGGATCGCCAGGTTTCAGATATTGCTGAAAACATCAAAGCCGGTGTGCAGGACTATCAGGTGAATTTCAATTACGATCAAACCAAGATCGATGAATTCCTGCCTCCCGATAATCTTCCCATGCTGTGGGATATCGGGCGCGTGGCCGAGCGTGGGAACTGCGATACCTGTGAGGGAAGCTTCGGCTATATCATTCAGCCCTATGAACTTTACCGTGGACTTTATCTTGTGACTTTAAGAATGACCCATAAAAGCTGGGCACCGGAGAAATTCCGGGATTACACATTCGTGGTGAGTGCAAAATGATGATGCGCAATCAGAAAGGCTTAACAATAGTTGAACTCATGGTCGGGATAGGTTTATCCGCGATTGTGATTCTTGTTGTTGTCGCCGTGCAAGTACAGATGGCCAAAGAGCAAACGAAGCTGACTCGTCAGCTGGATGACTCTATTGACCAGAATCTGGCCGAGCGTATTATCTTTAAGAATCTCAATGGTCTTGAGGTTTCCTATAACAACATCGTGGTTAACGATGATAACGGAAACAATTTTTATGATTTCTATCCCGATGTCACAGAAAACGTTTTGGTCAAAAGAGCGGATCGCGAATTCACGCTGAGCCTCAGCTCCGGAAGATCCGAGTTCTTTGTGGTGACTCAGGACTTTGCTTCGGGGCCTTTGTTGAACTATGACCCGGTTTGGGCCTACGATGTGGGTGCGGATCCGGGAGATCCCAATAAGCCAGCTTCGTTGACTTTCAACGGTGCTAAAAGTCGTAAATGGATTTCCAACGAAGCCAACGGTGGTCGTGCAGGGTTTTGGAAGGATGGAAATATTTTGTTCTTCGATACGCCAAGCCGAATTCGCCCTTTGAAAAATGGCGAAGTGGATGTTTTAACTCCACCACGCAGTCCTTTCTATCTGGGTTCCATCGCCGCACAGGCAGGGGATAATCTGCAGAATATTTCCGGCGGTGTTGAGAAAATGTTTAAGATGACACAGCCATATAATGGCAATGCGATCACCAGCCTGGATAATTTCCTAAGAACACTTCCCTCAGTGGGTGGTGGTCAGACGGTTGTTCGCGCGCGGGTGGTGAAAATCATCAAGTACTATGTAGAGATTGATAAAAACAAAAATGCAGCTAATTACGATAAGCAACCGCTAAGCTTGTATGCTGCTGAATATCGAAATGGCAAATGGGTCACGCTGACCATGCTTTCGGACGGGGTCGAGAAAATGGTTCTTCGCCGCGACTCGGTCATGAAAAGAATGATTTATTTTAAGATTCATAAGGTTAAGAAAACCAAGATTTGATCGTTTAAGGGGGAGTTATGAAAACAGCAGTTTTTTGGGGGGCTTCAATTGCATTGCTGACGAGCACTGCGATGGCAGACCAAAACAACGTTTTGGCCGTCAGTAAGGACGTTCCAATGGCTGTCAACTCGGTCAGTGCCGGGGAGTCAGTTGTGGGGGCGCCTGCATCTGGAACCGTCACACGTGCGGGTAAAGACACGATGACCATCCGGTTGATTAACTCGTGTTTTCCAACGAACCTGCGTGCAGTGACAAATCCTCTGGCGAAAAGTTCTTTGATCACAGCAGATATTAACCTGCTGATTGGGACCAAGACCTATAATCTGGGCGCCGAGTATCCGGCAGTTGTGGTGACCAAAGAGGGTTCCGGGACTGTGGGAAATGGTCAAATCGCCAATATCAAATCTTCAAAAGTGAAAATGGTCCCTGCGGGCGGAACCGCCGCGATTTTCGGTAATATCGTTGAGTTTAAAACAAAAATTCCAACCGATGTCTCTGTGGATGACTCAGGTAATATCACGGTTAGTAAAGCAACCGTGGCACTGGGTGCTATGAAGTTTGAACAAGAGGTTTTGGACTGTAACACCGGGCCCGTATTTGGTGATTATGGCTGGTCAGCGCAAATGCCGACGTATGGCTGTGGTGACTTCATGGGTAAGGACGGGGACGTGACGGCCACGATTGGTGGTTTCAACGTTTCTCCAGACAGATCCATTGCCGAGATCTTTATCAGCTTCCCGGGTGAAACCGGATTCTGTGGTGGTTACTGGTCGCCATTGATGGTGTTCTTTGATGACAAGTTGCCAGAGTTTGAAAACGTCAGTGATTTCCCTCTGAATCCAGGTGGAAAAGTCTACTGGCCAAATGCTGATCATCCAGGGTTTTTCCTGGCGATGGATCGTGATAAGAACGGACGCATCGATCAAAAGAACGAACTCTTTGGTGACAACAGCATCGACATCAATGGTTTTGAAGCACTCAGAAAGCTCGACACCAACAAAGATGGAATGATTGATGCCAAAGACAAGGACTTCCAGCGTCTGGTTCTTTGGAAGGACAAAAACGGCGACGGCGTTTCGCAAAAGTCCGAAATGTCCAAAGCCAGTCTGAAGTTGACTAAGATTTCGTTGAAGTATGAAAAGAACTTCGAGAGTCGTGGTAAGAACGCGGAAATTCGTGAACGCTCCAAGTTCTGGTACACCGATGCCAAAGGTAAAACCAAAACCGGGAAAATTTACGATATTTGGTTTGCACCTTACATCCAAACCAATCTAGCAGATACGAAATAACTATTTCGCGACGATTAAATCCTGAATAGCCTTTTCTATTGCCTGTGCTTTCTTCGCATCAAACCCGCGAACGAAAGTCACAGGCTTCATGTTTCTATCAAAGATAAAAACGGTGGGGATGGCAGCGACGCCAAAAGTCTCCAGCATTTTTCTGCCGGGATCCGCAAAAACCGGGAATGGATAGGGAGTCTTTTTTAAATAAGCATCCCGGTCCGCCACGGTGTCATCTTCATTCACCGCCAAGATAACCAGTCCCTTGGATTTGTACTTTTTGTGAAACTCCATATAATGGGGCAAAGCCTCTTTGCAGGGCTCACACCAGGTCGCCCAAAAATCCACAACCACGACTTTTCCTTTAAGCTCAGAAAATTTGATTTTGTGCTGATTCAGGGATTCCCCGGGCAAGGAGTTCCATTGCACCGTGATTTTGTTTTCCCCTTCGCTCGCAGCGGAGACGAAGGGCAGAGTAAGAGCAATCAGGATAAAAAGAGCACGTAACATAAAACTATTCCACGGAGTTCAGATGTTTAAGCAAGACGTCGCGACCGCGCATTTTGGCTTTTAAAATGGATAAGAATATAAAAACACCACCGGTCTTGCGATCCAGGAAAATGATTTCGCGAGGCGGGGCGCGCAGCGAAAACTGTCGGGCAATCTGGAAGACCTTCTTGGACAGACGCTGCGGGAGATCCGTGTTTTTCCAGTCATAATTTCCCTGGGCATCAATCACGCCCAAGGTGTTGCGCGGATCTGTGTGTTCAATAAAGGGCTCAACAGTTTCATAGCAGAAGGACTCAAACACAGCTTTTAATTCCGGGCTGTCTGTCGCGCGAACAAAACCTAGCTCCAGGGCGGCATCCATGAATACTTTTTGCTGATTGAATAATGAACCCTTCACCATGCGGCGATAGGGGCCCAGGAAAGAGTCATCGTAGGTGCGGGTTGCACCAAAATCCAACAGAATCAACTGATCATGCCCCTGAGGGTCAATGCGAATGCGGTAGTTCCCGCTGTGGGGATCCGTCTGAACTACGCCCCATTCAAAAATTTCTTTGAAATATAAATCCAGAAAATTCAAGGCCAGGCGATTGCGACGTTCCTGGGCCAGACTTTGAATGACCGGATCATCTGCTCGCAAGCCACGCTCAAAGGAGGTCGCAAGAATCTTCGGACCTGAAAACTCCCGATACACTTTTGGTACGACAAAGCGACGATCACCGTCTAAACGCCGGTGGTAATCCTCGGTGGCATCCGCTTCCTGAAGATAATCAGTCTCCTGAATCAACATCTCCCGAATTTCTGCAAACAGAGAATCTGTGTTAAAATCCTTCGGAATCAGTTTCAGGGTTGAGAGCATGGTTTTCAGAGCACGCAAGTCACTGTCGATGGCCTTATCCACATTGGGATATTGAATTTTCAGAACAATCAACTCGCCCGTGGCTTTGATGCGAGCGCGATGCACCTGACCCATGGAGGCCGATGCCAGGGCTTCCTTTTCAATATCCAGTAAGTCCAGCTTTTCCTGAGGTAAAAGTTCTTTCAGGCGCTTATCAATGGCCGTCCAATTAAGGGATGGGGAGTCTGACTGCAGGGATTTTAAAAATTCGTTGGCCTCGGGTGGAAGAAAGTGCTCGCCATACATGGAAAGCATTTGTCCTGCTTTCATAAGGCTGCCTTTGAGTTGCCCTAGTTCCACGCTGATATTCGAGGCTTGAGTTTCCAAAAGCTTTTTCCAATTGGCTTCTTTGAACTCTTTGGATTTTAAAACAGTCGTGACACCGTGGCTGGCGACGGAAGCTCCCGTCTGCAAAGTGATTTTTGCAATGGACAGTCCTCGGGAAAAAACCGATGACTTGATCTTTTTCAGACCCGTTTCGGGCTTTGCCTGTTGCGCATTGCTATTTTGTTTTTTGGCAGACTTTTTCTCATCCATGCTTCAAAATTTTACCTAAATCTTGTTCAATGTTAAACCCAAAATGTCCCACGCACTGCATGAGTGTGTCGGTGGGCAAAAGGAAATCATGGTACTATTTTGGTTTAGACGAGATCTGCGATTGAATGACAATGCGGGTCTATTTCATGCGTTGAAGGAATCCACCGAGGTTCAGCCCTTATTCATTTTTGATACGGATATTCTGGATAAATTGGACGATAAGCAGGACGCCCGGGTGACGTTTATTTACGACACCGTGAGTGCGCTTAAAGCCACCCTGCAAAAAAAGAAGTCTGATCTGTGGGTTCGCCACGGCAATGCCCTGGAAGTATTTAAAGAGTTGCTGGTGCAACATAACGTGGCGGCGATCTACACGAACCACGACTACGAGCCCGCGGCCCGCAAAAGAGACGCCGCTATTGCCAAGCTTGCAAAGTCCTTGAAGATTGAATTCAAAACCTACAAGGATCAAACTCTTTTCGAAAAGGACGAAATCCTCACGGGGCAAGGGAAGCCTTATACTGTTTATACGCCTTATAAAAATAATGTCTTGAAATCTCTGACTCCATTTTACCTGAAGTCCTATCCGAATGATCTTTATGAAAGTTCCTACACCAAAACCAAACCCGAAAAAATGCCGACGTTAAAGTCCCTGGGTTTTGAGCGTTCCTCATTGGAGTTTCCTCCGATTGAGCTCTCCAGCAAAATGTTAAAAAACTACGCCAAGGATCGTGATCTGCCGGCCGTGGAAGGGGGCACCTCGCACTTGGGTTTGCACCTGCGCTTTGGGACAGTCAGTGTCAGGGAGCTTGCGCGTGAGGGGATGAAATACTCTCCGGTGTGGTTAAGTGAACTTATCTGGCGGGATTTTTTTTTGCAGATACTGTGGCACTTTCCGGAAGTTGAAAAACGCAGTTTCCGCCCTGAATACGATAAAATTGCCTGGCGAAAATCGAAAGCCGATTTCACGCGCTGGTGTGAGGGGCGCACGGGGTATCCGCTGGTCGATGCCGGAATGAGGGAGCTTAATCAAACGGGCTTTATGCACAATCGTGTGCGCATGGTGGTTGCAAGCTTTCTATGTAAGCACTTGCTGATTCACTGGTATCACGGCGAAAGATACTTCGCGAAAAAACTTTTGGATTATGACTTGGCAGCGAACAATGGCAACTGGCAGTGGGCCGCGGGGTCTGGTTGTGATGCCGCACCTTACTTTAGAATATTCAATCCCGAAACTCAGGCGGATAAGTTTGATCCGGAATTAAAGTATATTAAAAAATGGGTGCCTGAATACGGCACTGACGCTTATCCTGAACCTATGATTGACCACAATGAAGCGCGGGGACGATGTCTACAGGCCTTCACCAAGGCTTTAAAAAATAAAGGACGACCGATATGAAGGTACTCATCACTGGAGCCACAGGACTGATCGGAAAAGAACTTGGTAAAAAACTTGCCTCTGACGGACATGAGATCACGGTGATCAGTCGCAGTCTTAGCAAGGCCCGCGAGGTGTTGCCGTTTCCCTGTGACGTGGTGGTCGGTGATCTGGTCCAGGGGCCCTTGCACGATAAAAAACTTGAAAACATCGAAGCCGTTATCAATTTGGTTGGCGAACCTGTCATAGGCATGCGCTGGACAGAGGAGAAAAAGAAAAACATTTTTCAATCCCGGGTGAATGCCACAGAGAATCTTATAAAATCCTTGCCTGGTGACCTGAGAGTTTTTGTTCATGGCTCAGCGATAGGTATTTATGGTCATTGTGGTGAAACAATTTTGCGCGAAGATCATCAAGCGGGAATGGATTTTCTTTCCGAGGTCTCCAAAGAATGGGAGCGGGCTGCAAGTCATGCTCCAGGTCGCAAGGTTTTTATTCGCACCAGTATTGTCTTGGCTCCGCACGGTGGTGCCCTGGAACAAATGCTTTTCCCGTTCAGAGCCGGTGTGGGTGGTGTCCTAGGGGATGGCAAGCACTGGATGAGTTGGATTCATATCGACGATATCGTGGGTCTTTTTGCAGAAGCACTTAAGAACAATGATTATGTCGGACCGATCAACGGGTGTTCGCCACATCCCGTGACGAATCGCGAATTTTCAGAAGTCCTTGCAAGCTCTCTGAATAAAAAACTTGGACCCGCGGTGCCGCCGATTGCTTTGAAGGCTTTGTTTGGAGAAGCATCTGAAGTCGTGCTGAGCTCAATTCGCGGTTCAGCAGAAAAGGCGATGGCCTTGGGCTATGAGTTTCAATATCCGACTCTGCGAAACGCCTTGGAGAATATTTGTTCAGCCTACAAAGAGGGCGAGGAAGTATTTTACGCTGAGCAATTTGTGCCCCAGCCTCCCGAGAAGCTGTTTCCGTTCTTCAGAGATCCCCACAATCTGGAAGCCATCACTCCGCCGAGTTTGAATTTTAATATTCAAAGCGTTTCGACAGCCGAGATCGAGCAGGGGACGTTGATAAACTATAAGCTAAAAATTCGTGGCATCCCGGCAAGCTGGGTCACAGAGATCGACGAGTGGAAACCACCGTTTCGTTTTGTTGATAACCAAAAGAAAGGCCCCTATCAGCTGTGGCATCACACCCATGAATTCAAACCATTCCTGGGTGGGACTCTGATGATTGACCGGGTTCGCTATAAATTACCGCTGGGGTATTTGGGCTGGCTGACGGCCAGTAAGATGGTCCGCAAGGATGTGGAGGAGATCTTTAAATTCCGTCGCGGTTACATCGCCCGGATGGATACTCCCCGCAAGCCTTAGACAGTTGCTTCCAGAGGGATGAACTTAAACTGAGTCACATCCACCAAGCCCTTGTCCGTCAGTTTTAAAGTTGGAATCACCGGAAGTGCCAAGAAGGCCATTTGGATAAATGGTTCTTCCAAAATCACGCCCTGACGTTTGAACGCGACCTTTAAGGTTTCAATTCCCTTTTTGATTTCATCAGCACTTTTCAGACTCAAAAGACCTGCAATGGGCAACTCTACAGAAGCCTGAACCGCACCCTTGTCGGCAACGACGAAGCCACCGCCCATGCGAATGATTTCATTAACCGCAACACACATGTCGGCGACGTTGGTGCCAATCACCATGATGTTATGGGAGTCGTGGGCCACCGAACTTGCCAGGGCGCCGGATTTTAAACCCGTGCCGCGAACAAAACCCAAACCCGCTGGTAGATTTTGTCCGTAGCGTTCAATATTGGCCATGAACAAAACGTCATCCTGATCAAAGGAAATACCGTCAAAGGAACATTTCAAATGCTTGGTGATAATTTCGTTCTGCACGATTTCAATGACGTTATAGGTGCCCTTCGTGTCAGGGAATGGCAAATCGCTCTCTTTAATGGGAGTGCGTTTGATGGTGTTTTCCATTGGGGGATTTGATTTTAAAAGTTTCTCGGAAACTTTATCTGAAAGCTTCAACTCAGAAACCAACTCGCCCGCAATCATCACGTCCTTAATTGAAACCTGTGTCAGATCCTTTAACAAAACCAGGTCCGCGCGTTTTCCTGGAGCCACCAGCCCCAGACGTTTTAAACCAAAGTGTTTTGCCGCTGAATAAGTGGCCAAACGGTATGCCACATGCACTGGGACTTTGTGCGTATTGATAAGTTCTTTGATTATAAAATTGATATGTCCTTCATGCGCAATCTCAAAGGGATTGCGATCATCTGTGCATAACAAACACTGTGGAGAGGAGAACTCACTCACCAAGGGAGCCAGGGTTTTTAAGTTCTTTGCTACACTGCCTTCGCGAATAATAAGACCCATGCCTTTTTGCAATTTTTCGCGGCCTTCTTCCAATGTCACGGTTTCGTGGCAGTTTTGAATTCCGGCAAGCAAATAGGCATTCAGGGCTTTGCCTTGCAATAGCGGTGCGTGACCGTCCAGATTCAGATCGGAAAACTCTTCGACCTTATCCAGAACACTGTTGTCAGCATTAATAACGCCAGGGAAATTCATCATTTCGGCCAGTCCTAAAACGGCCGGATGATTTTTAAGTTTCTTCATTTCATCCAAAGTAAAATCCGAGCCCGTGGTTTCAAATCCCGGAAGAGCGGGGACACAGGAGGACATTTGCACGAAAAGGTTTTGTTTGGTGATCTCTGCGCATCTTAAGAACCACTCAAATCCACGCGCGCCCATGACGTTGGTGATTTCGTGAGGGTCACAGATTGCCGTCGTCGTTCCCAGTGGCAAAGTTGCTGCTTCAAACTCAAAAGGCGACATCATCGAGGATTCAATGTGCAAGTGACCATCGATGAAGCCGGGAGTGATAAAGGCGCCGCCGCCATCAATCACGCGACGAGCCGGGGCGTCAGCGTATTCCAGGCCCACGCCCACGATGTATTCACCACCGATGGCAATGACCGAAGGATAAATTTCACCAGTGATGACATTAAGAATTTGGATGTTCTTAATCAGAATATCGACTTTTTCATCACCACGTGCCTGAGCCAGGCGAGTGGGAAGTTCGGTGCGGGGAATGCCTTGAGTTTTTTTGTTCTGCAAAGACACGATATTACTCCTGGTTTTTTGAAATCATAAGGGTGTCGCGGGTTTTAAGTAATTGTGCGACGATACTAAAGGAGATCTCGGCGGGATTGTTGCCGCCAAAGTGGTCTCCCATCGGACAGTGAAAATCCTTGATCAAGCTCTCAGCGATTCCAGCCGCTTTCAAATCACTGTCCAGACGTTTGCGTTTCTGCTCGCTGCCGATGTTGCCGACATAGTTAAAGCGGGAACGGGTCTTCATCGTTTCAATCAAGACCGGTAAATCCGTCCCGTGACCCATGGTCATCAGTGTGACATAGGTGCCGTCTGGAAGTTTTGCGACTTCGTCAGAAAGTCTTTCTGTTAGAATAGTTTTTAATTTGGGTGACTTGGGTAAACGGCTCAGCCATTCATCGCGTTGATCAAAACACGTGACCTGGCAATCCAAAAACAGCAGCAGTCGGACAAATTCCTGAGCGATGTGGCCTGCGCCAAATACGGCGATGTGAAAGGGGTTTTGCGCCTTGTGCAGTTCAAAAAAGAAACTCACCACGCCACCACAGGTCATGCCGATATCTTTTTGCAGGTTCCAATCCACAAAGTGATTCTTGTGGTCTTCTTGAATCATGCGCTGGGCTTCTTTGATGGCGGCATTTTCCACTTTGCCACCGCCAACTGTGCCAAACTCCAGACCGTCAGCACTGACCAGGGCTTTTGCGCCCACGTCCTGCGGAGACGATCCGATTTGTTTCACCAGGGTTACGGCAACAAAGTTTTTGCCGGAATCCTGAAGGCGCTTAAAAGCACTCAGGAAGTTTTCAAAATTAGGTCCGGTCATAACGGCTCAGCTCCATGAGAACCACCTCGGGAGTGGCAGGTGAAACGATCTGCGGAATTTTACCCTGAGCTTTGTAGCGAAGTGCATCCTTGATAGCGGTCCACGCACTGATCCCCAACAAGAACGGCGGCTCGCCCACGGCCTTGGAGCCGTGAATGTTAGCGGTGTTACCGTTGTTTTCAATGAAGTCCACATTGAAAACACGAGGCGTGTCCTGAACGTTGGGAATTTTGTAGGTGGTCGGCGAGTGGCTTAGAAGTTTTCCGTCTTTATTGTGGTAAAGCTTTTCAGAAGTCACCCAGCCCATACCCTGAACATAAGCGCCGGTCACTTGACCGCGGTCGATCCCTGGATTCAAAGGTCTTCCCAGGTCCATCAGGATGTCGGTACGAAGAATTTTGTATTCACCCGTATAAGTGTCAATTTCAACTTCTGTCGCTGCCACACCGTTGGTGAAGTACTTAAACGGCGTGCCCTTGCCTGTGGTTTTGCTGTAGCCCAGTCCCTCAGTTTTAAAGTGCGCGTATTCGCCAAGACTTAAGCGATTAAAATAGGCTTTCAAAATCAAATCCACCCAAGTCATTTCAGTCTTGGTCGGAAGGTGGGTGATTTTGGAATTACTAAAATCAAACTCTTCAAATTTTAAATTAGTCTCATCAAATGCCGGGCATTCGTTGATGTCATCCATGGGCGCTTTTGCCAGCGTTTGCTGAAATACCCAAGCCAGGCGCTTGCGAATTCCCATGGCTGCTTTATGTGCAGCCGCGCCGTTAATATCTGCACCACTGGAAGCCGCTGTCGGTGACGTGTTGTGGTTTTTCTCTGTCGAGGTCGCCATCACGCGAACCTGTTCGGCAGGAATACCAAAACAGTGAGCGACGATTTGTTGAATCTTGGTGTTTACACCTTGGCCCATTTCCGTCGCACCTGTGGAAACCTGGACAGTTCCATCCTTGTGCACGTTCACGGAGGCGTTGCCTTGATTTAAAAATCGCGCCGTAAAGGCGATACCAAATTTAGTGGCCGTGACCGAAAGTCCGCGCACCTTACCGTGGGAGTTTTTATTGAACTCCTCGATTTCACTGCGGCGCTTTTGGTAATCACTGTCTTTGCGCAGGCGTGCAAACAGCTCAGGCAAAGGAGCGTTTTCCAGTCGTTGACCGTAGTGAGTGGTGTTGCGTGAGTCCTCTTGATAGCAATTGCGCTCACGAATCAACAATGAATCGATTTTCAGGTAAGCGGCCATTTCTTCAATGATGCTTTCAATAGTCATGGTCCCTTGCGGTCCCCCAAAGCCACGGAAGGCGGTATTTGAATACATGTTCGTGCGCACCACGTGTCCTTCAATGAAGGCGTTCGGTAGGTAGTAGGCGCCATCAATGTGAAAAAGTGCGCGATCCAAAATAGAACTGGAAAGATCGGCGTAAGCTCCGCCATCCGCATAGAGGTGGCATTTAAGTCCCAGGATCATGCCATTGTCATCAAAGGCCACGTCCCAGAAGTTTTTAAACGGATGACGTTTGCCGGTCATCGCCATGTCGTCATCTTTGGAAAGTATCAATCTTGCGGGACGATTTAGTTTTTGCGCAACCAAAGCAGCTAGTGCAGCAAATGGTGCAGCTTGGCTCTCTTTGCCGCCAAAGCCGCCACCCATGCGTTTTACCACGCACACTACTTGATGTAGCGAAAGGCCCAAGGCTTCTGCAACAAGATGTTGGGTCTCGGTGGGATGTTGGGAGCTTGAGTGAACTTCAATCTGTCCATCTTCCAACGGGTAAGCCACGCAGGCCTGGGATTCCAGATAGAAATGCTCCTGGCCGCCGCATTCAAAGGCGCCACTTAAGCGGTGAGGGGCGCTGGCCATGGCCTGATCCACATCACCACACTTCATCGGGCCGCCATGGTACATGAACTGGTTTTTCTCAATCGCCGCATCAATGCTTAATACGGCTTCAGCTTTTTCAATTTCAAAGGTTATCAGATTTCTGGCCTGCAAAAGTAAATCGTAATCAGTGCCGACCAAAATCATCGCCGGTTCTTCGTAGTAACCGATTTTGCTTTCAACCAAAATAGGCTGTTCAACAACGATGGTGCCCCAAACATTGTGGTGCAGATCTTTTGCGGTAAAGGCCGCTAAAACGCCAGGCGCCTTAAGGGCTTTTTCATAGTTGATGGATTTTAAAATACCCGCCGCCGCCGGGACACCCACGGGCAAGACCAGGACTTCACCTTGCATGTAAGGGCGGTCGTCGATAAAGACACTGGTGCCACTGACATGACCCGTGGAAGAATCGTGGGGGATGTTTTTCCCTATGGACATACAGCCTCCATTTTGGAATTCATTTCTGCATTCAATTCATGGAAGCATTTTTTAAATAAATTCTCGGTGACCAGATGGCGATATTCAGAACTCGCGCGCAGATCCGACAAGGGTTTAATCAGACTGGATGCCAAAGCTCCAGCTGCAGTAAAAGTCTTTTCGCTAAAAGAATGTCCTGCCAGCAGGCTTTCAACCTGTGGCATGCGCACGACCGTTGGGCCCACGCCGCCCATGCTGATGCGGGCTTCCGTGATTGTGCCGCCATCCAGTTTTAAAACTGCCGCAAAAGTGACAGCGGAAATGTCCAAATCCTTGCGAAGCGAAACTTTGAAATAACGATGCACATAGTTTCCAACCAGTGCTGGAACAAAAAGTCCGGTGGCGATTTCGTCTTCGGCCTTGTCGAACACTTTGTACCCTTTGTAATACTCACTCAGTTTTACAGAGCGGGCGCCACGTACGGATTGAAACTGAATTTCTGCATCCAGAGTCATCAATGGAGGAATGCTGTCGCCTATCGGGGAGCCATTTAGAATATTTCCCAGCAAGGTTCCCTGATTTTTAATTTGTGGCGAAGCAAAAATATGCAGCAGGCGCTTTAGTTCCGGATGATCTGACTTTACGAAATTTTCCACGTCCGTCAAAGTCGCCATGGCACCAATCAAAATTCCAGAAGCAGAACCGCTGACGATTTGTGTGCCCGGAATTTTATTTAAGACCATGATTTCCTGAAGAGATGTTTTTGCCTTGTTGATCAAAACACCCAGGTCTGTCGCTCCTGCCACCAGGCGCACCGCCGGATTCTCGGATTTAATGCGCAGGGCTTCCGTCAAAACGGTGGGCATGGAGAGCTTTTTATTTTCACTCTGGATTTCAATTCCCTCAGAAAGGTGGGATTTGAATTTAGAAGTAAGATCCGTGGTCAGGTAGCGTTCAGAAAGGAGTTGCCACTTGTTTAAATCCAAATGCGTTGCCGCCTTTAGAATCGGTTCGTATCCCGTGCAGCGGCAAAGATTTCCCGTCAGGTAGTTTCGCGCTTTTTTCTCGGTGATGGCACTGCCCGAGGTTTTGCAGTCCTCTGCGAGTTGCGCCATGGAGCACACCATACCCGGTGTGCAGAATCCGCACTGGCCCCCATGAAAGTCGCGCATCTTGTTTTGAACTTCGCTCAGTTCTTCGGCGTCCTTCATACCTTCGACGGTGACGATACAGGACAGATCAAAAAGATAAACGGGAGCAATGCAGGAATTGATTGTGCGTAGAGGAGTCCATCCATCAGCGCGCAGAGTGGAGGTCACAACGGAGCAGGCTCCGCAGTCGCCTTCTGCGCAAACAACCTTGGTGCCTGGCTTATGGAGGGTGTTGCGTAAGAACTGTGCCAAGGGCTGAAAAGCCTCGTCGGCAGAGACCTGAATATTCTCACCATTTACGTTCACTATAAGATGATTTCTTTTTGTGATTTGAGTCATCCTATAGGCGTCTCATGAAAACTGTGACCTAGCAAGTAGTCAGAGGTCTAAAATAAAAAAAAAGACTCTCGCAAGAGAGCCTTTTTCAGAGAATTTTATCATTTTGCAAGACTGAGGACAGAACTAGTGGCGAACGATATCCGCTGCAGTTTCTTTAGCCACATCATTCAAGCAATCAGCAAAGAATTTGCAGACCATGAACAAGTGAACTTGCTCATCAGCTTCCAAGGAAGGCTCAAGGTCTGGGGACATGAAAAGCTCTTCAATGATGTAGTTGATAAGCTCAGGTTGACCTTCAGTTTTTGCGCGCTCCTGAATTTGTACGATCATTTCGTCGTTCATTTGCAGGAAGGATTCCATTTCTGGTTCCGCTTTTTCAAAGCGAGCCACAACTTCATCTTCAGTGATCGCGCGCATTTTTCCGTATTTTTCTTCATAGGCGCGATTCAGAATCAAGGCCATCATGAAGCCCAGGTCTTGAGCGCCTTCGCTCATGTCTTCGATGAACTCCATGAAAAAGCCGCCCAAATCCGGCTGCACATCAAACAGGTGCTCAGACGCTTTTTCAAGATCAGCTTCTGTCTCCATACCGCAGATCACGTCGATAGAATCTTGTACAACTTCAAATGGGATTTTTTCCATGCTATTCCTCTTAACTGTGTTTACTATGGCAGAGAATACAGGGGAGATTCACGCGATGCAATTCATTAAGACATTTGTATTCTGTTTTATTTTGTCCTTTTTTTCGCTCTCAGTCAGCGCGAAGGAGGCAAATGCAGATTTCATCCATCCCGAGGACCTCTACTCTCATAAAATTCAGCCTATCTTCGATAATCGCTGCCTGTCTTGCCACAGCTGTTTCAATGCCCCTTGTCAGCTGAATCTGCAGAACTTTGAAGGTTTTGCCCGCGGTGCGAACAAACTGAATGTCTATGATGGCACTCGGATGGACAGTGTCGTCCCATCGCGCATCTGGATTGATGAAAAGACCACGGAAGCCTGGCGGACCCGTAAGTTTTTTACGGTTCATACCTCAGTGGACCCTCAGGAAAGCCTCTTTTTCCAGATGCTTAATATGCGCGCAGTCAATTCAGCATCTGTTAAAGCGCAGGTTCACGAAAGCCACATCTGTGCTGCAAACATGACCGAGCTTGAAAACTTGAAAAAGACTCAGCCGCAGTTGGGAATGCCCTATGGTCTGCCGGCTTTGAACGACGCGGAGCTTGAATCAATTAAATCGTGGATCGCCAAAGGTGCTCCCGGTCCCGGTAAAGAAGCCCTGAAAAAAGCAAGCACACCCTCTGAAAAGCTGCATCGGCAAATTGCCGACTGGGAAAAGTATCTGAATCATTCCGATTTAAAGCAAAAGCTGATCAGTCGGTATCTTTACGAGCATTTGTTTTTGGCGCATATCTATTTCAAGGAAGAGCCCCGCGAGTTTTACAGACTGATCCGATCAAAAACGGCCTGCGAAAAGCCGGATGAGATCGCCTCGCGTAGGCCGAATGATGATCCCGGAGTTAAAAGATTTCAATATTGCCTTATCCGCTTTCCGGGAACTATTGTCGCAAAAACTCATTTGCCCTACGAGTTTTCAACGCAAAAGCTAGCGCGCTTCAAGCACCTCTTTAATGAATCAGAGTGGGATATCGAAAAGCTTCCCTCCTATGAAGCTGGGGTCGCGGAAAACCCTTACCTGGCTTTTCAAAGTATCCCAGTAAAAAAACGCTATCAGTTCCTGCTTGATGATGCTCAATATCATGTGTCGACCTTTATCAAAGGACCCGTGTGCAACGGCTCCATGGCGGTCAACTCCATTCAAGAGCAGTTCTATGTTTTCTTCTTAAATCCCGAAGCGGACAAAATGGTGCTCTCGCCGGAGTACGAAAAGCGCGCAAGCCCGTTGTTAAAAATGCCAGGGCAGTTTGGTTCAGACGTTAAGTTTTCATCAGCGCCCGGAGACCTTAAGGATATTACGGATTTTCGGGAGTCCTATCGCAAACTGCGCAGCGAGGAACTAAGTAAAGTTCGACCTAATGGCTACACCTTGAATGATATCTGGGATGGCGACAATACCAATCCAAATGCGGCGTTGACGGTCTTCAGGCATGATCAAAATGCTGTGGTGATGAAAGGCGCGGTCGGGGACTTGTCCAAAACTGTTTTCGTTTTGGATTATCCGTTGTTGGAAAGACTTGTTTACAACCTGGTTGTGAATTTTGACGTCTTCGGGAATGTGGGACATCAGCTTTTAACCCGCGTTTACATGGATATGATTCGCATGGAAGCCGAGGAGCTGTTCCTAAGATTTCTGCCGCCCGAGCAGCGCCTTTCTTATCGTCGTAAGTGGTATGAAGGTGTTTTAACGAGTGCCAAGATGGGCTATATTTTTCCCCCGGTGGGTTCGGCTGAGCCCACTGGAGTGCGTTTCACCGAAGAGACTGAAACCAAACGTCAGATGGTGGAAAAAATTCTTTTTTACCGCATGAACGATACAGTTCGCGGTGCCGTGGATCCGATCAACTGGCGGGTCGTGGTGCCACCTCAGAGTG
This sequence comes from Bdellovibrio sp. GT3, assembly GCF_037996765.1. NCBI lineage: Bacteria > Pseudomonadati > Bdellovibrionota > Bdellovibrionia > Bdellovibrionales > Pseudobdellovibrionaceae > Bdellovibrio > Bdellovibrio sp. GT3. The sequence continues at coordinate 28,886 of NZ_JBBNAD010000006.1, read as the reverse complement.
CCAACCTCAAGGTGCAAGCAAAAGGCATGGATGAGCAATTCCGCAAAATTTCATCCATCAAAGCACAGGGGAAATCTCCTTTTGCGCGCTATTTCCCCGATGTGGCCTATGTCATGGTTCACCCGAAAGCGGGTGCTTCCCGGGTCTTCACTTTGATTCATAATAAGGAACACGAAAACGTTTCCTGGATTACGGCCGAGAGTCTGCGTATGGCGCCGAAAGAGGACACACTGACTTTGCGAGAGGGGTTCTGGGCCTCGTATCCCAATATGATTTTTGAACTCAGTGAAAAACAATTGCCGGAGTTCACGCGGCAAGTAAGCCAAATCAAAAGTGATAAAGACTATGAGGGTCTTGTGAGTAAGTGGGGCGTTCGTCGTCAGAATCCTAATTTTTGGAAGGCTTACGATGAGTTGCAAAAGGCTTATTTGGCATATGACCCGATTGATGCCGGATACCTGGATCTAACTCGCTACAGCCTCTAAAAGGTGCCAGGTCCTAGTTACGTAAGCAATGCGTTAGCACTACTGGCACTTGGAACAAAGGCCAAAGAAATCCAGACGGTGGGATACAGACTTGTAGCCCATCTTTTCAACCATCTGGATGTGTTGATCCAGGTCGCAGATGTGCAGGGCTTCCACGCGCTGGCAATTGCGGCAGATGACGTGATGGTGATGGTGGCCGGACTCCAAAGTCAGTTCAAAGCGCGCAACGCCATCACCGAACTCCAGGCGATTCACCAGCAAGGACTCTTCAAATTTTTTAAGAATACGATAGATGGTCACCAGATCAGCGCCGGCTTCTTTGCCACCGATTTTTTTAAAAATCTCGTCAGCAGAAATAGGCTCCGGATGATGCAAAAGGATTTTTAGCATCTGACTGCGCTGCTGGGTGAGTTTCATCCCGGCTTTGCGCACTCTTTCTTCCAGAGTGTCGATATCGATATTTTTACGTTCCTGACTGCATTTGCTCACGGGGGCAAGATAGCCGAACTTCAGCTAAAAAGCCACCCCGGGAAATTGGAATACACTAGGATTTCTTGGATCTGAGGACTGAAAGGGCGTTTAAACCGTAATGGGTGTAACAGATGGCTGCAAACACCGGCAAAAAGAACAGGGCAAAGGGGATATAAGAAAATATTCCAATGATCAATCCCATGCCGAAGAGGGGTTTTGCCTCTGCGGACTCGATGGCCTGGCGCTCTTCTTGGCTCGCATAGTCCTGCAAAACATCGTACAGGAAAACCTTTTTATTAAGCCACGAAGTCAGACTTAACGGGACCAGAATCGCTCCCGCAGGTAAGAGCCACAGGGGCAGGGTGACACAAAACCAGAATATAAATAAAGCGGAAGTATAGGCGGTATTCCACAAGCTGCCCATCAGGGATCCACCGTGCTTTTTCTCCAAGTGCGGATAATCCTTTTCAGCGATCCACTTTAAAGCCACCGGCAAAACAAAAATGGAAACAAAAATCAGCGCCAGTAAAAAGCAGGCAGGGATAAACAACAGCACCAGAACAATGGCGGCCACTGCGTCGACATAACCTCCCCAGCCCGTGAAATCATGCAGCCACTGGAAAGGCCAAAGACCTTGCAGAAATCCTTCAAGCCCCACAGTCCAACTGCCCCAGTAAAAGAAAAAAACCATAAACACGGCAAGGACCGCCAGAATAGGCGGGACGAACGTCAGCAAGAGCAGACGAAAACTAAACAAAGACTCAAAAGACCTGCGGAAAGTTCTGATAATCTTGTGCATGTAAGTATCTTTCCTCTTTTAATTTCCCGTTGCAAGTGTTTCAATCGGGGCCTATGAGAAAAACAATTTATCTATTCAGACACGGGCAAACAGATTGGAATTTGCTTCGTCGTATGCAGGGTCATTCCGATATCCCGCTTAACGATGAAGGACGCAAACAGGCTCTCAGTCTGCAGGAGTTTTTCGCAAGCCATCCCGTGGAAATGATGTTCACCAGTGATCTGATGCGCGCACAACAAACCGCCCGGATCGCCAATGAAAAAATAAGTGCGCCCACCTATGTCTCTGAAAAGTTCCGTGAAGTGTTTCTGGGTGACATCGAGGGCATGACCCAGGATGAAATCAAGGAAACACATGGTGAGGACAGCTGGCTACGTTGGACTTCCCACGAAATTAAGAATTTTTCCTTCACTTATCAAAACGGTGAGAGTGCCCATGATGCGATTGAGCGGTTCAAGGTGGGTTTGATGGAAATATGCAAAACGCACAGCTTTCAGGCGGCGGGTCTTTGCACACACGGTTTAATGCTGAAAAGATTCCTGCATTCCTTGCGCCCGGATCTGACGGAGCCCCTGCCGATTCCAAATTGCATTGTGTATCGAATCAATTGGAGTTCCGAGCAGGGTTTTGAGTTTTCACCTTAAAAGCTCTATTGCAAACGAGGCAGGCGCATCACGAAGGTGGTGTGTTCGGCGGTGCGATCCAGGAACAAGTCCCCTTTGTGCGCCTTGATAATACCTGTTGAAATGCTCAGTCCAAGGCCTGTTCCTTTGCCAATTTCCTTGGTGGTGAAAAAAGGTTGCATGATTTTTTCTGCCACATCATCAGGAATTCGCGGGCCCGAGTCGATGATCTTAATATCAATAAAGTCAAAATGCTCGGCCGCTTCAACGCAGATCCATTTTTTCTCTGAAGCCTGGGCGGCATCAAAAGAGTTGTTTAGCAGATTCAGCAGGACCTGCTCGATTTGAATCAAGCGGCATTCGATTTCAAAATCCTCGTCGATATTTCCAACCTTAAGTTCGACTTCGTGATTGTAAAATCGGGTGCGGCAGAACTCCAAAGTCTCATCAATCAGACTTTTTACGCTGACCAATTCAAAGGGATCTTTGTCGCCTTCACGGGAAAATGAGCGCAAAGATTTGATGATTCGGGCAATTTTATCCGCAGTTTTACTGATGCTTTCTGCGGCCTGCTTAATTTTCTCCGGATCCAGACTTCCGTTTTCCACCATTTGCTGTAACTGAAAGGAGCGCGCCTGAATGACGGTCAGAGGATTGTTGATTTCATGAGCGATCCCTCCGGACATTTCCCCCAAGGCCGCCATTTTTGCGGTGGCAACCATTTTTGCGTTGGATTCTTCAATCTTCTTTTCTGATTGGATTTCCCGTGTGGAATCCCAAGCCACACCAAAAAAAGGCGCTCCGGGGCGGGATTCATTTTTTCGACCATACATCGTGATGTGATGAATGGAATCATCGTCATGCCGAACTCGGTAGTGGATTGAAATTCCCGGATCGTTTCGGTTGTAGGAGTCATAGAAATGCGTCGTTGTCGGCTCGCGGTCCTCGGGTAGGATGCGGCGGCGATAAGTTTCCATTGGATCGTCGTTGGGTTCCTCGCCATGCAGTTCAAACATACGGCGATCCCACTTTGGAATGGCATTCACAACATCCAAAGAAAACGTCGCCATCTTGGCGGCGGATAAAGAAAGATTTAAAGTGTTCAGTGTCTCGGCCAGCTGTTCTTCGTGGAATTTTTGGTCGTCGATGACGGCAGCGATTCCGACCACACTGAGCGGAACTCCTTTTTCATCACGTTTGAAAATGATGACTCGGTCGTCAATCCAGTGATACTGTCCCCAGACATCTTTGAAGCGATATTGAAAATGCATGATCTCGCCGTCGACCATTTGGTTCAAAATGTAATCGCGGGATCTTTGTAAAGCAGGGAGGTCGTCTGGATGCATGACAGTTGGCCAATAATTGTGTCCCATGGCAATGAGTTGCTCTTGTTTCCAGCCAAAGCGACTCGCCACATTTTCATTAAACCATGCCATTGTGCCAGCGTGAATATCAAATATGTAAACGGCGCTGGGCAAGACTTCAAAAACCTGCTCTATCAATGTTTTCTTTTCGGAGTTCAAATCTTCATCTGCCATAGTGATTAAAATCATACTCGAAATGGCGTATAACGCAAAATGGCTAAATCCTAATCAAACCTTAACAATACTCTAAAAATACCCCGTGATAGATTTCTAACATGTTACAACTGCTTACTTTTTTAGCAACTTTGACTTTGTCGTTCAACTTTGTATCACCGGCTTACGCTCAGGTGCCCGTGATCCGTATCGACGGCTCAAGCACGGTCTTCCCCATCACGGAAGCCATGGCTGAGGAGTATCAAACTATGAAGCGCGGAAAAGTTCGCGTGACCGTGGGAATCTCCGGTACCGGTGGTGGCTTTAAAAAATTCTGTCGTGGTGAAACCGACGTACAAAACGCCTCCAGACCCATTCAAGCAGCTGAAATAAAAAAATGCGAGGAAAAGGGAGTTCGTTTCCTTGAGCTGCCGATCGCTTTCGATGCGACGGCAATTATCGTGAGCCCCAAAAACACCTGGCTAAAATCCATCACCACAGATGAACTTAAAAAAATGTGGGAACCCACGGCTCAAGGAAAGATTTTGTTGTGGTCTGATGTGAATCCCGCTTGGCCGAAAGAAAAAATGAAATTGTTCGGTGCAGGCTCTGACTCCGGAACTTTTGATTATTTCACCGAAGCGATTATGGGGAAATCCAAATCGTCACGTGGTGACTACACGGCAAGCGAGGATGACAACACCCTAGTGACCGGTGTCGCAAATGACCTGAATGCCCTTGGTTACATTCCTTTGGCTTATGCCGAAGAAAACATCGCTAAGCTGCGCATTGTGCCGGTGGTGGGTGGCCCTAAATCGCCTAAAAAAAATGAACCAATAATTCCAGCTCGTAAGACAGTTGAAAGCGGGGAGTATTTCCCGTTGTCCCGCCCAGTGTTCATTTATGTAAATGAAAAGTCGTTGGCGAAGGCTGAAATTCTGGAATTCACAAATTTCTTTTTGCAAAACTGTCCAACCATCGTTCCTGAAGTGAAGTATGTGGCGCTACCTGCTGCAGCCTACAAAATCGGACAAGATCACGTGAAAGCCAGAAAGGTGGGCACCGTTTTCGGTGGTCACACCGAGATCGGCGTAAAGGTCGAAGACCTGATGAAGCGCGAAAGTGCAAAGTAAGAAGCAGCCATCGTGAGTAAAAAACAACTAAAGAAATTATCTGAATTCACCTCGGCGAACCACCCTGTTCGCCGCATGCGACGTTTGAAGGAAGCTTTGATCGAAAGCATTCTTTTCTTAGCGGCAGCAAGTTCGGTGTTTGTGACCCTGGGGATTGTCGGAATTCTGGTAACGGAAAGTATTCCGTTCTTTGAACACGTCAGTTTTTGGCAGTTTATCACAGACCCTGAGTGGACTCCTTTGTTCGAGAATGCTCACTACGGTATTTTGCCTTTGTTGTGCGGAACCTTTCTAACAACGATCATTGCCTTGCTTGTGGCGATTCCACTGGGCACGGTGGCAGCAGCTTTCCTCAGCGAGTACGTGCGCCCCAATGTGCGAGAGATTTTAAAACCCGTCCTTGAAATGCTGGCGGCCGTTCCGACAGTCGTTTACGGTTACTTTGCATTGTTGTTTGTGACACCTCTGTTGCAAAAAGTTTTTCCATCCATGGGTGGCTTTAACGTTTTGTCAGCGGGCTTGGTAATGGGTGTGATGATCATTCCTTACATCAGTTCCCTTAGCGAAGATGCCATGCGCTCGGTGCCAAGTCACTTGCGTGAAGCTTCCTTTGCAGTGGGGGCCTCGCGCATTCAAACAGCTTTCCGCGTGGTGATTCCTGCCGCTTTTTCCGGGATCACTTCAGCCTATATTCTGGGTATTTCCCGTGCGCTCGGTGAAACCATGGTCGTGGCCATCGCCGCAGGTATGCAGCCGAATCTGACATTGAATCCCTTGGAGCCTTCGGCAACCATCACAGCCTTTATCGTGCAAGTGAGCTTGGGCGACCTTCCTCACGGCTCCATCGGCTATCAGTCAATCTATGTCGCAGGTTTAAGCCTACTGTGTTTGACTTTGTGTTTTAATATTTTCGGCCTGTGGCTACGTAAAAAGTTTCAGGAGAAGGAATAGATGGAATCAAGACAGGACCTTCTTTCCAATATCAAACGCCGCCAGATGTGGGACTTCTGTTTTGCTCTTGCGGGCTTAATGGCATTGATGTTTGCCCTGGTGACGTTGCTGGCTTTGATCGTGGATCTGGCCATAACCGGCGTGCCACGAATTAATTTTGATTTCTTCACGAACTTCCCATCTCGCTTCCCGCAAAAGGCGGGGATTCTATCCGCTTGGGTGGGGTCATTTTGTATCATGCTGACCACGGCCTTCTGTGCAATTCCACTGGGAGTGGCGGCGGGTGTCTACTTGGAAGAGTATGCCAAGAAAAACTGGGTTTCCAGTTTGATTGAGCTCAATATCGTAAATCTTGCCGGCATTCCGTCGATCACCTATGGATTGATGGCGCTTGGCTTGTTCGTTTATAAACTGAAACTGGGCCAAAGTATCCTGACTGCTGGTCTGACATTGGGATTATTGGTTTTGCCCATCATCATCGTAACCACACGTGAAGCCATTCGCTCTATTCCCAATATCATCCGTGAAGCCAGTTACGCGATGGGTGCCAGCAAATGGCAAACGATCCGCTATCATATTTTGCCATACTCTTCCGGCGGTATTCTAACGGGTGTAATCATCTCTTTATCGCGCGCGATCGGAGAGACGGCTCCATTGATTACGATTGGTGCTTTGACGTTCATTGCATTCTTGCCGACGTCACCGATTGACACTCATCTGCCTTATTTGAATTTCAAATGGCTGATGGACCCATTCACGGTGATGCCAATTCAGATGTTCAACTGGTTGTCCCGCCCACAAGCTGAATTCCACGTAAATGCAGCCGCGACGGGGATTGTATTGTTAGTAATGACCTTAGTAATGAACGGCGGCGCCATCTGGCTCCGCAGCCGCTTCCGCAAAAAGATGAAGTGGTAAAAGGTTGTTGAGGTACGGACTTACTTTCTCCGGATTCCGAGTGAGTAAGTCATAGGTGACTGGTTGGTTTGGTGAAGTCCAAACCGAATTTTGAAAAATTATTTAGTAAGATAGGATACTTTATGAACAACGAACTAGTATTAAGAGCAGACGTTAAAAACTTGATGTTCTCCTATGGTGAAAAGAAAGTTTTGAACGGCATTACTCTGCCAATTTACGAAAATCGTGTGACGGCTTTGATCGGACCCTCTGGTTGCGGTAAAACCACTCTTCTTCGTTGTTTCAATCGCATGCACGATCTTTATGCCAATGCCCATTATCAGGGTGAAATCACTTTGCATCCAGACGGCATCAATATTCTGGGTAAAGAAATCGATCCGATGGAAGTGCGCATGCGTATCGGGATGGTTTTCCAAAAGCCAAATCCATTTCCAAAAAGCATTTACGAAAACGTCGCGTACGGCTTAAAAGTCCGTGGTGTGAAAAAGAAAGCTTTCATGGAAGAGCGCGTGGAAAAATCCCTGCAGCAAGCCGGATTGTGGACTGAGGTGAAAGACCGCTTGAACTCCTCGGCCACGGCTTTGTCCGGTGGTCAGCAGCAGCGTCTGTGCATTGCGCGTGCATTGGCTACTGAACCTGAGATTTTGCTATTGGACGAACCTACATCTGCTTTGGATCCGATCTCCACTCGTCATATCGAAGAACTGATTCAGGAACTTCGTAAAGACGTGACCATCGCAATCGTTACTCACAGTCTGCATCAGGCGGCCCGTGTTTCTGATTATACGGCCTTTATGTATTTGGGTGATTTGATTGAGTTTGGGGGGAGTGATCAGGTCTTCACAAATCCCAAAGATCAGAAAACGGAAAATTATATCACAGGCCGCTTCGGCTAACCCTACTCGGAGCGGTGAAAAAGGCCTGATTGCTGCGTTGTCGGGTTATCTCCTCGCTCCGACGTGCATTGAGCACGCCTGCGCTGCGGGGATTACCCTCCGCCTTGCACTCAGACCTTTTTGACCGCTCCTGGTTTTTGTGGCTTCGTTTGGTTGTCTTTGATTTTGCGTTTGGAGATTGCTTTTTTTTTTGGGTCTCTCTTTCATATGTAAACTTCTCTCTTCTTTATTCTTTCTTTCTATCTTTCACACACAAACTCTCTCTCTGGCGCAATGCGGAACCGACATCGGTTCTGCATTGAGTTATGTAATGTAAAAAAAAGCTGGGTTCCGCAGAGTGGTAACGCCAATTCTCTTCTTTTGAAAAAGCTAGGGGCTCTACTTATGTACGGCCTCTGCGCCCGCACGATGCGGTAGAAAAGCGCAGTGAGGCCCGGATGGCCGTGCCGTAAATAAGTAGAGCCCCTAGTTTTTTGAAAAGTAAGATGTCCGACGTCACCACTCTTTGAGAATCCAATTTGTCTTGGCATGTCTGTAGCAACTCCGAACCTAATGATCGGAGGAATCGTGAATATCCATACTCTAAGCGACGTCGAGGTCGAATCCCGGCTAAAATACCTTTCCCAAAAAGAGCGAGAGCTGTTGCATTTGGTTTTGGCGCATATCAAAGAAGTTGAAATCCGACGCATTTTTCTTCAGCGTGGCTATCCGACAATGTACGAATACTTAACCAAAGAACTCCGGTATTCTGGATCAGCGGCAATGCGACGTTTGGAAGCGGCCCGAGTCCTTGGGGAAATTCCATCTGTAGCCCGAAAAATTCACGAAGGTTCCGTCAATCTGTCTCAGCTTTCCGAGCTGGCTCGTGCCGTTAAAGAAAAAGGCAAAGAGGGTATAGAAATATCCACGCAGCAAAAATCTGAGATCATCGAAAAAATTAGTGGAAAAAGTACGCTGGAAACTCAGAGGGAGATTGCAGAGGGTTTGCAAATCAAACTCAAAAAACCAGAGCAAGTCCGCATGCAAAGAGACGAGTCTGTTCATGTTTCATTGACATTCTCTCGCAACCAGCACGAAACCGTTATGCAGGCGAAAGACAAAGCCGCCCATCTGCTTCAAGACAATAACAAGGATCATTCCTTGTCTTCATTTTTTGAAATCTTATCACGTAGCTATATTGTCGGAAAAATGAAGTTGGCTGTGGTTAGATCTAATGAACGTGATCACAGTCACAATCCGGTGGAATCCTCTGACACTTCAGCAACAGTTTCCGCTTCCAGCATCGGAACCTCAAAAACGATAACTCCCAGACTGCGTTCCCTGATTCTCGCCCGCGATCAAAGTTGCCAATACATAGACAAACAAACCGGAAAAAAGTGCGGCAGCACCTACGGGCTTGAAGTCGATCACCGGCAGGCACAATGGGCTGGGGGCGGGCATGCTCTCACTAATCTGCAAGCCCTGTGTGCAGCCCACAACAAGTTCAAGTACCAGCAAGAGGCGAACATTCAGAACAAAGAATCGCCAACCTAAACAACGTCTTTCTTTTCCATTCGCACCACACGGGCGCAACTTTGGCAGATTTCCGTCATGGGCCAATTCAAATCAGCTTTGGCGACTTTGATTTCAGTGCCACAGTGAGGGCATGTGGTTTGGCCGCTTAAAACCTGGCCTTCTGATTTGTAGCCTTTGCGAGCAAAGAAAAACCCCAAAAAGAAAAACAGCGGCACCAGTACAAAGTGAAATACCGGAATCAGCACCGACAGCAAAGACAGTCCCCACCATAGGGCAAGCTTCTTCAATGCCGTTCTGGTTTTCTCAGCCGGATTAAATTTATTAATTTCCAGATAGCCAGTCGTGCGGCGATCATCCATGACGTTTGATTCGATATCTATTCTTTCACTCATTCCCAAAGACTACTCCTGACTTTTGTGAATTGATATACGCACCGTTTCGATGCACCCAGCCATCATCAAGGAAATCTGTTTTCCGACAAGGATTCGGAACTTTCATTCCTGTAACTCCTCTTTGGTTTTTCCATCCATTAACGTCATTTTTTGTCGGGATGGACAGGAGTTTTATGAAGCAATTAAGAATGAAATCAGCTCTTCTTCTGGGTACTTTGATATCCTCACTTCTCGGCGGTGCATCGGCGTTCGCGCAATCTCAAGGCGGAAACGTGGATGCCTCCGCGCCCGACGTTCTTAATCGATCCACGACGACAATCTCCGAGGAAGCTGATGCGTTCCTAAAAAAAGGCTTCTTCGATTTCTATTCTGAAAGCAGCTACTACTTCGAATACGACTTCGTGACCGATTCTCGCCTTCGCTACTATCAGCCAATCACCGAAATTGGTGTTGTTGGTTTATCAGCCTACATGGGTGCAAACATCCAGTATCAGTCACCAGGCGCTCTCTCAAAGTATTATGACAATACGGTGAACCCGAACGTGGGCCTGCAATTTCAGTTCTATCCGGGAGTGAAGCTGCAAGGGCAGGTGGGCTACCGCACGCTTATGTCGATGGATGGTCAGGATCCCGTCAGCACTTGGGATCCGCGTATGATTTTCAGCGCAGGTCATTTGCAGATGTGGGGCCTTACGCAAAACTTTTCAGAAGGCTACCTTGAATCCGCCTACGTGCCGCGCATCGATCTCACACCCGTGTCCCTCGTGTGGCTTAAGCAGGGCTATCGTTGGTTTGCGGGTGGCACCGTTTCCATGGACGCTTACGGAGAGATTTATCAAAGAGTCAGTAACAGCGTTGACCTCGGTCCCACGATCACCGAGTGGCGTGCTGGTGGGCGTGTGACCTTGGCTGAAAAATCCTGGAGTGTCAGTGCTTTGCTATATCATCCATTTCAAAAACACACGACCAACGGTGAACTTGAAGGATTGCTCGCAGTGGGAGGGCAGTTCTAATGTGGTTTGGATTTGATGATATATTTTCAGGCCTCACAGTCATGGTCGTGGTTGCAACCACCCTGTTTATTTTGGATGATCTGTTCATTGATTCAGTGGCGTTGGTGAAGCGCTTAAGACCCTTGCGTTTGCCGCTGAAATCTCTGCGTCGTATGAAAGGAATTCCGCAAAAACACATCGCCATCATGATCGCAAACTGGAAAGAGTCCGATGTGATCGGCCCGATGATTCGCGGAAACGTGCGCGGCATTGACTATGAAAACTACACATTCTTCCTGGGTGTTTATCCCAACGACACGGAAACCTGGCAAGAGGCCGCGCGCCTCGAGAAAATGTATCCCGAGAAAGTCGTCGTCGTCGTCAACTCGCAACCAGGTCCCACCAGCAAGGGACAGATGTTGAACGAAATTGCCAAAAAAATTATTGAATCCGAACAGTCCACGGGCAAAAGCATGGATTTGTTGCTGTTGCAGGATTCAGAGGACGTCGTGCATCCTCATGCCTTTACTCTGTTAAACTATTACAGCAATCAGGCTGACTTTATTCAAATTCCTGTATTTTCATTCGATGTTCCCAAGACCTCGCTGGTTGGGGGAGTGTACATCGATGAATTCAGCGAGTCGCATACCAAAGATCTTCTGGTGCGCCAGGCGATGGGGGCTGCAATCCCGTCGGCAGGGGTAGGAACTTGTATCTCCAGGGAGTTCGTTAAGACCATGATGACTCAGCAAGAGGGTCAACTCATGAAAGAGGACACCCTGACCGAAGACTATCACCTGGGGATTATCGCCAAACCCTTGGGTTTTAGATCTCATTTTGCCTGTGTCGAGATTGTTCATGAAAACGGGGAGCGGGAGTTTATCGCGACTCGTGAATACTTCCCAAATCGATTCTCTGCCAGTGTCAGACAGAAATCCCGCTGGACTTTGGGGATTGCCTATCAGGGGTTGGCGAATATTCAATGGCACGGGGGCTGGGTGGATCGCTACTTCCTGCTTCGTGATCGCAAGGGGCCGGCGTGCAGTATTCTGACTGTACTATCTTTGGTCGTTCTTCTTGGTATGATTGGAATTGCGATTTCTGGATTTGAAATTCCGGCCATTCTGCGCACAGAGGCCTTCGCCTTTTTGTTGGCATTCAACGCGGCGGCCATGATTTTAAGGATTATCCAAAGAATGTTGGCTGTGCATCGGGTGAATGACTTTAGCCAGGCGACCATGGTGCCGGTGCGTTGGCTTGTGGCAAATGCAGTGAATGTTTTGGCCAGTTTAAAAGCGCACCGTCAGTATCGTGAAAGTCAGCGCACCGGTAAGCGACCGGCATGGATTAAAACGGATCATCAGATGCCTGCTCATTTTGGAGTCGAAACGCCGGATTCAGTTGAGGTGCACATAAAATGAGGACACTTTTCTTCTTTGGCTTTTTTCTGCTGTCTGCGACTGCGATATTGGTCGCGGTAAAGATTTCGCAAAAGCCCGAGGAGAAATGCATTGCCGTGGTCTATGACAGCTCCAGAAGTATAGCGGGTGTTGCGAAAATATTTGAGCAGTTCCCTGACTTTCAAAAGGTCATGATTGAGATGAGCACCTATTCCAGTGGGGAGCTGGAACGCTGTCAGGCAAGTTTCATTGTAAATTCCGAATTCGACAATCAAGTTCCTAAAAGACTTATCGAGGACTATTTAAAGTCCAAGCGCCGTGTGGTGTGGATGGGATACAATATCTGGACCTTGGGGGATCAATTAACTCGTAAATTGGGTCTTCGCTACATGGGATCGTTTTCGAAGGTCAGTTTTGATCGTTGTCGTTACTTCTATAAAGGACTTAGCAATCGATGCTCCGAGGCTGGCCTTTCCATGCATCCCGAAACGATTCCCACCAATGAGTTGCAAATTCAAATCATGGCTGAAACCCGTATTCGTGAGCGGGAACTGACTCCTTATCTTGTGCGCTCCAAAAACCTGTACTATCTGGCGGATGTGAACTTTGGAAATGTCTTTCAGGAGTTTTTGGGGGAGTTTGTCGGGGCACGACCGCGCAATAAGCTGATTCATCTGCAAACTGTGGCTGGTCCAGGCTAATAAGTCCTTGAACCTGGTTTCAGGGTTTCTTAGAATATCTAAATGTCATCATTTCACTCTGATAAATATTTTATTCGCGAATCTGTTTTCAACCTAGTCGAGCTTTCGTTGTTGGCGCGCATGTACGAAGAACACTGCGTTCCTTCGTCCGGCGGCAATTTGAATAAGCAGTCTTTGTCACAGACACTACTTAAGATGAAAGCCACCGAAGGCCATGGGAAGTTGCGCGTGGTGATTCACGATACCGACCCAGTAGGCTTTTACTGGAACTACGATGGCAATGAAACTTTGTGGGTGCATCCCACTCACAGAGCTGAAGGTGTCGAGCAAGGTCTTCGCGGATGAATCTTGATTTCTGGCGCGATCGCCGGGTTTTCATAACCGGTCACACGGGCTTTCGCGGCAGTCATCTGGCTTTGGCTTTAAAAAATGCCGGAGCCCTCGTTTTTGGATATTCTCTTCCCCCAGCCACCAATCCAAATTTTTTTGAAGTCGCAAATATCGGGCAGGGCATGAACTCCACCTTTGGGGACGTGCGCGACGCTGCTGCGCTAAAGGCGGCGCTGGAATACTCTCAAGCTGATGTGGTTTTTCACTTAGCTGGCGGCGGTGGCTTGCGCGATTCCTGGGATCGTGTCAGCGACACTTATTCGTCGCAAGTGATGGGTTCAATTAACTTCCTAGAAGCTTTGCGTGAAACTGCGACCGTTCGTGCTGTGGTGATGATGTCTTCCGATAAAGTCTATCGCCCGCAAGCAGGTGCGGATCTTAAAGAATCCGATCCACTGGCAGGAAGCTCACCCGCGGCAACAGCGAAGGCCTGTACGGATTTGGTTTTAGAATCCTATCTGCAAAGTGTCTTTGCGCCTGAAAAATACAACAAGCATAAAATTGCATTGGCTTCCGCTCGCATGGGAGCCGTCATTGGTGGCGGAGATTTTGCCAATGAAAGTTTGATTTGGCAGCTGGCCCAAGCCGCTCAAGGCGGGCTTGATCTGCCACTGAAAAACCCCGATTCCATTCGTCCTTGGATGCACGTTGATGACGGCGTCAGCGCTCTGCTGACATTGGCGCAGGCTTTACTTGAAAAAGGCCCCCAAGCCTCCGGAGAGTGGAACTTCGGCGTGGGTGCAGATCATCAGCTACCGGTTGGTCAGGCGGCACAGATTTTTAAAGCAAAGTATTTAGGAAACCCGTTTCAGAAATTCGAGCTAACAACCAAGGGTTCAAAACACGGGCTGCTTAATTGCGAAAAGGCCCAAGCCGAACTGCAATGGCAATCCCAAGTGTCAGCCGAGCAAGCCCTGCAAAAAACGGCGGAGTGGTATAAGCAGTATTTCGGCTAAAACGCACTGCTGCATCCGATTCGGATGTGGTTATCCGTGTTTAAGAGAAAGTGCTTTCTCGATCTTTGCCAATCGTTCTTCCAGTGAAGTATCTTTGGAAGCTTTCTTTAAAATTGAATTCGCCAAAGTCTGATAAGGGATACCTTGATTTTCCCCTTCTTCTTTCAACCAATTCAAAACATCCAAATCCAAGCGAATTGAAATACTGACCTTAACATCCACTTCATTCAGAGCTGCGGTTTTTTGCGGTTGTTTGCTTACCTTGGCAGATTTCATTGCGTCTTTTATTGATTTCGTTTTACCCATATTTTTCAATCTCACTTGGTGTCGCCTTTCGGGCGGAGATGATGCGAATTACATCGTCAATTACTTCTGTAAATACCACAATAATCAAGCCAGCATGGATTCTTCCAATCGCCCAAAAGCGCTCTTCCGATGGGCTAGAGTGTAATTCGTCGTAGACGATTGAAAACTCGCTCTTAAAAATCAACAAGGCATTTTCAAATGAAATCCCATGCTTTTTCTTGTTTGAGATGTTTTTAGTATCGTCCCATTCAAAAACCATAATAGCACACCGTATATTCAATGTAAATACTGCGTAAATGCAGGATTATATTGAGAAACTAACGATGCAATCTTTGGTCGTTGCTGTTTGTTCTGTGTGCTTTAGATGAGGGTTATTGAATACGAACGGCGGAAATATCCAATGCGTAGCGGGAGTGGATCTGGCTAGTTCTTAATATACTTCTTACGAATCTTCAAAATTTCCCAGAGTACGCGAAAGATCTCGCGGCTGATTTTGACTTTTGAACCGGGCACATCTCGCCACTCGGTGACGGGGTACTCAATCACCGTAAAGTTTTTCAAGCGCAGTAAAATCTCAACATCAAAGACCCACTTGCCGATAAACTTTTCGCTAAACGCTGTTTGAATTGTCGAAGGCTTAAAAAGTTTTGCACCACATTGAGTGTCGTAACTTTTAACGTGTAAAAGCTCGCCCACCAAGGTCGCGAATCCGCGGCCCAGATAATGGCGCAGCGGGGATCTGCGCACGTCAGCACCCAAGCGATAAACGCGACTGCACCAGACCGAGTCCACGTGGCGATAGTGATTGGCGTACTGGATCATCTTAGGAACTTCCGAAAGTGGAGTCGCCAGATCCGCGTCCCAAAATCCGATCCAAGAGTCATCATCAAAGCTCACTTTTTTCTGAACTTCGATCATCCCTTGGCGAACGGCCTCGGCCTTGCCGCAATTTTGGGCAAGTTTAATCAGATGAATGAACGGATACTTCTTGGAGGCTTCTTCGATAATAGCTGCAGTGCGATCTTTCGAACCATCGTCGACGAAATAGAACTCAATGCCCATAGAGTCACCCTGAACAAAGGCGTCCAGGTTGATGCGTTCTTCTTCGTTGTAGCAGGGGACTATCAAGGCGATCATCACTCTATGATTCATGGAGTTGTAGTAAAGCACAACAACGGTTTGTTGGAGCTTGAAATAACGCCCGGCATAACTTAACAGTATGGACCTAGTGTCTTGGACCCATTATACAATATTTATGAATACCACACCTCCAATTGTTGCCATCGTGAGCCCTTGTTACAACGAAGCCGAAGCTTTGCCTTTGTCGACGCCGCAATTTTTAAGTGCATTGGAGTCCTGGATTTATGAAGGTCTGGTCAGCCCGGAGAGTTTCATTTTGTTTGTTGATGATGGCAGCAAAGATCAAACGTGGGAAACAATTTTGAAAATGCGCGCCAACAGTTCGAAGGTACATGGTCTTAAACTGGCACAAAATGTGGGACACCAACCCGCCCTTCTAGCTGGTTTAAAGTATTCAACACCGTTGGTTGATTGTGCGATTAGTATCGATGCGGATCTGCAAGACGATATTGGTTGTGCCAAAGAAATGATTCAGCATTTCGTTAAAGATAAAAACGATGTAGTTTACGGAGTTCGCCGCCGCCGCGAAAAAGATACTTTCTTTAAAAGAATATCTGCCCGCGCCTTTTATGTATTGATGAAAAAAATGGGCACTAATGTAATCTACGATCATGCGGACTATCGGCTGTTATCAAGGAAAGCTCTAAGTTACCTGGGGCAGTTTCAAGAAGTGCACCTTTTTCTACGTGGTTTAGTCCTTCTAACAAGTAAGAATTCAAGCATTGTGTACTATGATCGAAATGAGCGAGTTGCTGGTGAATCAAAGTATCCACTGAAAAAAATGTTAACTTTTGCCTGGAACGGAATCACCTCGTTTAGCAATAAGCCATTGCAAATGATTTCTGCCCTAGGATTGATTATCTGTGGTGTTACGGTCTTGTTGGGAGTCTATGCACTTTACCGATATTTCACCGGCAACACATTGGTTGGATGGACGTCCTTGATTATATCAATTTACTTTCTGGGCGGCGTCCAGCTTCTTTCACTTGGCGTAATTGGCCAATACGTGGGTAAAATATACCTCGAAAGTAAAGGCCGCCCTCAGTTCTTTATTGATCAGGGTACGCTACCGGATTCTTCTAAATAACCAGACTGAATCCTGTTCGCCCCTATAAATTGGCTCGTATTGGCCTACTTTTTCGTAGGCAATATGAAATTGCGCACGGTCTTCGGCCTGAATTAGGGCGTAATCAATATTAAACTTCGCTGCTTGTTCGAAAAAGTCTTCGGCGGTAGGGGGAAGTACCTTGGCGCGTTCCATATCCTCATAAATTACAGTTGCCTGAACTTTCTGTCCCAATGGAATTCCCAGAAAAATATAAGGATAATGTGCGGCTACGTTTGCTCCGGCAGGTATTTGCTTTGCCGCATATTCAATTTCATGGCTAAACAAAGGTGCACCTTTGAAGGCGTTAAAATTATAAATGAGATTTGTTAATACATACAAAGAACCCACTACCAAAATTGCCATTTTGCCACGACGGGCGTACTGACAAACTAAGACAATGAAAGCCATAAAAAATGGAACCGCGTATACGATATATTTTGTGCTCTTGCCGTGCGCCAAAATACTTAAGCAGAAAGTAACCAAGGCAGCATAAAGTAAAAGACGATAGGTTTCCTTGTGAAAAGAGCCGATCTTTTCGTTGAAGTAAACGAACAAACTGGTTAGTAAAAGCAAACTGTAGGCGATTTCCGGTGGAGTATGAAAAAAGCGTTCCTGTTCTCTCAGTACTCGTAAAGGCAGTTGAAGTAATCCCACCTTTTCACCAGCCACATCTCTCCAATTAGTAAATTGAAGATGAAGAGTTTTTAGATCTTCCAGAGATCTGACATCGATGAAATAATAGCAAACTCCAAAGAATCCGATGACCCCGTATATAAAGCCTTGCAGCCATTTTTTTTGGATCCATAAATACAGCACTCCAGCACCAATGTAGACCATGCCGTTTAAGTGATTAGCGGCGGCAATAGCTGCAAAAAACGCTGATATAAAAATGAATTTTTTTTCAGTCTTTTCTTCACGAATAAGAAAGTAAGCAGCCAACATTCCAAAAAACATGACCGGTATTTCAGGTCTAAAGGTGAAACTTAAGCCGACAATCTGATGAAAACACAGAACCAAAATGAACAGCAGGCACAAAGAAAGTGTGGACATCCATTTCTTGAAAAAGAGAAAGCCCAAAATAAAAGCTAGACATAAATATGCAAGGGGTAGTGCCTTTAATATGTAGACATTGAATTCGGTGGCCCGAATAAGAAGTCCGCCTTGCTGGGCAAATAGTTTATGATAAACGAACAGTTTGTTTTCGGCGCCAAAATACCCTCTAAGAGCTTCTGATTTCACATATCCAAGTTGTGCCCACCAATACGAGTATTCGCCTAACCAGGCGTCATCGATATGGATTGGGCGACCGATTAAAGAATAAATGAAGGCGATAAATACGGTTGCTAAAACGAACCATGTGATATTTTTGCTCTTAACACTAATCATGTTTTATTCTTTCAGGCTTTTTTCCCATTGGTAAGCTGATCTGCAAATCAATTCAAGATCAGCTCTTTTTGGTTTCCAATTCAAAACGGACTTCAGTTTGGAGGAATCTGCCACCAAAGAGGCTGCATCTCCCGGGCGGCGTTCGCCTTCAATGACCGGGAAATCAGTATTCGAGACCTTCTTGATCATTTCAATGACTTCTCTAACTGAATAACCAAAACCATAACCACAGTTAAAGTAGTTGGAATCTCCGCCAGCTAAAAGATACTGCAAAGCTAAAAGGTGAATGTCAGCCAGATCTTCAACGTGGATATAGTCGCGAACACAAGTGCCATCTTTGGTTGGATAGTCCGTTCCGAACAGCTGAAGGTTTTTTCTTTTTCCAATAGCAGCTTGGACGCCTAGATGAATCAAATGGAAAGCATCCGCAGTTCGTTGTCCATTGTTTCCAGAATCGCTTGCGCCCGCTACGTTGAAATATCTCAGAGCGCAATACTTGATAGATCCCACGTTTGAGGCGTCCTGTAGGATTTGTTCGCTCATTAGCTTAGTATAACCATATGGATTGAGGGGGGCTTTGGGATCATCTTCGAAGATAGCCCGATCTTGGACCTTATCCCCAAAAATCGCAGCGGTTGAAGAAAATACGATACGTTGTACCTTTGCCGTTTCCATGGCTTTAAGAAGAGTAAGGACGCCGCCGGTATTGTTGTCGTAATAATCAAGAGGTTTTAGTGTAGATTCCTTAACATTAAGCTTCGCCGCAAAGTGAATAACTGCGTCTATTTTTTCAGAAATCAATACATCAGCAAGAAACGCCTCATTTCTGATGTCGCCTTCAATAAACTTTGCGTTTGAGGGTACGGCATTGCGAAATCCCGTTGTCAGTTTATCAAAAATGACTACTTCAAATCCTGATTCTAAAAGCCTATTTGCTGTGTGTGACCCGATATAACCGGCGCCACCAGTAACCAAAATCTTCATTATGAACCTCACGAACTGAGATTTTTATACTGATTGTAATTGTTTATCAATATTTTCGCACAATTTGGAAATTGCATTTTTGGTGATCTACGGGGCTGTTCGTGGGTTTAGCGCCTATGCCTTGACGCGATTTGGCACATCTTAAGACGGTTGGTTTCTAATGAAAGCTCTTCTATAGTCTCGCTGCAATGTTATTTAATTCGTACTCATTTTTATTCTTATTTTTGCCGCTCACGTTGTTGGGCTATTACCTGATCACAAAAAAGAATCTGCAGTTGTGGTTCTTATTTTTCTCAAGCGTCGTGTTTTACGCGTACTGGAGTAAAACCTACGTCTTTCTATTGTTGTTCACGGTTGTCCTGGATTTTTACTTAGCCAAGGCTATCTACTATGCAAAAACTCAGCGGATGCGAAAAGCGCTGCTGCTGACGTCGGTGATTTGCAATCTCTCTATTTTGGGATTCTTTAAGTATTACAACTTCTTCGCTGAATCTATGAATGGAGTTTTTCAAAGCGCAGGGGTTTCTCAGGCGTTGCTTCCTCATTTGGCGTTGGTATTGCCGATTGGTATTTCATTTTACACATTTCAGTCGATGTCTTACGTGATCGACGTCTATCGTAAGACTTCAGATGCTCACGCTAACTTGTTGGAATTTGCGGGTTATGTGACTTTATTTCCGCATCAGATCTCGGGACCATTGGTTCGTCATAATGTGATCGTTCCCCAGCTAGAGGCTAATGAAACTTATGTATTCAAGGCCGAAAACTTCTGGCGCGGCTGTTACTTCTTTATCTTTGGTTTGACCAAGAAGATGCTGATCGCCGATCGCATTGCCATTGTTATCGATCCGATGATTGGCAATATGGCGCAACTTTCCACAGGGGAGTCGTGGCTCGCGATGGTGGGATACACCATGCAGTTGTATTTTGATTTCAGTGGCTATTCTGATATGGCCGTTGGTTTGGGATTGATGATGAACATCCAATTCCCACAAAACTTCAATTCCCCGTACAAATCCAAATCAATCACTGAGTTCTGGCAAAAATGGCATATCAGCTTGTCGGCCTGGTTACGGGATTATTTGTACATCTCCTTGGGTGGTAATCGCGCCGGCAAATTGAAAACCTATCGTAATCTGTTTCTGACGATGGCGATCGGTGGTCTGTGGCATGGTGCTGCTTGGACTTATGTGGTTTGGGGCTGCTTCCATGGCAGTTTATTGCTTGTCGAACGATTCTTTACGAACCGCGGTTGGGATTTGTTTAAGTTTAAATGGTTAAAGTGGATTTTGACGTTCCTGGCTGTGAACGTGGCGTGGGTGTTCTTTAGGGCGCCGGATATACACACAGCGAATTTATGGCTGTCTAAAGTCTTCATGATCCAGGGACCGGTCAGTTGGGATATTCTGTTTATTGCAACCAAGCACCGTGATCGCTTCTTCGCAGCTTTGATTTTAGCGCTGCCGATTGCACTATTTGCTCGCAACACTTGGGAAATCAAGTTTAAGCCTTCCGCGTGGCGAGTGGTGTTGTTGGCGCTGATGTTTGTAGTTTGTTTAACTTATATGGGCGAGGAATCTCCGTTCCTCTACTTCCAGTTCTAGGAAGGGGAGTTTATGTCTTCTTTAAAAGCTCTCTATCTGCTTATAGCGACGATCATTTTACTATTGGGTGGCATTGCTCTGTTTAATTATCAAACCGACCCGCAGTGTTTTTACAACTGTTCTGAAGTAAGCCTAAAAAGATCAAGTTTGAATATTTACTACAAAACAGCTCAAACAATTCTGGCGCATCCAGAAGCTGAGCAGTTGATTCTAGGATCCTCTCGCGCGCAAACCACTCCGCCCCAATGGGTAGAGCAAGTGACGGGGTTAAAAACAATTAACGGCGCCACCGAAGGTGCCGAAGTCATGACTAAAATCATCTTCAGCAATATGGCCAAAGAAAAAACCAAATTGAAAAGAGTGATCTGGTTTGCTGATTACTTCGAGTTGATTTCTGAAAACACGGATTCAAGAATTAAAAACACTGAAGCTCTTCGAAAATATTTGCCTGATACAAGCGCGCATGAAAATCCTTGGTTAAGAGCTTCCCATTGGCAGTCTCTTATTGATCATAATACCTTTGAAGCATCACTTCATCATGTGAAACATAAAAATTCAGTCGCAGTAAACCAAGGCCCGGGTAGTGAGCTTTATGAGCGCTGCATGGATCCAGGATTCAAAGGCAATGAGTCGGTCGAGGGTCTTTCACGCGAAGTGCAGATGCTTTATCAGAACTACGTAAACGGCCCAATTAAATCTGCCCAAAGTGAAAACGCCTGGAAGCTATTTGCGGATCAAGTGAGGTCCTTGTCTGACAATGGCGTTGAAGTTGTCGTTGTCGTGATTCCTTACAATCCCGTGTTTCTGGCAAAATTAAAGGCTGAGCATGCTGAAATATATGCGCGGCATGAAAAGTGGATTCAGGAATTGATCGAGCTCTCAAAGAATTCAAAAGTTAAGATCGTTGATGCTTTTCAAGGGATCGAAGGGGATGATGGTTCCCCTAAGTTCTGGAATGATGGCGTTCACTTTACTTGTTACGGTTCAATGCGAATGTTAGAGCCGGTATTGAAGGCGCTTAAATAGTCGCTTTTAAAATGGACTTGTAAATGTTGACCGTTTCTTCTGCGCATTTATCCCACGTAAATTTAGCGGCCTGAATGCGACCCTTCGTGATCAGGCTTTGTTTTAATTCTTCCGAACCAAGTAGACGAATCAGAGATTGCGCAATTTCATTCGGCTCAGTCGGGGATGCGTGTAATGCGGCATCGCCCGTGATTTCTCTCAATACCCCTTTATCTGAAGTGATTACAGGGCACCCCAGGCTCATGGCTTCCAATACTGGAATGCCAAAACCTTCATACAGGCTCGGAAAAACGAACGCTTGGGCATTTTTGAATAAGCCAGCAACTTGATTGTTAGGAACGTAGTTTAAATGAAAGACTCTGTCTGGATATGGAAATCGCACCAAGGCTTGTTTGATTTCGTTTTCGCCATAACCCCAGGTTCCGGCTAAAACTAATTTTAAATCGGTACCTTGATCGCAAAGGATTTTAAAAGCATCAAGAACTGCAACTGGATTTTTGCGTTTTTCCAAAGTTCCCAGGAACAAAATATACTTGCCAAGTCTATCGTCTTCGAATGGCACTTGAGGGGGATAAGTACGGTCGCAACCAAGATAGGTGACGTGAGTTTTTTGTTTTAACTCTGGGAAGTGCTTTAATACTTCAGATTTTGTGAACTCAGAATTAACGACCACGGCGTTTAGTTTTTTGTTGAGAACCTGAGTTAGTTCCTTAATGCCTTTGGTGTAGAAAGCTGGATTGTTGTACGACTTTTCAAAAACCACCATGTCGTGAACGGTGACCACGCGGGGAAGGAAGGCATTCATAAGTACTTTAAAATCAGGCCCGTGGTAGAGGGCATTTTTCGAACCCATTCCCGTCCACGGCCAAATTAGCTGAATTTTAGAGTTTAAGAACTGCTCAAGTTTTGCGCGTTTTTTGATGCGTGAAAGTTTTAGCACGGGAATGACGACTAGATCGGTCCTTTTGCGGAGACGCTCCCATAGCTGAAGCATATAGACACCTACGCCCGTAACCTTGTCTGGGTTGAGTGTGCTGATATCAAAGTAGATCGTCATAGGTGATTGCTGCAAAGTGTTGTCCTTGATCTAATTGGCCTTCTATATTTGGTAACACAGGGGTTGAGGCCTGCATAGAAAGAATCATTTTGCGTTGCATTCCGTTGGATATTCGAATGTTCTAAGGTACATTTTTATCTTTGTTAAATTGGGGTTATTACTATGATTTTCGTAACAGGCGGAGCTGGATTTATCGGTTCCAATTTTATTCTGAATTGGTTGAAAAATAACAACGAGCCTGTTGTTAATATCGATAAATTGACCTACGCAGGTAATCTCGAAAATTTAAAATCTGTGGAAAGTAATTCCAAATATATTTTTGCCAAAGCAGATCTTTTGGATTTGCCTGCATTAGAGAAGTTGGTTCGCGAGCATAAGCCCCGCGCCATTTTGAATTTTGCGGCGGAAAGCCATGTCGATCGTTCGATCCATGGTCCAGGCGAATTTATTCAGACCAACATTGTTGGTACCTTTAACTTGCTTCAAGTAACTAAAGAATACTGGTCACAACTTCCGGAAGCCGAAAAGAAAGCATTCCGCTTCCTGCATGTTTCTACGGATGAAGTTTATGGAAGTTTGGAAGTAAATGACCCCGCGTTCAGTGAAACAACTCCTTATCAGCCAAATAGTCCGTATTCTGCTTCTAAGGCTGCAAGTGATCACTTGGTGCGCGCTTACCATCACACGTATGGATTGCCGACTGTAACCACGAATTGCTCAAACAACTATGGGCCGTATCAGTTTCCGGAAAAGTTGATCCCGCTAATGATACATAATGCTTTGAATGGTAAGGATCTTCCAATCTACGGCGACGGCTCTAATATCCGCGATTGGCTCTATGTGGTTGACCACTGTGAGGCGATCGAGCTCGCACTTGCAAAGGGTCGCCTGGGCGAAACATACAACGTCGGTGGTTGGAATGAAAAAAAGAACATCGAGGTCGTAGATACAATTTGCAATACTTTGGATAAAATTCGTCCTCGCAAAGACGGCCAGAGTTATAAATCACAGAAGAAGTATGTGACGGATCGTCCGGGGCACGACAAGCGCTATGCCATTGATGCCACTAAGATTGAAAAAGAGCTGGGTTGGATGCCCAAAGAAAATTTCGAAACTGGATTGGCTAAGACTATCCAGTGGTACCTAGATAATGAAACTTGGGTTTCAAACATTGTTTCTGGTAGTTACCGCGAATGGTTGGATAAAAATTATGGGGGACGTAAGTAATGAAGGGGATTATTCTTGCCGGCGGTTCTGGTACTAGACTTTATCCTGCAACAACAGTTGTAAGTAAGCAGCTTCTTCCGATTTACGATAAGCCGATGGTTTACTATCCGCTGACAACTCTGATGATGGCGGGAATTCGCGATATTTTAGTTATCTCTACACCACAGGATACGCCACGATTTGAACAACTCCTTGGTGATGGTTCGCAGTGGGGTATTAAGCTTTCTTATGCAGTTCAACCTTCTCCGGATGGTCTGGCTCAAGCCTTTATCATTGGTGAAAAATTCATCGACGGTGACGAGTGTGCATTGGTCCTTGGTGATAATATTTATTACGGTGATGGGTTTATGGGACTATTGCAGGAATCAGCAAAGCTAAAAAATGGAGCTGAAGTTTTTGCGATCAAAGTTCACGATCCAGAACGTTACGGTGTTGTTGAGTTTGATAAATCTGGCAATGCAGTATCTTTGGAGGAAAAACCAACAAAGCCTAAGTCGCACTATGCTGTCACCGGGTTGTATTTTTATGACAAGCACGTAGTTGAATATGCAAAGGCACTTAAACCTTCACATCGTGGTGAACTTGAGATTACGGATCTTAATCGCGTGTATCTTGAGAAAGGCAACCTCAACGTTCAAGTCATGGGACGTGGATTTGCATGGTTGGATACAGGAACTCACGAGAGTTTGCTTGAAGCCAGCATGTTTATTCAAACCATCGAAAAGCGTCAGGGCGTAAAGATTGCCTCGCCTGAAGAAGTTGCGTTCCGTATGCGTTATATCGGCAAAGAGCAGCTGTTAAAGTTAGCTGAGCCATTAAAGAAGAATGCTTACGGTCAGTATTTGATTTCCATCAGCTCGGAACTTGATTAATCCAGAAAATAGGTTGTTTATGATTTACGATTGCTTTGCTTTTTTTAATGAGCTGGACCTTCTTGAGATTCGTTTAAACACATTGAATGAAGTTGTTGATAAGTTTGTACTGGTTGAAGCCACGCGTACGTTTCAGAAGAAAGAAAAGCCTCTTTACTTCGAACAAAACAAAGAGCGCTTCAAGCCATTCTTGCATAAAATCGAGCACGTTGTTGTTGATAAATATCCAAACTTTTTTTCCAAGTGGCGCGTTCCTAAAACTTGGGATTACGATGATCATCAAAAAGAAGGCATCCTTTATGGACTTAAAAACTGTAAGCCCAATGATGTGATCATTGTTTCCGATGTGGATGAAATTCCACGTCCAGAGCTAGTGAAGGAATATGCTTCGAAACCTGGCATCAAGGTGTTTCAACAAAAGCTTTACTACTACTATTTGAATTGCTTCATTAAGACTTACCCAGAGCCTATCCCATTGGTTGATGGTTATATGCCTTGGTATGGAACGGTTATGCTTAACTACTCCGATATCAAAACAATTAAAAAAACTCGCCTGTACCGTGAAAATCGCGTCAGTACTGATAAAATCACTGTCGTACCTAACGGTGGTTGGCATTTTAGTTATCTAGGCGGGGCGAAAAAGGTTATCGAAAAGATCGAAGCTTACGCTCATAAAGAACACAATAAAGATGAGTTCAAGGATCCTAATAAGGTTGAGGAGATTATCCGTAATGGTGGGAGTCTTTATGGTGATCAATTGGATTCTCGTTTTGTTAAGATTGATGAGAGTTTTCCAGAGTACGTGCGAACCCATAAGGCAAAACTGGGTGAGCTAATTTTGGAGTAGTGGTGCTGATAATGCAATAGGACAATTGCTGTCTGTCTTGCAAGCATATAGTGAATAACTTAGTGTTTTGTCTATGTTTAAAAAGTACTCCACATCCATCATATTTGTTTTTTCGTTTCTTCTTTGTTTTTGGAATTATCTAGGAGCAATTGGTCGTGGTGTTATAGATAGGGAACTTTTTTATAACTCCGATGCAGTCTATTTCCCAACTCTTGCGATAGATATTCTTTCAAATGGTGCTCGTCTTTCTGAATGGCGTCTTGGTCCTGCGTTATACATATTTCCTGACATGCTTAACATATTTGCGATGTGGAAGATCTTTGCGGATAAGCACCTGATGATTTGGGCATATGGTGTGGTTCAACTACTAATGCTGGTGCTTTTTGTTTACTTAATCTACAGAGAGCTTGAGAAAAATGAAACCTGGATCAGGCTTGCTGGGTTTGTTGTTTTATTTTCCGTTCTTGGTCAGGGGTTGCTTCCGCTTGATTACAATTTATGGTTGCAGTCCGCATTTCATATTGGTGCCTATATCTGCACCTTGGCGCTTTTGTGGGTTGTCCTTTTGGGATTTAGAAATCCATCAAACAAACTGATTAAGTGTGCTCAAGTAGTTATCTTATTTTGTATTCTTCTTTCTGATCAGATAATTATCTTGCAGTTTGTGTTGCCCGCGATTTTTGTTTTCTTAGTGATGGGGTGGATGAAAATCCTTCCGGTGCAGGAGAGCAAAAGCAAAGCGCTCTTTGTTTTTTATAGCACTTTAATTTCATTTGGAATTTATAAAGCCATTAGTTATTTCACTTCTTATTATGGAATTAAAGCAAACTTAAATGTTTACGCAGACAATCTGCAAGATCTTATTAACAATAGTCTGTCTTTCCTGATCATCGGTTTAGTTTTTTTGGTTTTGAATGTGGTGGTTCTTTGGCGAATGTGGAAGTTCAAAAAAAGTGACAGTAAGGCATGGTTCATAGCTCTGTTTTTATTGGTTTCGATGGCTGCAAATCTGGTGGTTCTTCCAAGTCAGCTAGGAGCTCCTTTGCGATATGCCTTTAATATCGTCTATGGTCCATTTTTGTTTTTACCGTTCTTGTTAGATCAGGTTTTTGATCGGAAGAAAGTTGGCCTGGCATTAAGTGGTCTGTGCGCTTTATTGTTGTTTGGAAGTTTGGTTGGATTAGAAAAGTCGGAAGCATTGGCGAATCTTCGAACCTATTATCCTGAAGAAGTTAGATGTTTAGATGAACAGCTTGGTTCTAAGGGAATTCGCCATGGTATTTCTGGGTATTGGGACGCAAAACGTATTGCGTACACGAGTAAGACAGGGTTGCAGCTTGCACAAATGAATATGGATGAAATGAAATACCATTACTGGATTACTAATAAAAATGTATTTACAGACAAGTATGATTTTGTCATTGCCCATAATACTTATCGCCAAGAGTTCGACAAGACGGTAGAGCAGCTGACTGCAGATTTTGGTACACCAATCGAGATAATAGATTGCGGTGTTTATAAAGCAATGATCTATCCACCAGATCTGATTGCGAGTAAATTGAAATCAACCATCGTGAAAAAGTAAATTCCTTTTACTTTTTAGCTATGATTCTGGACTTAATTTCGAAAGGTATCCGTACGTTGTTCCCAGTAAGATTATCATGATACTTCTGGGTTCTCTTAGATTAAAAGGGCATTCTGTTAATGATTGGGCTAAGAAGGTAATTAATACGAGAATCGATGCAAAGGAAATTTGCATCGAATTTGTATCCTTGAGTTGAGTGAACTTTAGCCAGAAAAAGCGCAAGTATTTCGCAAAGAAAGCCAGATATACCACGAAGCCAACAATTCCCGTACCAGCAAGTACCTGTAAATATTGATTATGGGCATGACCAATGAATGTCTGATTGATATTAAGTTTCTTAAAGTATTCTGGAAGCAAACGTATATTTTCGTAGTAACCTGCACCGAAAATCCAATGTTCTTTAAAAATTTGTATGTTTGCCTTCCATAGGTCCATCCTTATTCCTGTTGAAGAAGTGCCTGATGAATCGAAAGCGTAAAGCAGGCGACTTTTAAGTGGTCCAATATCAAAAGCAAAAACTAGTGTGGTGACAACTGCGCATGCTATAAGTGGATACGTGATGCGTTTATTTCGTTTAAATATGATCAAAATGAAGAGGATTGCTAACCCAATACCAAGCCAGGAACTACGTGTTTGACTTCCGAATGTACAAATTCCAGATATAAGTAAGGCTGCAGCAGATGTGCGGATTGATGCATTTTGGACTATGGATAAAGTTAGAATGCCCGCGGTGAAGGAAAATAGAATTCCAACTGCTAAGCCGTAGTGATTTGCATTGTGAAAAAAACCAATAAAACGAGTGTCGAGTTGAACTGACGGTGAAATTGTAGGCAAAATAATAAATTGCCACAGTAGTCCTGCAATTAAAAAAATACATATTGAGCTAAAGACTGAAGTGAGAAATCTTTTTGAAAAAGTAATTTTAGTGCCAGCCCAAACGAACAGAAATAAAGCAAGCATCCATCTAAAACTCAAGATATCATCTAGTTGATCTTGGCCAAAACTTTGCTGGGTAGCATAACTAAGCGTTACCGCAATAAGCCAAATCGGAATAAGCCAATTTGTAAACTTTCCGGGACCAGAGAATCTTTTTTCGCGTATCCATTTGCGCATATCCTTTGTGTAAAAGCTCATCATAACTAGAGCAAATATGACAATCAAAGCATCAAAAATGCGCCAAGATACCAATGCAGCACCAATACAGCTGACAACAAGAATAGAAACTATTGTTGATTTATGGCGTTCCGACATAGATGTACTCTCCGCTGTCCAAAAAATCTAAGCTTTAATAGGAGTTTAATTTTTAACTACTCGAAGTCGTGTGTGAATGTTTCTTGCGGGAAAAATAAATGCATAATACTTTTCGTAAGTATCTTGGCCCAAAATCCTTGAAATAAGTTTTGGAATTATGCTTCTAAAGGTTTGATTGAACTCGATTCTGCTTTCGATCGTTTCAAACTCACCTACAATGTGACTAAGATATTCACCTTTTTCCATCCGACGTGACCAACCACTTGAAAAATGCCAAAAATGCGTTGGGTCATTCCATGAATCAATCCAAGAAAAGTGAGGAGTTTCAATTGCAATCTCAGCTCCATGGCAGCT